>JALVTT010000029.1 GCA_027024025.1 Sedimenticola sp.
AAGCTGGGCTGGTCGTCGGGGGTCTGGGGCGGGGTCTTGCCCGGCTTGCCGATCAGGCGTTCGAGCAGGCCCTTTTTGGGGTGGGTCTTGCTTTCGTCGATGGCCTGTTTCTGGGCCTGGGTCTTTTTCTTGGAGTTGCCGCGCAGGGTGTTGAACAGCTCGGAGATGGGGCCGCCGCCCTTGAGCGGGGTCAGCTTTGGCTTGTCCCAGCTGCCGGTGACCGCGTAGTCGAAGCGGTTGATCTGGTCCACAGCTTCGGAGAGCAGGCGCTGCGCCAGGAAGGCCACCGCCCCGGCCACCGGGCCGCCGGCCACGGTGCTGGCGATCACCAGGGTGGCGTCCAGGTCCGGGGTGACCCGCACCACCTGGTCGAAGTCGTGCGCCACCAGGCCGATGCGGCCGCCGATCTCGATGCGCCCGGAGGGGCCCTCCACCACCAGGTCGCGGGTGCGCGCCTGGCCCTCGCCCAGGGCGAAGTTGCCGTGGATGCGGTCGAAGGTATAGCCCTTCTTGAACAGGTCGCCGAAGTCCAGGCGCAGGCGGCGCTTGAGCGCGTCCAGGCTGAGCAGGCCGAGCACCTTGGCCACGCCGGGGTCGACCTCGGACAGGCGCCCGTCCCTGACCTCGACCTCGGCGGTGCCGTGCAGGGTGGCGCGGTGCAGCTGGGCCGGGCTGCCCGGCCAGTCCAGGGCGAAGCGGCTGCTGGCGCGGGCGTCGTGGACATGGCGCGGGTAGCCCAGCGCGGCCAGGAATCCGCCCAGGTCGTTCAGCTTCAGCTCGCCCTTGAAGTCGCTGTGCGCCCGGTCCCTGCGCCACAGCCAGTGGCCGCTGGCGTGCAGGCTGCCCGTGGGGCCCTGGATGTCGAGCGTGTCGATGCGGGCGCCGTCGGCCTGTGGCCGGGCCGCCAGGGTGAGCCGCCCGAGATGGGCCTTGTTGGCGCGCAGGTCGGCGCACTGCAGCTCGATGGCGGGCAGGCCGCGCGGGTCCGGTCCGGCGGCGGGGTCGGGCGGTGGTCCGGGCTCGGATTGGGTATCGGGGTACAGGAACAGGCGCTTGAGGCGTGCCCGGAGCCGCCCGGGCTTGCCCGGCCGGTAATCGAAATCCCCGGCCAGGCGCAGGCTGTCGATGCGTCCGTCGATCAGGCCGTCGTGGTGGTCGGCGTTGAGCTTCAGGGCGGGCCAGTCGATGGTCCCGGTGAACAGGTGCTCGGTGTCCAGTTCCAGATGCCAGGGCGGCAGGCGGCCCTTGCCGGTGTCGAGGCGGGCGGTCAGCGCCCGCCAGGGGGCCAGATGCAGGGCCGGCAGCTTCAGCAGGATGCGGTAGCCCGGTTTGCGCGGCAGGCGTGAAGGGCCGCGTCGGTAGCGGATCTCGCCGCGTTCGGCGTCGCCGGCGATGCGCGCGTCCAGCCCGTCGGCATAATGGATGTGCACGGCGGGCTGGTCCGACAGCGGCAGCGAGACCGTGAGCTTGCGCCGCTCGGCGGCGGTCTTGCCCAGCGGCACGGGCAGGTCCAGGGCCATGCCGGCGAGGTCGGAGCGCACGGTCAGCCGGGGCGGGTGTTCATCGTTGGGGATGTCCAGGTCGAGGTGGAAGGCGGCCTCGCCGCGCGCCAGTTCCAGCGGCAGCCTGGGGAAGCGCTGTCTCAGCAGCGATACCGGCCAGCGGGTGTCGGCCTGGATGCGGGTGTCGCCCTCGCGGGTGTGGACATCGACCTTGAGCGGCCGGTCGAAGGCCCGGGCCTGGATGCCGCTGGCCTCCAGGTCGTCCAGGCCGATGCGGATGCGGCCGCGGATCCGCTGCAGGTCGAGATCCCAGCCGGGCAGGCGCAGGCGGTTGTCGTCCAGGTGCAGGCGGGCGTCCAGGCGGTAGGGGCCGGAGTTCCGGGCCAGCGGGATCTGGAAGCGCAGCTTGAGCCGCGCCGGGCCCTCGGCCTGCATGGCCGCGGCCACCTTGCCGAAGCGTTGCGCCAGGGCCGGAGACTGCAGCAGACGCAGTTCGTCGGCCAGGGGACCGGCCACGGTGCCGCGCACCCGCAGCGGGGTCACGGGGCTGAGGCGGGCGATGCGCACATGGGTGTCCAGTAGGCGGCTGTCGTAGATGCGCGCCTTGTGCACGTCGATGTCGAGGGTGTTCTGGTGGAAGAACAGGCGGGCGTCCATGTCCCGCAGCGGGGGCCAGCCAGGCAGGTAGTCCAGGGGGGTGCGCTGGAGTTCGGCGGTGACCTCGAACACCCCGTTGCGTTCGGGATCGAAGGGGAAGTCGGCCAGCGGGCCGCTGACCAGCACATCGGCGCGCGCCAGGTGACCGGCGACCAGGGCGCGGTCCAGCCAGGCGACCAGGTCTTCGTCCATGATGGCGGTGGGCAGATAGCGCCCGGTGGCCGAGACCGGGGCGTCCTCTATGTGGCCGAGCAGGTCGAGCATGGGGGGCTGTCCGGGCCGCTGGCGCAGATGCAGCCGGGCCTGGCCGTGCAGATCGGGGGTGGCGAAGCGCAGGGTGTCGCTGTCCAGCCGCCAGCCGTCGGCCTCGCGGGTCCAGTACAGCCGGCCCCGCAGCCCTTCGATCGGCAGGGGGGCGCGAAACAGCTGGGCCAGGTCGATCCGGCCCTTGTGGCCTTCGATCTCGGCGTAGGCGTGGGCCGGACCGGCCGCCAGGCGCAGGCCGATGCCCTGCAGCCCGGGCAGGGACTGCCAGCGCCGGACGTCCAGGCCGTCGATCTCGGCATCCAGGCGCCAGTCCTGCGCGGGGGCGGCGCCCAGGCGCAGCGCCAGACGGCGCAGCCTGCCGCGTGGCTGCAGGGCCAGCAGGGCCTTGCCGATTTCGGCATTGGGCGGACGCACCAGGGCCAGCTCGTTGAGCAGGGCCAGGGGCAGGCCGGTGGCGGCCAGGGCGGTGCGGCTCTGGCCGTCGGCCGGCGTGTCGCGGCGCAGCACCAGGCGGGCCTGGTCCACCTGGCCGCTGACCGGGCTGTCCACCCGCAGCGGGTCGAGCAGCAGGCGCCAGCGTTCCGCCTGGCGCACAAAATCGAAGTCCGCCCGCAGCGTGTTCAGCCGCAGGTGGTGCGGCGGCTGGTCGTGGTTGGCCAGGTCCAGGCCGCGGATATGCAGCCGCCCGCGCGCGCTGACCGTGCGGGCCTGCGCCCACTGCTGCCAGAGCCGGATGTCCATGCGGCCGTCCCGCAGGCGGTAGGCGGCCGGCAGATAGGGGGCGAGCAGGTGGGTCAGGGCCAGTCCCTCCGCCTGCACATAGGTCTGTCCGGCCCAGTCGCTGCTGCCCAGGAAGCCCTCGATACGGGCACTGAAGCGGGCCCGTCCGAGGGGGCTTTGCATGCGTCCGCGCAGGGTCAGGTCGCGTCCGTGGCGCAAGAGGTCGAGGTCGATGGGGTCGATGATGACCGGGCGGGCCCCGGCGAGGCGGTCCTCCCAGACCAGGCGGGTGTGGCGCAGGCGCAGGTGGCGGGGCAGGGCGATGCCGTGGTACTGGCCCTGGCGCGTGGGCAGGCCGGCGATGTGGACCCGGTGGTCGGGCTCGCGCACCAGGTGCAGGTCCAGCCCCTCCACGGTCAGGCGCAGGGCGTCGAGCAGCGCGCCGCGCAGCAGGCTGATGTGGCTGAGGTCGATGCTCAGGCTGTCCAGGGTGATGGCCGCCGCGCCCTGGCCGACGCGGATCTTCTGCAGGCGCAGGCGCGGGCCTATGCCCCACCAGCTGGCCTGGATGCGCTCGAATTGCACCGGCTGGCCCAGGCGCTGGCTCAGCCATTCGGCGATGGGCGCGCGCGCGTGCTGGAGCAGCGGGGTTGCGAGGCGCGCGGCGAGCGCCATGAGGCCCCACAGCAGGATCAGGACGATCAGGATTTTTCTGCCCCAGAGGGCGATCGGCTTCATGCGTGATCAGACCAGGACGACGTCATACTGTTCCTGAGTGTAGAGGGATTCAGCCTGGAGTTTTATGGGTTTGCCGATGAATTGCTCGAGTTCGGCCAGGTTTTGTGACTCCTCGTCGAGCAGGCGGTCGATCACCTCGGGCGAGGCCAGCACCAGCAGTTGCTCGACGTCGAACTGGCGCGACTCGCGCAGGATCTCGCGGAAGATCTCGTAACAGGTCGTCTCGGCGGTCTTGAGCGAGCCGCGCCCGTGGCAGGTGGGGCAGGTCTCGCACAGCACGTGTTCCAGCGATTCGCGGGTGCGCTTGCGGGTCATCTCCACCAGGCCGAGCTGCGAGACCTCGCTGATGTGGGTCTTGGCGTGATCGTGCGCCAGGCAGCGTTCCAGGGCGCGGATCACCTGGCGCTTGTGCTCGGGGTCGAGCATGTCGATGAAGTCGATGATGATGATCCCGCCCAGGTTGCGCAGGCGCAGCTGGCGGCAGATCGCCTGGGCCGCCTCGAGGTTGGTCTTGAAGATGGTCTCTTCCAGGGTGCGGTGACCGACGAAGGCGCCGGTGTTGACGTCGATGGTGGTCATGGCCTCGGTCTGGTCGATCACCAGATGGCCGCCCGACTTGAGTTCCACGGTACGGCGCAGGGCCTTCTGGATCTCGTCCTCGATGCCGTACAGGTCGAAGATCGGCCGCTCGCCCGGGTAGTACTCGATCTGGGTGTCGGAGTCGGGCAGGAACTTGTGCGCGAACTGGCGCGCCTTCTCATAGGTCGAGCGCGAGTCGATGCGCACGCGCTCGACGTCGGGGCTGACCAGGTCGCGCAGGGCGCGCAGGCCCAGCGGCAGATCCTCGTGCACCGCCTGCAGCGGCTTCATCTCCGCGGCGCGTTCGTTGATCGATTTCCACAGGCGCTGCAGGAAGCGCATGTCGTTGAGCAGGGCCTCCTCGCTGGCGCCCTCGGCCGCGGTGCGCGCGATGAAGCCGGCGGGCAGTTCCGATTCCTGGGCGAAGCGTGACAGGATCTGGCGCAGGCGGTTGCGTTCCTTCTCGTCCTCGATCTTCTGCGACACGCCCACGCTCTGCATATTGGGCATGAAGACCATGTAGCGCGAGGGGATGGAGATATTGGTGGTCAGGCGCGCGCCCTTGCTGCCGATGGGGTCCTTGACCACCTGCACCACGATGGGCGCGCCCTCGCGCACCAGGTCGGTGATCTGCTCGGTGCGGCCCGAGGGGGTGTGGATGTCGGAGGCGTGCAGAAAGGCGGCGCGCGCCAGGCCGATATCGACAAAGGCGGCCTGCATGCCCGGCAGCACGCGACAGACCTTGCCCTTGTAGATGTTGCCGACCAGGCCGCGGCGCGCGGTGCGCTCGATGATGATTTCCTGCACCACCCCGTTCTCGACGACGGCGACACGGGTCTCGGGCGGGGTGACGTTGATCAGGATTTCTTCGCTCATGGGGCCAAGTCTATCATCCCTCCAGGGGGTGCAGCCCGGCCATGCCCAGCAGTTCCGCGGTCTCGTACAGGGGCAGCCCCATGATGCCGGAATAACTGCCCTCGATGTGCTCGACGAACACCGCGCCCAGGCCCTGGATGGCGTAGCCGCCGGCCTTGTCGCGGGGCTCGCCGCTGTCCCAGTAGCGGGTCGCGGCGTCCCGGTCGATCGGACCGAAGCGGACGCGGCTCTCGCTCAGGCGGCAGGCCAGTCCGCGATCGGCCAGGGCCACCGCGGTGAGCACCTGGTGGCTGCGTCCGGCCAGGGCCAGCAGCATTGCGATGCCGTGCGCGCGCTCGCGCGGCTTGCCCAGGATCTCGCCGTCGAGGATCACCGAGGTGTCCGAGCCCAGCACCACGGCGTCGGGAAAGCGCGCCTTTACCGCCAGGGCCTTGGCCTCGGCCATGCGCCGCACATAGTCATGTGGGGCCTCGCCGGGGCGCGGGGTCTCGTCGATATCGGCCGGCTCGGTGCGAAAGCTCAGCCCGATCTGACGCAGCAGCTCGGCGCGGCGGGGGGACTGTGAGGCCAGGATCAGCGGCATGCTCAGCCCCGGTGGTAGGGATGGTTGGCGAGGATGCTCCAGGCGCGGTAGAGCTGCTCGGCCAGGATCACCCGCACCAGGGGATGCGGCAGGGTCAGCGGCGACAGCGACCACTGCTGCGAGGCCGCGGCGCGGACCTGATCCGACAGCCCCTCCGGCCCGCCCACCAGCAGGGCGACGTCTTGCCCGCCGCCCATCCAGTCGCGCAGCCGGTCGGCCAGCTGTTCGGTGGACCAGGCGCGGCCCCCCACCTCCAGGGCGATCACCCGCGCGCCCTTGGGGATGGCCGCTAGCATGCGCTGCCCCTCGTCGCGCACGGCGCGCGCGATATCGGCGTTCTTGCCGCGCCGCCCGGGGGCGATTTCGACCAGTCTCAGGCGGCATTCGCGCGGCATGCGCCGGGCGTATTCCTCGTAGCCCTGGTCGACCCAGGCCGGCATGCGCTCGCCCACGGCGATCAGATGGAGGTTCATGCGCCGGCCCCCCGGGCGGCGGCCGCCGGTTCGGCCTCGATGAAAATGCGCTTGACCTCGGGATAGCGTGTGCGCACCTGCTGCTCGATGCGCTCTATGGTCTGCTCGACCTCGCCCGCGGGGATGTCGTCACGAAAGTCGGCGCTGATGGTCACTAGCACATCGTCCGGGCCCAGGTGCATGCTCAACACCTCGTTGATCCGCTCGATGCCCGGCTCGCCGCGCAGGATCAGGCGGATGCCGCGGATCACATGCCGGCAGGCGGCCTCGCCGATCAGCAGGTTCTTGGTCTCGATCGCCAGCCAGGTCGAGGTCACGGCCAGGATCAGGCCGATGATCACCGAGGCCAGGCCGTCGAACCAGGCCTGGCCCGTCAGTTGCGCCAGGGCGATGCCGATCAGCGCCACCAGCAGCCCCAGCAGGGCGGCCGAGTCCTCGAACAGCACCACGAACATGGAAGGGTCCTTGCCCCGGTTGACCGCCTCGACATAGCCCAGCGAGCCCTTGGTCTTGCCGAACTCGCGCAGCGCCACCCACCAGGAGCCGCCCTCGAACAGGATCGACAGCCCCAGTACCGCATAGTTGATCATGGGATGGCTCATCGGGCGCGGGTCCAGGATGTGGTGCACGCCCTCGTAGAACGACACCCCGGCGCCCACGCCGAAGATCATGATCGCCACCACGAAGCTCCAGAAATAGATCTCCTTGGCGTGGCCGAAGGGAAAGTCCTCGCTCGGCGGCCGTTTGGCCTGGCGCAGGCCGTACAGCAGCAGGCCCTGGTTGCCGGTGTCGACCAGCGAATGGATGCCCTCGGAGAGCATGGCGGAACTGCCCGTCAGCCCCGCCGCCACAAACTTGGTGACCGCGATCGCGGTGTTGCCCGCAAGGGCGGCAAGGATGACCCTGGTGCTGGAGCCGGCCATGAGAACGGAGTGTCCTTGTGGATTGAACTGGAGCGATTCTATCCCACTGCGGCCGGCGCGCCAGCGGCGTAAACTGTCTGCAGCAAATGACAGGCGGGGCCATGCAGCAAGGCACATTGAAAATCGCGATCTCCGGCAGCGCCGGGATCGGCAAGTCCACCCTGGCGGCCGATCTCGGGGCCGATCTCGGCCTGCCGGTCATCGAGGAACATTTCGATCCGCTGTTCGCGCCCGAGGTGGTCAAGGGCGACGAGGACGCGCTGGAACAGGCCTTCTGGCAGGTGCTGGAATACAAGAGCGCCCGCGAGGACGAGGCGGGCGGCTTCGTCGCCGACCGCTGCGCCATCGACCTGTGCCACAACTGGCTGCTGCGCGGCCTGGGCCGTCGCCCCCGGCGCAGCGAGGCCTTCTTCAAGGCCTGCCGGGAACGCTTCGAGCAACTCGACAGCCTGGTGATCCTGCCCTGGGGCGCCATCCCCCTGGTGCCGCTCGAGGCGGACGGCAATCAGCGTCGGCGCGTGCTCGACCCCCTGGTGCAGCTGCGCAATCACGCCACCATCGTCGGCTACGCCCACATGTGGCTGCCGAAAAGCAGGATCATCGAGGTGCCTGTGCGCGTCAAGACGCGTGAGGCCCGGGTCGGCTTCGTGCGCAAGCGCCTGGAGGCCCGGGCGGGTCCGGATGGCTGGTCTCGTCCGCCGGCCCGGCCCGGGTGATCGTATAGCGCACATTGCGCGTGGCGGTGCCGGGCACCTTGGCGATGGCGCCCATCCGTACCAGGCCGGCCATGTCGCGGTGCGCGGTGCGTGTCGAACAGCCGGTGATCGCCTTGTAGCGCCGCGGCGAAAGCCCCTCCGCGAAGCGTTCGGGTCCGCGCTGGAAGACCGCCTCCAGCGCGGTCTGCTGCCGCGCGTTCAAGTGACCGCCGAAGCGATCGAAGAAGCGGGCCCTGTCGAGCATGAAATCCACCCGGCCAAGGGCGATCCGTTGTGCTTCCGCCACCCTCTCGCAGAAGAAGCCGAGCCAGCGCTGGATATGGCCATCGCCCGATTGCGCCTGTTCCAGCTCGTGATAATAGGCCGGCCTGTTCCGCGCGATGGCGGCCGCGAGACAGCCCAGGGTCGGAAACCCCAGGGCCTGGGACAGCGCGAGATCGGCAATCGCGCGGCCGACCCGCCCGTTGCCATCGTCGAAGGGGTGGATCATCTCGAACCAGAGATGGGCGACACCCGCGCGGACCGGCCCCGGCAGCCTGTCGAGCGAGTCGTTGAACCAGTCGATGAAGCGGTCCATCTCCGCCATGACGCGGTCTGGCGGCGGCGCCTGGTAATGCACCCTGAGGTCTTCGAGCGGCCCGGACACGACCCTCACCTCGCCGTGACGATAGGCGCCCCGCGTGATGCCGGGCCGACCGGATTCCGGTATCAGCGCCTGCTGCCACGCGTATAAACGTTCGTGCGTGAGCGGCCGCGCCCAGCGCTTTCGGATATCGGCCATCAACAGGGCAACGCCCTCGGACTTACTGTCCAGGGACAGGCCCTTGCCGCGGACATACCCCATCAGCGACATGATGATGTTGACGATCGTTTCACGATCGGGCCTTTCACCCTCGATCTCCATCGTGCTGGCCGCCTCGGTCGCCATCAGATCGACCATGACCGCCTGACGGGCGGGTTCGGAAAGCGCCTCCGCCCGTCCGTCCAGACGATGGGCGGCCGTCAAGAAAGCGGTGATCTCGCCGGAAAAACCGGCCGGATCAAAGTCGAAATCAGGCCAGACCGCGCGCTGCCAGAGCCATTTGGGGTGGGTCATGACCGTAATATAGCCCATATTCATGCCATTATTGGTTGAATATTGGCACGAAATGGCCCGAGTATTCGATCAATCGGGGGGGCAGCAGAGGCATAGCGCCTTTTCATGTCATGCGCTTCATCCATCCCCTCATCCCTGTCAAGCGACACAACTGTCTGGACAAAGAGCCGGGAGCGCCCGCGTCTCGCCGGCATCCAGCGGCGCTCTATCCCGGCCGCGGCCGCAAGTGGCGCGGATAGATACAAGGCCAGTAGGGGCTATACTCTGCATAGAAGCCGTGGTGCCCTGACAACCGGGAAATCGCCGGTCCGGTTCAGTTTTCGCGCTTGCGCGGCATCTGCTACGGGGAAGGTGGCGTACCCCCTGGGCATCACAGGCTTCCTTCCAACACTTCGTAGCGTGGGGCGACCGGATTTTCCAGGTTCACCAGCCGCCGGTGCGCACCACGTTGATCCGTTTTCCCCTCGCCCGCCAGCTTGATGCGGTAGTCCACGCGCACCACGATCTTGTCGCGCCTCGCGGCACAGGGTTTCGATGCCGATGGCCCTGGACAGGCCGGTGCTGCTGGTTTTTCGTTTCATCCCCGCGGGCGCGGGGAACACGGCGTCACGCCGAGTCTCGAGCGCTGCGGCAACGGTTCATCCCCGCGGGCGCGGGGAACACGTACAGATCGCGGCGGATCTCAGCGATGCTATGCGGTTCATCCCCGCGGGCGCGGGGAACACGCCAGCGCGCGGCGCACGGCACCCACCGTGCCCGGTTCATCCCCGCGGGCGCGGGGAACACTTCGCCGCGCGCAGTGCATCGCCCAGCACTTGCGGTTCATCCCCGCGGGCGCGGGGAACACTCCACGCATCCTCAAGGACTTCAACCTGTTTGTGGACGGGCGGGGCTACTTGGGCAAGGCGCCCGAGCTGAACCTGCCCAAGCTCACCCGCAAGATGAACGAATACCGCGCCGGCGGCATGGCCGGCCCGGTGGAGATCGACATGGGCCTGGAGAAGCTCGAGGCCGACTTCACCCTGTCCGATTACGCCGAGGACGTACTGCGCCTATGGGGGTTGCAGGACCACGCCGCCGTAGCCCTGCGCTTCGCCGGCAGCATCGAGTCGGACGACGCCACGGCCGCCGTGGTGCCGGTGGAGGTGACCCTGCGCGGCCGCTGGAAGGAGCTGGACCCCGGCGGCTGGAAGGCGGGCGAGGATGCCACCCTCAAGGTGGCGGTGGCGGCCAGCTACTACCGATACCGCCAAGGCGGGCGCGATCTGATCGAGATCGACATGGTGAACATGGTCGAGAAGGTCGATGGCGTCGACCGTCTGGCGGCGCGTCGGGCCAACCTGGGCATCTGAGGAGGGCACGACCATGACACAGACTGAACCCTATCGCGTGCTCCAGCCGCTCAGCCATAGCGGACACGGACCGGGCGACACCGTCGAACTCACCGCGCGGCAGGCCCAGTACCTGCTCGCCTCCGGGCATATCGAGCCGGCCGATGCCGAACCCGCGCCCAAGGCGCGCGGCAAGACAGCCAAGGAGGCCAAGGCATGAGCGAGGTGGTCAAGCTGCAATACCCCATTACCGTGGACGGCCAGGAGGTCACCGAGATCGCCCTGCGCCGCCCCAAGGTGCGCGACATGCTGGCGGTGGAGAAGCTGGAAGGCTCCGATGGTGCGCGCGAGTTGCGCCTGCTGGCCAACCTGGCCGAGCTGCCGCCGGAAACGCTGGAGGAACTCGACGTGGCCGACTACCAGGCGCTGCAACAGGTCTATGCCGGTTTTTTGTCCTGAGCCCGCGGGACGCCCGGAAGGCGGTGGTCATCCTCGCCGGGCGAACCGGCTGGAGCCTGGGTGAACTGCTGGAGCTGGATGGCGATGAGCTAATGGCCTGGTTGCAAGCGCTCCCCGCGCCGCCGCCAGCACAATGACCGCCAGGGCATAGGGCACAAACAGAAAAAAGGCGAGGGGAAGCGCCGCGACGGCCCCGGCGATCAACGCCGCCAGCCAGTCGCCCGCGCCGCGCGGCGCCCCCGCCTCCAGCCCGCCCCAGGCGGACAGCAGAACGCCGCAGGCGGCGGAGAGGAACATCAACAGACGGATGTGATGGGGCCAGTCCATCACCCGTTCGAACTCGCGTGCAAAACGGTGGATCATGAGCAAATCCCTCTATCTGGGCATCACCATCGGCGCCGCCCTGCAGGCCAGCGTAGGCAAGGCGTTCGGCGGCGTCAAGAAAGACCTCGACCAGCTCGGCCGGTCGATCCGCGCCATGAAGCAGCAACGGGGGCTGATCGAACGCTTCCGCGCCGACAAGCAGTCCGCCCGCCAGACCGAACAGGCGCTGCACGAAACGCAGGCGGAAATTCAGCGCCTGGCGGCGGAACTCAAGGAATCGCCTTCAAAAGAACTGGAACGGTCCCTTGAACGGGCCAAGAACCGCGCCCGTCAGCTCAAGCAGACCCTCACCCGGCAGCGGGAAGAGCTGGAACGCACCCGCCGCGCCATGCGCCAGTCCGGCATGGCCGTGGGCGGGCTGGCGCGGGAATACGGCCGCCTGGGCGCGGCCCTGGACGAGGCCCGCCGCAAACAGGAGCGGCTGAACGCCATCGAGGCCACCCGGCAGCGC
>JALVTT010000030.1 GCA_027024025.1 Sedimenticola sp.
ACCCTGTACCACTCGCCGCGCTCGGGCAGCTCTTCCATCAGCTCGGAGAGCAGCCACAGCAGGAAGGTCGCGTAGATGCGCGGCGAGTGGTACAGGGTGGTGGCGTCCAGCAGGCTGATCACCCCACGCCCGGAGAAGTCGGTCTGCATCAGGTGCTCGATGCGCAGCGCCGGCTCGCCGAAGAACTGCTCGCCGCCGGATTCCTCCAGCACCAGCAGGCGGCGCAGGATGGCGTTCACGCTGGCGCGCGAGATGTTGCCGTACTCGCTGCCCAGTTCCTTGGCGTTGTCGGCCACCCAGTTGAGCATGGCGCGCAGATCCTTGAGGTCGAGCAGCAGCAGCCCCTGGTCGTCGGCCACCGCGAAGGCGATGTGCAGGATGCCCTCCTGGGTCTCGTTCAGCTCCAGCAGGTTGGCCAGCAGCAGCGGCCCCATCTCCGAGATGGTGGTGCGCAGGGGGTGGCCCTGCCTGCCAAACACGTCCCAGAACAGCAGCGGGTTGCCTTCGAAGTTGTGACCCTCGATGCCGATGTACTGGATGCGCTCGTCGATCTTGGGATGCGGTTTGCCGGCCACCGCCAGCCCGGAGAGGTCGCCCTTGATGTCGGCCGCGAACACCGGCACGCCGAGGCGCGAGAAGGACTCGGCCAGCACCTGCAGCGTGACCGTCTTGCCGGTGCCGGTGGCGCCGGTGATCAGACCGTGACGGTTGGCCATGGCGGCGTCGAGCAGGATCTGGCGCTCGCCGTTGCCTCCCAGCAGGATGGTGTTTTCGCTCATCGTGGGGACGCTCCTCCCTGTTGTTGTTTTCCGGCGACAGGTAAACTGCGCCATCTCCGCCCGGATGGTCTTAGACTTCAGGGTCCGGAAAGCTAGCAAGGGACAATACAATGAACGAACTGGTGCAACAACTGATCAGCAGTGTTGGGGTGGACCAACAGCAGGCCGAGGGCGGCCTGGGCCTGATTCTCGGCACGCTCAAGGACAAGCTGGGGGGCGGTGATTTCGAGCAGCTCAGCAATATGGTGCCGGACGCCCAGGGCCTGATCGACAAGGCGCCCACCGGAGGCAGCGGCGGCCTGATGGGCATGGCCGCCTCCATGTTCGGCGGCGGTCTGGGCGACATGGCCAAGCTGGCCCAGGGCTTTTCGGGCCTGGGCATGGATGCCGGCATGCTGGGCCGGTTTCTGCCCGTGCTCACCGGTTTTCTCGAAGGCAAGGGCGGCGGCGATCTGGCCGGCAAGATCGCCGGGCTGATGCAGGGGGACTGATCCATGCGCTGGCGCGGTCGCAGGCAGAGCAGCAACGTCGATGACGAACGTTACAACAGCGGTGCCGGTCTGGGCGGCTTCGGCGGCGGAGGCGGGGGCGGACTGTTGCGTCTGCTGCCGCTGGCGCTGCGTTTTCTCGGCCCCAAGGGCACCCTGCTGGCCGCGCTGGCGGTGGGCGCCTGGGTCATGTTCGGTGGCGGCAACCTGGGGGCCCTGCTGGGCGGCGGGGGCCAGGCGCTGCGCAATCCGGGGGCCGCGGCCCCGCATCAGGAGAGCGCCAGGGAGCGGGAGCAGGTGGCCTTCGTCAAGACCATCCTGGCCGACACCGAGGAGACCTGGAGCCGCCTGCTCGGGCAGATCGGCAAGCGGTATCGCTATCCCCGCCTGGTGCTGTACCGCGGCGCCATCCCCTCGGCCTGCGGCACCGGTCGCGCCGCCATGGGGCCTTTCTACTGCCCCGGCGACGAGAAGGTCTATCTCGATCTCAGCTTCTTCGATGAGCTGGCCCGGCGCCACGGCGCGCCGGGCGATTTCGCCCAGGCCTATGTGATCGCGCACGAGATCGGTCACCATGTGCAGAACCTGCTGGGCACCTCCGGCAAGGTCCACCAGGCGAGGCAGCGCGTGGGCAAGGTGCGGGGCAACCGGCTTTCGGTGCGCCTGGAGCTGCAGGCCGATTGCTACGCGGGGATCTGGGCCCACTATGCCGATGCCAGGCGCAAGATGCTCGAGCCCGGCGACATCGAGGAGGGCCTGACCGCGGCCAATGCCATCGGCGACGACCGCCTGCAGCGCGAGGCCACGGGACGGGTCTCGCCGGATGCCTTCACCCACGGCACCTCGGCGCAGCGGGTGCGCTGGTTCAAGCAGGGCTACCAGACGGGTTCGCTGCAGGCCTGCGATACCTTCGCCAAGGGCGTCAGCCTGTAGGCCGGCGCCCGGGCCGACGCGGTTGGAGTAAATCACCCGGTTTTCTGCGAGAATCCGCCTTCCTTTCGAACAGCCGTCGACGGATTCAGCATGGAACTCAATGTACTGCGCCTCAAGCCCAATCAGGACCGCCGCCTGCGCGCGGGCCATCTCTGGGTCTATTCCAACGAGGTCGATACCGCGGCCACCCCGCTCAAGGGGCTGGCGCCGGGCGAACAGGTGGTGGTGCAGAACGCCAGGGGGCGCTTTCTGGGCTATGCCTATGTGAACCCCAATTCGCTGATCTGCGCGCGGCTGATGAGCCGCCAGCCCGATCATCCCATCGACACCCCGTTGCTGGTGCATCGCCTGAAGGTGGCGCTGGCGCTGCGCGCGCGTTATTTCGCGCAGCCGTATTACCGCCTGGTGTTCGGCGAGGCGGACGGCCTGCCCGGGCTGGTGGTGGACCGCTACGGCGATCATTTGGTGGCGCAGATCGGCACCGCGGGCATGGAGGCCCTGCGGGACGAGATCGTCGCCGCCCTGGAAAAGGTGTTGCAGCCGGTCTCGATCCTGTGGCGCAACGACAGCGGGGTGCGTGAGCTGGAGGGCCTGGACCGCTATGTCGAGGTGGCGGCGGGTGAGGTGCCGGACCAGCTGGAGCTGGTCGAGGGCGGCTGCCGCTTCCGGGTGCCGGCGAGCACCGGGCAGAAGACCGGCTGGTTTTTCGATCAGGCCTTCAACCGCGATCTGCTGATGCCCCGGGTGAAGGGGCTGCGGGTGCTGGATGTGTGCAGCTATGTCGGGGCCTGGGGCGTGCGCGCGGCGGCCGCCGGCGCGCGCGAGGTGCTGTGCGTGGATGCCTCGGCCAGCGCCCTGGAGCAGGTCGAGGCCAATGCGGCGCTGAACGATGTGGGCGACCGGGTGCGGACCCTGCGCGGGGACGCCTTCGACAGCCTGCGCGAGCTCAAGGCCCGCGGCGAGCGTTTCGATGTGATCGTGCTCGATCCGCCGGCCTTCATCAAGCGGCGCAAGGACATGAAGCAGGGGGTGATGGCCTATCGCCGCCTCAACGAGGCGGCCCTGGCCCTAACGGCGAGAGAGGGGCTGCTGGTGACGGCCTCGTGCTCGTTCCACATGGACAGGGACCAGCTGTTGCGCACGGTGCAACAGGCCGCACGACACGGCGATCGTCATCTGCAGTTGCTGCAGTCCGGTCAGCAGGGTCCTGATCATCCTGTTCATCCGGCGATTCCTGAAACGGCGTATCTCAAGGCGTTCTACCTGAGGGTCTTGCCCACTCTGTGATCAGCAGGCGTTCTTCCTGGCCAGGCGGCGCACCTCGGCCAGCACCTGCTCGCGGTCGGCGGCCGACAGGCCCATCCACAGCTCGGCCAGTTCGCGCGCGTCATCGGTCAGCGGCGTGGCCTTTTCGTCGCCGAACATCAGCCAGGCGGGGTTGACCTCCAGCACGCTGGCGATCTCGTCTATCTTGCGCGGCCGCAGGCTCTTGCCGTTTTCGATCTTCTGGATCACGGCCTGGTTGGTGCCGGCCTGCACGGCGAGTTGCTCCTGGGTCCAGCCCATCTGGCGGCGGCAGTATCTCAGGCGCTCGCCCAGGGTGCGCAAATGCATTGGGGGACGTTTCCTTTCGTTCATGCTCATCAGCCTCATAAGCCTGCTCTCTCATCAAGATGTCAGCGGGTTGTGCTGTGGCTAACGGCGGTCGGCGCAAAAACTTGAGCCCCTTGGGAAAATCGGGAATTAAGTGAATATTGGGCCGGGCATCGGCGCACGCGGGGCGGATGTCGATCAGGGCTGTCGGTACAGCCGGCAGGCGTCGATGGCGCGGTCGATACGCGCCACGGCCTCGCGATAGGCGGGCGAATCGAGATCGCCGTAATGGGCGCGCAGCCGCGCCAGATCCAGGCCCTCGACCAGGGCGCGGGTATCGGGCAGCAGGTCGCTTTCGGCGAGCCCCGGGGCGAGGGCCTGTTGCAGACGGCGCGCCGACTCCGCTGACGCGACCGCCAGGCCGCCGAAACGGGTCCCGGCGCGGTCGGCCGCCAGGTCGGCGAAGCTGAAGCCGCTGCCGCCGTTGGCGTCGCTGACCTCCTTGTAGACGCCGGCCAGGCCGGCCAGGGTGTCGCCGGTATGCGCGGCCAGGGCGGCGGACAGCAGAAAATGCCGGGCCAGGTCGCGGCGTCCGTTCAGCCGGGCCCTGAAGGGCAGGCGGGGGCCGTCCGGCTCGCCCAGCAGATCGGTGGCCAGGGTGTCGTGGGGCGAGGCCCAGTGCCCGAGCACCGTCAGCAGGGCGCTGTTCTCGGTCACCGGGTCGCCATCCCGGCTGCGTTGCGAGGCGAGGCGGAACAGCGGGGGCAACAGGCGGCTGAGCGAGGGACTGTGCTCGCCGGCCAGCAGACCGGCCAGGGCCCGGCGATAGGCCTGGCGGGCGCGCGCCGGTTCATGGAGAAAGGTCTTGCGGGCCTGGCGCGCCAGCGCTGGGGTCCAGTTGTAGTGCAGCGTCAGGCGTCGGTCCTGCAGTTGTGCGCGGTCGATCACCGCGCGCGCCAGGCGGTACTCGTCGGTCTGGTACAGATAGCCCAGGCCCAGGGCCAGCAGACGCCGTCCGATGAAGCCGGGCACCACGAATCCGCCCAGTTGCAGATGGACCAGATTGGGTCGGCCCGCGCGGTCCCGCAGCTGCAGTTGCAGGTTCAGCCAGGGACGGGAGGGGAAGCCCGGGATCCGCAGGCTGGCGCGTGCCTGCAGGCGGTCCTCGTCGATGCGGATGTTCAGCCCGCCCTCGGTGAGCCGGTGCAGCAGATAGCTCCCGGCCAGCTCCAGATCGCGCTCGCTCAGGACCAGTTGCAGGGGGCGCCTGGCCGTGCGCAGCTGGCGCTTGTGCTCCTTCAGCACCGCCTGGGCGCGCAGCATGTCCTGTTGCGAGAGCGGCGCCTGTTCCGGTACCAGCGGTTCGGCGTCCAGGGCCAGCCAGAACAGCAGCGCCAGGACGAAGGGGCTGGCGAACAGCAGCCACAGCAGGAGTTTGAACAGCAGGCGCATGCGGTGGATCGGGGCATCCCTTCCGGGTGGTGGAGATGGCCCTACCCTAAAGGCTGTCGGCGGGGGCGACAAGCGGGGAACTGTGATCTCATTCGCCTATCCATCCACAAGGGTCGCGATGCCGCGGCGTGGGGCGCGGGGCGGAGGTTTCCGGGAGCGCCGGTTTCCCGCCGGGATTGCGGCATGCGCTGGTCCGGCCGGCGGCGAAAAGCTACACTGCGCAGCCATGCTCTATCCTGAATTTGATCCCGTGATCGTCCATATCGGCCCGGCGGCCCTGCGCTGGTATGGGCTGATGTATCTGCTCGGCTTCGGCGGGGCCTGGTGGCTGGGGCGGCGGCGGGCGCGGGCCGCCGGCAGTCCGGTACGGCCGGAGCAGCTGGATGACCTGATCTTCTATGGCGCCCTGGGCGTGATCCTGGGCGGGCGCGTCGGCTACATCCTGTTCTACGATTTCTCGCAGTGGCTGGCCGATCCGTTGCTGTTGCTGCGCATCTGGCAGGGCGGGATGTCCTTTCATGGCGGCCTGCTGGGTGTGCTGGCGGCGATGCTCTGGTTCGGCCGGCGTCACGGGCTGGGTTTTCTGCGGGTGAGCGATTTCGTCGCGCCGCTGGTGCCGGTGGGTCTGTTCTTCGGGCGCATCGGCAATTTCATCAATGGAGAGCTTTGGGGGGCGCCGACCGGGCTGCCCTGGGGCATGCGCGTGCCCTGCGCCGCGCATCTGGATCTGTGCATGAACAAGCTGGGCCTGGACGGCGGCGCCGCCCTGACCCCGCCGCTGCATCCCAATCAGCTCTACGAGGCGGGCCTGGAGGGGCTGCTGCTGTTCGTGGTGCTGTGGCGGTATTCGGCGCGGCCGCGGCCCCTGGGCGCGGTCTCGGGGCTGTTTCTGCTCGGCTATGGCTGTGTGCGCTTCCTGATCGAGTTCGTGCGCATGCCGGACTCGCAACTCGGCTATCTGGCCTTCGGCTGGCTGACCATGGGCCAGTTGTTGTCCCTGCCCATGCTGGCGGGCGGGCTGTGGCTGCTGCTTCGCGCAAAGAGGGGACAGGCATGAAACAGTATCTCGATCTGCTGCGCCATGTGCGCGAGCACGGGGCCTTCAAGGGCGACCGTACCGGCACCGGCACCTGGTCGGTATTCGGCTACCAGATGCGCTTCGATCTGGACGCGGGCTTTCCGCTGGTGACCACCAAGCGCATCCATTTCAAGTCGGTGGCCTATGAGCTGCTGTGGTTCCTGCGCGGGGACACCAACACCCGTTATCTGAAGGAACACGGGGTGAGTATCTGGGACGAGTGGGCGGACGCGCAGGGCGATCTGGGGCCGGTGTATGGCTACCAGTGGCGCAGCTGGCCGGCGCCGGACGGCCGTCATATCGACCAGATCCGGCAGGTGCTGGAGCAGATCCGCGAGACCCCGGATTCGCGCCGCATCATCGTCTCGGCCTGGAATCCGGCCGATCTGCCGGACGAGCGCATCTCGCCGCAGGCCAATGTGGCGCAGGGGCGCATGGCGCTGGCCCCCTGTCATGCCTTTTTCCAGTTCTACGTCAACGACGGCCGCCTCTCCTGTCAGCTCTACCAGCGCAGCGCCGACATCTTCCTCGGTGTGCCGTTCAATATCGCCAGCTACGCCCTGTTGACGATGATGGTGGCCCAGGTCTGCGGCCTGCGCCCGGGGGAGTTCATCCATACCCTGGGCGACGCCCATATCTATTCCAATCACCGCGAGCAGATCGAGCTGCAGCTCACCCGCGCGCCCTACCCGCTGCCCCGCATGCGCCTGAATCCGGCGGTGAAGGATCTGTTCGCCTTCGACTTCGACGACTTCGAGCTGCTCGACTACCGGCATCACCCGCATATCAAGGGCCAGGTGGCGGTCTGACGTCACGGCCCGACATTGATCCAGGTCAAGAAACACGATTTCCCCGGTTTATCTGTATAAGAAAGTGCTAATCTTCTGATACACAAACCCGGAACAGGAGGAAGTACGATGAACGGGGAAATGCTCAAGATCGATTGCGACCAGGTGCGCGAGCTGGCCGAGGAGGCCTCCGAGGAAATGGAGGTCATCATCGAGATGCTGATCGAGGCCGAAGAGGAGCTGTGCGAGGATCTGGCCGCCTGAATGCCTGAGGTCAGGGCGTGGGCCCGCGCCGGGCCGCGCCCTGCCCTGGTGTAGAATCCGGGCATGAGTTCCATCGTGCCCAATCTCTCATTGATCGCGGCCCTGGCCGACAACCGCGTGATCGGCCGCGACAACCGCCTGCCCTGGCACCTGCCCGCGGACCTGCAGCGCTTCAAGCGCCTGACCCTGGGCAAGCCCATCCTGATGGGGCGCCGCACCTGGGAGTCCCTGCCCGGGCTGCTGCCGGGGCGTCCGCATGTGGTCATCACCCGCAATCCCGACTACCGCGCCGAGGGCGCGCGGGTGGTGCATGGCCTGCAGCAGGCCATCGAGGCCTTCCCGGATGCCGAGGAGCTGATGCTGGTCGGCGGCGCCAATCTCTACGCCCAGGCCCTGCCGCGGGTCGCGCGCATGTATCTGACCGAGGTGCACGCCCGGCCCGAGGGCGACGCCTTCTTTCCGCCCTTCGATCGCGGCGAGTGGGTCGAGGTGGCGCGCGAGGAGGGTGTCTGCGATGAACGCAACCCCATCCCGCACAGCTTTGTCACCCTTCAGCGGTCGTCCCAGTAGCGCTGCATCTCCACGAACAGGAAGGAGGCGGTCCAGGTGATCAGCACCAGGCCGGTCAGCGCTTCCATGCCCACGGTATAGCGCAGCATGCCGTTGGGCTCGATATCGCCGAAACCGAGCGTGGTGTAGGTGGTGAAGGAAAAATAGGCCGCGTCCAGCAGCGAGCCGTCGAAGTTGCCCTGCAGGTGGCCGAGGGTCTGGCTGTGATGTTCCAGATAGTAGCCGATGCCGAACAGCCAGATCTCGATGGCGTGTGCCAGCAAGGCGGCGAAGATGCCGAGCAGGATGCGCGGCCGGTGCCGGGTGCACAGGCGCGGGATCAGGACCGAGACCTGGTACAGGAACTCGTAGTGGGTGGCCACCACCAGGGTGATGAGCCCGATATTGATCAGGGTGACGGTCAGCAGCGGGTTCATGCCGGCGCGGGTCCGGTCGGATGGGCGTGGCCGGATTGTGCGGTGGACGGGCAGTCCCGGGGCATGGGCATCTCTCGCTGCTTGCGGATGGCCGAAAGATAGCCTGTCGGGCACGGGCCGGCAATGGCCTTGTCAGCCCGTGCCCGGGGCGCTGCCCCGGCGGCGGGAGTTCAGGCCTGTTCGGCGTCCAGCATCTCGCGCAGCTTCTGGCGGGCGCGGAACAGGCGGGTGCCGGCCCCGGCGCTGCTCAGTCCGAGCTGGGCGGCGATCTCCTTCTGCGAATAGCCGTGGATGACCTGAAGCAGCAGCGGCTCGCGGTAGTCCTCGGGCAGGCGCTCCAGGGCGCGGCGCAGCACGAAGGCCTCGGTGGAGGTGTCGTATTCGGCCTTTCTGGCGGCCAGTTCCTCGGTGGGGATGGCCGACTGTTTCGGCTGATAGCGTTCGAAGCGGCGGGCGTTCTCGCGCCGCAGGATGGTGATCAGCCAGCCCTTGACGGCCTTGGGGTTCTGCAGCCGGTCCATGGACTTCCAGGCCCGCACCATGGTCTCCTGCACCAGGTCGTCGGCCACGGCGCGGTCATGGGTCAGCCAGTAGGCGTAGCGGTACAGATCGTCCATGTAGACACTGATCAGGGCGTTGAAACGGGATTCGCGGTCCTGCGCCGCGCCGGCGGTGCTGCGGGGGGTGTCCAGGGTGTAGGTCGTGGCGGTCATATCGGGCTTCCGTAAGTGGTTCGTGTGGGTCTGTGACCACTACAACGCAAGCCCCGTGCCAGTTTATAAGATACTGAATTATATGGATTTGTATGCGGGCCGCTTGGGCCGGGTTTAACGATTCGTTACAACGATTCGTTCACTTGTTCAGACGCAGCCCGTATTTGGCGATCTTGCGGTCCAGGGCCGGGCGCGAGATGCCCAGGATCTCGCAGCTGTGGCCCTTGTGCCCGCCGGTGTGGTCGAGCACGCGCTGGATGTGTTCGGCCTCGACCTCCTCCAGGCTGCGCAGCACCTCCGCGTCCCCGGCCGGCGCGGGCCGGGCGTGGTGGCTACCGGAGAACTGGATGTGCTCGGGCAGGATGGGGCCGTCGCGGGCCTGCAGCAGGGCCTGGGTGAGGGTGTTCTCCAGCTCGCGCACATTGCCCGGCCAGTCGTGCTGCTGCAGCCGTGCGATCACCTCGGCGGAGAGCGGGGGCGGGCAGGCCTTGTGGCTGACCGCGATGCGGTCGAGCAGCGACTGCGCCAGCAGGGGGATGTCCTCCAGGCGTTCGCGCAGGGGCGGCAGCTCGATCTCGATGACCTTGAGGCGGTAGGCCAGATCCTCGCGGAAGCGTCCGGCCTCCACCTCGGCAAACAGGTCGCGATGCGAGGCGGCGATGATGCGCACGTCCACCGGCAGGGTCTCGGTGCCGCCGACCCGCTCGATCACGCGCTCCTGCAGGGTACGCAGCAGCTTGGCCTGCAGCGGCAGGGCCAGCTCGGCGATCTCGTCCAGGAACAGGGTGCCGCCGTCGGCCAGCTCGAACTTGCCGGGCTTGCGCCGGTCGGCGCCGGTGAAGGCCCCCTTCTCGTGGCCGAACAGCTCGCTTTCGAGCAGGGTGTCGACGATGGCCGCGCAGTTCAGGGCCACGAAGGGCCCGGAGCGGTCGCCGTACTGGTGGATCAGGCGCGCCACGATCTCCTTGCCGGTGCCGGACTCGCCGTGGATCAGGACATTGGCGTCCGAGCCCGCGGCCAGGGCGATGCGCTTGCTGACCTCCAGCATGGCCGCGCTGCGCCCGATCAGGTCGCGCTTGGGCAGCTGCGGGGCGGGGCAGGGGGCGGTCTTTGCCTGGCGTCGCGCCAGGGCCTTGTCCACCGCCTGCTGCAGGGCCTCGGTCTGGATGGGCTTGTGGATGAAGTCGGCCGCGCCCAGCTTGATGGCCTCGATGGCCAGTTCCAGATCGTGCTGGCCGGTCATCATCAGGACCTGGGCCTCGGGCCGCGCGCTCAGCAGCTCGGGCAGCAGCGCGATGCCCAGGCCGTCGGGCAGCTGCTGGTCGAGCAGTACCAGGTCGGGTTCGAACTGCCGCAGTTGCTCGCGCCCCTGGTGACAGTTGGCGGCGCTGGCGACGGTCAGACCCTGGTCCTCGAAATGCAGGCTCAGCATCTCGCGCAGGGCCGGATCGTCCTCGATGATCAGAAGCCGGGTGCTCATGGGAGCAAGTGTAGGGCACCGGGCGTCATGGATGCACCCTCAAGGATCCGCTCATGTGGCCGATAGCCTCTGCACGTCCAATAACAAACTGAACCACATTCCCATGCATTCAACTGCCAAGCACGTTGACAGGGAAGATACCTTCACAGGGAGACCGGGCAGCGCTGTGCTCTTGGTCGAGGACAGCCGGGCGATCGCCTCGCTGCTCAAGTGCAAGATCGAAGCCATCAACGGCGTACACTGTCACCACGCCGAGACCCTGGCCGCCACCGATGCCCTGCTGCAGGCCCGGGCCGATGACTTCTTCGTCGCGGTCCTGGACCTGAACCTGCCGGACGCCCCGCATGGCGAGGTGGTGGACCTGGTGCAGTCCCATGGCATCCCGGTGGTCATCCTCACCAGCTCGGTGGACGAGCAGACCCGGGCCGGCTTCCTGGCGCGCCGGGTGGCCGACTATGTGAGCAAGAACAACCTCGCCGGGGTGGACATCGTGGCCCGCCTGGTGGAGCGCATGCACCTCAACCGGGAGGCCTGCATCCTGGTGGTGGACGACGCCGCCTCGCAGCGCGCCTATCTGTGCGGCCTGCTCAACGCCCACGGCTACCGGACCCTGGAGGCGGGCGACGGGCGCGAGGCCCTGGCGGTGCTGAAAGACCACCCCGGGATCCGCCTGGTGGTGACCGACTACAACATGCCCGGCATGGACGGGCTGAGCATGGTGCAGGAGGTGCGGCGCACCCACAGCCCGGAGGCGCTGGGCATCATCGGTGTCTCCGGGGCCATGGACAAGGGCATCCTGGCCAGCTTCCTCAAGACCGGCGCCAATGACTTTCTGACCAAGCCCTTCGAGACCGAGGAGTTCGTGTGCCTGCAGGTGATCGAGGCCGATGCCGACCCGCTGAGCTGCCTGGAGGCCCTGCGCGCCGAGATCGAGGCCATCGAGCTGCGGGGGCCGGCGGGCGAACGCGTGCCCCTGACCGTGAGCATCGGCGCGACCACCCGTCCCCTGGACTCGATCGACGCGATGCTGGGCCTGGCCGATCAGGCCGTGTATCAGGCCAAGGAACAGGGCCGCAACCGGGTGATCCTGCTGGACCGGCCGGGCGAGGGGCCGGGCGCCAGCACCCAGGTGCGCGCCCGGGCGCGCTGAGTCCGGGCCCGTTCAGGGG
>JALVTT010000031.1 GCA_027024025.1 Sedimenticola sp.
CAGCCGCCGCGCTGGATGACCGGGTCTTCGATGATCTGCCATTTCTGGTCGCTCTCGCCCAGGGTATAGGCCTCGCGCACGATGCGCGCGTCCTCGGGATGCAGCAGCACGCGGATGCGCCGGGCATTGACCGGCAGGATGCCCAGGGCCTCGCGCACCACGCCGACGATCTGCGCCGGGTCGGTCTTGATCTCGCGCCGCACCAGCTGGCGCACCATGGCGATCACCAGGGTGACGATCTCCTGCTCCACCTGGGCATCCAGCGCCTGAAAGGGGGCGTCCAGGCTCTGCAGCAGGCCGTCCAGGCTCGCCAGACGCTCCCTGATCTCGCGCCGGCCCTCCTCCAGGCCCTCGCGATGGCCATACTCGAAGCCCTCGCGGCGCCCCTGCTCGTAACCTTCCTTCTGGGCCTTCTCGGCGAGCGCCTCCAGCTCGGAGGCGGTCAGCAGCGGCGGGGCCTCGTTCTCCTCCTGCACCGAGCGTCCGCCGACATCCGGCGGGCTCCACTGTCGGGCGTCGCCCTGCTCGGCGCGGATCACCCGGGTTCTTTTCAGGTCGCCGACTGCCATGGGCCTCAGATGAAGTCATCCCCTCCGCTGCCGCCGAGCATGATCTCGCCGGCATCGGCCAGCTTGCGGGCCACCGACAGGATCTCCTTCTGCGCGGCCTCCACGTCGCTGACCTTGACCGGCGGCGCGGCCTCCAGGTCGTCCTTGAGCATCTCGGCCGCGCGCGAGGACATGTTCTTGAAGATCTTCTCCTTGAGATCGTCCGGGGCGCCGCGCAGCGCCAGCAGCAGCTGATCGGAGGAGACCTCGCGCAGCAGGGTCTGGATGCCGCGGTCGTCGATATCGTTGAGATTCTCGAACACGAACATATTGTCCTGGATCTCCTGGGCCAGCTCCTCGTCGGCGTTCTGGATGCCCTCGATGACCTCGGCCTCGATGGCACCGTCCACGAAGTTGAGGATGTCCGCGGCCTTCTTCACGCCGCCCAGGGACGAGGACTTGAGATTGGTGTTGCCCGCCAGCTGGCGCTCCAGGATCTCGTCCAGTTCCTGCAGGGCATTCGGCTGAATGCCCTCGAGGGTGGCGATGCGCATGATCACATCGTTGCGCACCCGCGGGTCGTGGAACTCGGCCAGCACACCGGCGGCCTGGTCCGGGTCGAGAAAGGACATCACGATGGCGATGATCTGCGGATGCTCGTGGCGGATCAGCTCGGCGATGGCGCGCGGATCCATCCACTTGAGCTGTTCCAGGCCCTTGCTGTTGCGCCCGAGCAGGATGCGGTCGATGACCCCGCTGGCCTTGTCCGAGCCCAGGGCCTTGGTCAGCATGTTACGGATGTATTCGTCCGAGCCCATGCCCAGCGAGGTCTGCTCGCCGATGGTATCGACGAACTTCTGCATCACCAGCTCCATCTGCGAGTTGGTGATATTGCTCAGGCTGGCCATCGCCATGCCGATCTCCTGCACCTCCTTGGGCTCCATGTACTTGAGCACCTCGGCGGCATGGTTCTCGCCCAGGCCCAGCATCAGCAGCGCGGAACGCTGGATGCCGGTGAGATTGTCGACGACCTGCTGGTCGGTCTGTGCGCTGTCAGCTGCCATCTTCCACGATCCAGGTCTTTACCAGTTGAGCCACCCGCTTGGGATCCTCGTCCACCAGGTTGCGCGCGGCTTCCATGATGTTCTCGTACTCGCCCCCGCCGGGCAGCTTGATCGGCTCGCCGTTGCTGCCGAGCGCCAGGCCACCCTCTCCGCCTTCCGCCAGGGGCTGGCCATCCGGCCCCAGCGGCCCGGTGACGGTCGCGCCCTCGCCGCCCGCGGCCCCGGCCGCGGCGCCGGCCAGGGCCAGCTCGCTCGAGGGCGGCGCGGTCAGGCGCTTGATGGTCGGACGCAGCACGCCGAACACCAGCAGCAGCACCAGCAGCACGCCCCCCCCCTGCTTGACCGCATCCCAGAACCAGGCCTGCTCCCACAGCGCGGGCTCGGGCAGATCCTCGACCGGTGCCGGCGGCAGGAAGGGACTGTTGACCACCTTGACGCTGTCACCCCGGCGCGCGTCGAAGCCGATCGCCTCGCGCACCAGCTGGGTGATGCGCTCGATCTCCTCGGGCGTGCGCTCGGTGCGGATCTCCTTGCCGTCCTTGCCCACGCTGACCTTGTCATCCACCACCACGGCGACCGACAGGCGGCGCAGGGCGTTGGGCGAGAGCCGGGTATGGCTGATGACCCGGTCCAGCTCGTAGTTGCGGGTGGCCTGACGGGTCTTGTCCACCACCCCGCCCGCGGCGCCCTGCCCCTGTTGCTTGCCCGCGACCTGCGGCGCGCTGCCCGCGGCCGGCGGCTGATTGCTGAGCGCGCCGGGCACGCCCTGGGCCCCACCCGCGCTGCGCTGCTCCTCGTTGACCTGCTCGCTGCGCAGTGCCGGCTGATCCGGGTTGTAACGCTCCTGGGTCTGTTCGGTGACCGTGAAATCGATGTCGGCGGTGACCTGGGCGCGCACCTTGTCCGCGCCCAGGATGGGCGCCAGCAGATCCTCGATGCGGCGCCGGTACAGGGCCTCGACCTTGCGCGTGTATTCGAACTGGGTGCTGGACAGCTTCAGCTCGCGGCTGGACGCGTCACCGCTGAGCAGATTGCCCTTCTGGTCCACCACCGTCACCCGGCCGGGCTCCAGCTCGGGCACAGAGGAAGCGACCAGGTGCACGATGGCATCGACCTGACCGGGCGCCAGGACCCGGCCCGCCAGCAGGCGCACCGTGACCGAGGCGCTGGGCTTCTTGCGCTCGCGCACGAACACCGACTGCTTGGGGATGGCCAGATGCACGCGCGCGCTCTGCACCGCGCCGATGGTGGCGATGGTGCGCGCCAGCTCGCCCTGCATGGCCTGCAGATAACGCGCCCGCTCCACCAGGCGGCTGGTGCCGAAACCCATGTCCTTCTGCAGCAGCTCGAAGCCCATGCCGGTGCTGTTGGGCAGGCCGGCCGAGGCCAGCTTCATGCGCAGCTCCTTCACCTTGCCGGCCGGCACCAGGATCATGCCGGTGGCCTCGTCCACGTGGTACTCGACCCCGCTCTTCTGCAGGGCATCGACCACCTGCGAGGCGTCCTTTTCCGCCAGATTGGCATACAGCGGCGCCATGCTCGGGGCCTGTGACCACAGCACCACCGCCACCCCCAGGGCCACGCTGGCGGCGATGCCGATCATCACCGCGAGCTGACGGAACAGGGGGTTGTCGCGGATGCCCGCCCCCGGATCCATCTCGGTCTGTGGGGCCAGCGCCGTGTTTTCAGTTGCTTCCGCCATCTCTGTCTACCCGTCGGCTGCGCCCTTACAGGGGCATGTTCATGATGTCCTTGTAGGCATCGACCAGCTTGTTGCGCACCTCGACCATGGCGCTGAACGACAGGCTGGCCTTCTGCGAGGCGATCATCACCTGGGCCAGATCGATGTCGTCCCGGCCCTGCTCAAAGCCGGTCTTGAGTTCGGCCGCCTGCTGCTGCAGGGCGTTGACCTTGCCGATGGAATCGCTCAGCAGCTGCTGGAAGCTGGCGCCGGAGGCCGCCGCGCCGCCGGATACCGGGCCGCCGGCCTGCGCGGCCATGACCCGCATCTGGGCCAGTACCTGGGAGATCTCCATACCACTCATTGCTGATACCTCGTCTGGGTGCCGGTTTCTTGTCGTTACTGGGATTGAGGCAATATCCGGGCCATTTCATGTAAAACGATTCAACTGATCCCTAACCCACCCGCGGGAAAACGCTTTACCCTCCTCCCCCGCCTGCGGGGGGAGGCTGGGAGGGGGGCGAACAAGAGGCCGCCACTCATGGGATCTGGATCCCGGCCTCGCGCAGCTTCTGCAGTTTGTAACGCAGGGTGCGCGGGCTGATGCCCAGGATGGAGGCCGCCGCCTTCTTGCTGCCGCCGTTGCGCAGGGCGTCGATGATCAGCTGTTCCTCCATCGAGCGCAGATCGTCGCTCAGCCGCTTGGCGGGCGCGGCCTCTTCGCGGAGCGGCGTGGCCGGCGCGACCGGGCGGACCATGGGCTGTTCCGACTCGCCGGACTCGAAGTGGATGGCGGTCGCGTCGATGGCCTGGCCGTCGCTGAGGATCAGGGCGCGCTGCATCACATTGTCCAGCTCGCGCACATTGCCCGGCCAGGGGTGCGCCATCAGACGCGCCTCGGCCTCGGGCAACAGCTCGGGCATGGGCTGGTCGGCGCGCAGGTGACGGGCCAGCAGGTAACGGGCCAGGGGCAGGATGTCGCGCGGTCGCTCGCGCAGCGGCGGCAGGGTCAGGGGGAACACATTGAGGCGGTAGAACAGATCCTCGCGGAAGCGCCCGGCGGCCACCTCCTCGCGCAGCTTGCGGTTGCTGGTGGCCAGCACCCGCACATCGAGCTGGATCAGCTCGCGGCCGCCGATGCGCTCGACCTCGCGCTCCTGCAGCACGCGCAGCAGCTTGGCCTGCAGCGGCAGGCTCATCTCGGAGATCTCGTCCAGCAGCAGGGTGCCGCCCTGGGCCTGTTCGAACTTGCCCGCGCTGGCGCGCACCGCGCCGGTGAAGGCGCCCTTCTCGTAGCCGAACAGCACCGCCTCGAGCATGTTCTCGGGGATGGCGGCGCAGTTGATCGCCACGAAGGGGCCGTCCGCGCGCGCCGAGTGATCGTGGATGAAGCGCGCCAGCACCTCCTTGCCCACCCCCGATTCGCCGCCGATCATGACCGTGGCGTCACTGGAGGCCACGCGGCGCGCCAGCTCCTCCAGCTCGCGGGTGCGCAGGTCCTCGGCGATCATGCGCGAGGGCTCGCGCCCCTGGTGCGGCAGAAAGCGCTCGACCTTGCCCAGCAGGTCTTCCACCTCGAAGGGCTTGGCCAGGTAATCGACCGCGCCCAGCTTCATGGCCTCGACCGCCTTCTCCACCGTGCCGTAGGCGGTCATCACCAGCACCGGCATGTCATGGAAACGGCTGCGCAGGTGGCGCAACAGGGTATGACCATCCATGGGCCGCATCTGCACATCGGTCAGCACCATGTCCGGCGGCTCCTGCTCCAGACGCGCCAGGGCCTGTTCGCCGTCGGTGGCGAGACTCACCTGGTAACCGGACAGCTGCAGGGTGTCGCTCAGCGCCTGCGCCAGGGCGCTGTCGTCTTCCACGACCAGGATACGGGGGGCGTTCATTGCACTTCTCCTTGTTCGTTCTGCAATGGCAGTCGGATCTCGAAACAGGCGCCACCCAGCGAGGACTCACCGCTCTGGATGCTGCCGCCGTGCGCCAGCAGCACCGACTGGGCCACGGCCAGGCCGAGGCCGGTGCCGCGCTCGCGGGTGGTGAAGAAGGGGTTGAAGATCTGTTTGCGAATATCGGGCGGGATGCCGGGGCCGTCATCCTCGATGCGCAGCACCGCCTGCTCGCCGGACAGGTCCAGGGACACGCCGATGCGCGCGCCCGCATCGGTATGGTTGAGCGCGTTGTCCAGGATATTGCAGAACACACCGCTCAGGGCGTCGGCATTGCCCAGGGTGTGGTCCGGGCGCTCCGGGTCGATCTCCAGGCGCAGCGCCACCGCCTGCGCCTGGATGCGTGGCCGCAGGGTGTCCAGGGCGCGCGCGAGCAGGTCGCGCAGCGATACCGGATTGGGCTGGAAATGGCCGCCTCGGCTGAAGGCCAGCATGTCGCTGACCAGCTTTTCGGTGTGCTTGAGCCCCTCGACCAGCTGGGCCGCGAACTGCGCCCGCTGCGCATCGCTCAGATCGGCGCGCCCGAGCTGGCCGCCGTACAGCAGCGCGGTCGCCAGCGGGGTGCGAATCTGATGCGCCAGCTGGGCCGCCATCTCGCCCATGTCGGCGAGCCGGCTCTGGCGTTGCAGGCGGGCCTCCAGCGCACGCTGCTCGGTGGTGTCGATCATGACCAGGATCTGACCGCCATCGCCCAGCGGACGGCGCGACACGCTGAGCCGCACCTCGCTGTTCAGCAGCCAGTCGCCCGCGCCCAGACGCGAGGCCAGATTCTCATCGCACACCTCGGCCCAGCGGCGTCCCCAGCGCAGCCCCTGAAACAGGGCCTCCGCGGCGGGATTGAAGCGGTCGATGCGGTCGCGCCCGTCCACCAGCACCACCGCGGCCGGCATGGCCTCCAGCAGGGCCGAGAGGCGGTCGGCCAGCTTCTGCATCTTCTGCTGCCCGGCCTCGCGCGCGGACCGCGCCTGGGCCAGCTCGCGGGTCAGCTCGGCGACCTGGATCTCGAGCTGGGCATAGGCGGTGGCCAGCTGCTCGGACAGGGTGTTGAACTGATGGAAGGCCTCGGTGAGCGAGGCGGTCTTGTCGATTGCGGGCGCGGTGGACACGTTCATGGATGCTTGCCTTTGGTCTGCCTGAACAGCAGATAGCAAGAGCCGTGCCCAAATCTCACCTACTTAACTTTCAATCAGTTACACCAAGCGTTTGTGATATGCCTCTCAAGAAAGTCAAAACCCCGTCACACAATCAGGCCGGCTCGGCGGCACGCTGCAGGCCGTATTTGCGCAGCTTCTCGACCAAGGTTGTGCGGCGCATCTGCAGCTTCTTGGCGGCGTGCGCCACCACCCCGTCCGACTCGTCCAGGGCCTGGCGGATCAGGCTCTGCTCGATGTCCGCGAGATAGGCCTTGAGATCGATGCCTTCGGGTGGCAGCCGTGGCACCGAGTTCGGGGCCGGCGGCGTCTCGCCCTGTGCCAACGCCTCGGCCAGGAAGGCCCCGGCATCGACCTCCGCCCCCTCCGGCAGCTTGATCCCGGCGCGGAATTTCTCCGGCAGATCGGCCACGTCCACCACGCCGAAGGGGTACAGAATGGCCAGGCGCTCCATCAGATTGGCCAGCTCGCGCACATTGCCCGGCCAGCCGTAATAGCTCAGCGCGGTGATCGCGGCCGGGGTGAGGCGGACGGAGCCGCGCTTCTCGTGCTCGATGCGCGCGATCAGGTCCGCCACCAGGACGGGGATGTCCTCGACCCGCTCACGCAACGGCGGCACCTCGATGGGAAAGACGTTCAGGCGGTAGAAGAGATCCTCGCGGAAGCTGCCATCCTTGATCGCCTGTTCCAGGTCGCGGTGGGTGGCGGCGATGATGCGCACATTGCAGCGGATGGTCTTGTTGCTGCCCACCCGCTCGAAGGTGCGCTCCTGCAGCACGCGCAGCAGCTTGACCTGCATGTGCATGCTCATGTCCCCGATCTCGTCGAGGAACAGGGTGCCGCCCTCGGCCAGCTCGAAGCGCCCCTGGCGGGCGCTGATGGCCCCGGTGAAGGCCCCTTTCTCATGGCCGAACAGCTCGCTCTCCAGCAGATCGCCGGGGATGGCGCCACAGTTGACCGGCACGAAGGGCTTGCCGCGGCGCTTGGAGTGATAGTGCAGCTTGCGCGCCACCACTTCCTTGCCGGTACCGGACTCGCCCAGGATCAGCACCGTGGCGTCGGAGTCGGCCACCTGCTCGATCATGCGGTTGATCTCGCGCGTGGCGCGGCTGTTGCCGGACAGGCTGCGGAACAGCTCCACCGGACGCCGCGCGCCTTCGCCGTGGCGCTGGCTCTCGGAGAACACCTGGGCCCGGTACAGAATGGAGGAGATGCCCTCGAAATGGGTCGGCAGACGCAGCGCGGCCAGCACATCGCCGCTCATCAGCATCTCGTCCTTGTCGCCCTCCTGGACCTGGAACAACGCCGGGCGCGGCGTGGCCTGCTCGATGGCCCGCAGCCAGGCGAGGCGGGTCTCCTTGTCCAGCTCGCTGCTGATGAACACCGAGGGCGCGCGCGCCGAGTGGGACTCGATCAGGCCCTGAAGCTGATCGGGAGACTCCGGAACAATAACCATACAATCAATAAATTGCAGAATATTCTCAAGGTATTCTCGAGATTCCTGCCTGGGCATGAGCAGGACCGCGAGCGACTCGCTCAAGGCCCTCTCAAAACGATCCGTCCCCATAGTAAACCCCATGCTTATTTTTTGACCCCTTTGGGGCCAAGAGTTAAGCAGCTAAAGACCCTTATGTCAAAAATACGTCACTAATCAAACCCGTCACACGCCTATCCGCGCTTGACAGTCCATCGGCCAAGTCCTAGAAAGGGATGTATCCGCATCACCCGAGCGCCCGCCTTGGACGACATACCCCTTAGCGCCCTGTTTGGGCTACTCATTCTCCTATTGTGGCTGTCGGCCTTCTTCTCCGGCTCCGAAACGGCCCTGATGACCCTCAACCGCTACCGCCTGCGGCACCTTGCCGACAAGGGCCACCCCGGCGCGCGCCGCGCCCAGGCCCTGCTGGACAAGCCGGACCGCCTGATCGGCCTGATCCTGCTGGGCAACAACTTCGTCAACATCCTCGCCTCCTCGCTGGTCACCGTGATCGCCATCCGCCTCGGTGGCAACGGCGCCATCCCGGTGGCCGCCGGCCTGCTCACCCTGGTGGTGCTGATCTTTTCCGAGGTCGCGCCCAAGACCCTGGCCGCGCTGCACCCGGAGAAGCTGGCCTTCCCCGCCGCCTGGATCTACATCCCGCTGCTGCGCCTGCTGTTCCCGCTGGTGTGGCTGGTCAACCTGGCCGCCAACTCGGTGCTGCGCCTGCTCGGGATCAATCCCGAACAGGGTGTCAGCGCCACTCTCAGCCGCGAGGAGCTGCGCACCGTGGTCAACGAGGCCGGCAGCATGATCCCGCAGCAGCACCAGCAGATGCTGCTCGACCTGCTGGACCTGGAAAAGGTGCGGGTGGAGGACATCATGGTGCCGCGCACCGAGATCGACGGCATCGACTTCAGCGACCCGATCAGCGTGATCCTGGATCAGCTGCAGCAACTGCCCTATACCCGGGTCCTGGTATTCGATGGCAGCATCGATCATGTGCTGGGCTTTCTGCATTCGCGCACCATCCTGCGCGCGGCCCTGGACGGCGACGGCCTGACCCACGAGGAGCTGCGCGAGCTGATCCGCGAGCCCTATTTCATCCCGCGCGGGACCTCCCTGTACGACCAACTGCACAACTTCCAGACACAGCGCCGCCGGGTCGCCCTGGTGGTGGACGAATACGGCGATGTGCAGGGCCTGGTGACCATGGCCGACCTGCTGGAGGAGGTCGTGGGCGAATTCGCCACCGACCCCGCCGACAGCCTCGCGGACGTGACCCCGCAGGAGGACGGCAGCTACCTAGTGGACGGCTCGGCCAGCCTGCGCGAACTGGTGCGCAGCCTGGGCTGGGACCTGCCCACCGACGGCCCCAACACCCTCAACGGGCTGATCGTGGAACACCTGCGCAGCCTGCCCGAGCCCGGCACCTCGGTCATGATCAACGGCTATCCCATCGACATCCTGCAGACCCAGGACAACATGGTGCGCACCGCCCGGGTCAGACCGCTGGAGCGGCGCGAGCACGGGGAACAGGCCTCGCTCAACTTCTGAGCGTGGCGGCCGTTACAGGGACATATCCGGAACACAGGGGCCTGATCGTGACCGAGACCGAACGCCGTCGCTTCCAACGCATCATCCTCAACCGACCCGTATCCCTGGTGGTCGGGGAGCACACCTATACCGGCGAACTGCTGGACATCTCGCTGCGCGGCGCCCTGTTGCGCAGCGGCAGCGAGCGCCTGCCCGAGGACGGTGCCGAAGGCGTGGCCGACATCGCCCTGGACGAGGATCCAGAGAACATGATCCGCATGCTGGTCACGGTACAGCACACCCACGGCACACGCATCGGCCTCAAGGCCACCGGCCTGGAACTAGACGACGCCTGCCGCCTGCGCCGCCTGGTGGAGCTGAACCTGGCCTCTCCCGCTCTGTTGCAACGCGAGTTTGAACAACTCGGCTAGCTAAGAATGCTGAAAAGGTCGGGCCTGAATTCACACCCAAATTCAACAAATAACCGCATCACCACCCGATGTGGCGTCCTGCCGCTGTGGTCCTTCACAGAACATCTCGATAGGCGCCCTATAGCCCAACCGCTTCCTCGGCCTCATGTTCAGCTTGCGTCCCACTGCCGCGATCTCCTCATCGGTCACCTGATCGAAGTCCGTCCCCAGACGCCTTGTGATTACTGCCGCAGTCTGTTCCGCCGTCGCCCGCCAGGACATCAGGCCCGCACCTCGACCCGGGCCTCCCCGGCCACCAGCTCGCCGATGTGCGCGGCCTGGTATCCGGCCTCGCGCAGCGCCGCCAGCACCGCGTCCAGACGCTCGCCCGGCACCCCGGCCAGCAGGCCGCCGGCGGTCTGAGGATCGAACAGCAGCGGATAGCGGGGATCCTCCCGCACCTGTTCCAGATTGGCGATGGCGCGGCGCAGGCGCAGGTTCTCGGGCGCCAGCGAGGACTGGATGCCAAGGGCCAGGGTCTCCAGGGCGCCATCGAGCACCGGCAGCGCCGACAGGCGGATGCGCGCGCCGCAGGCGGAGGCCCGCAACATCTCCAGCAGGTGACCCAGCAGACCGAAACCGGTGACATCGGTGCAGGCGCCCGCGCCATGCGCGCGCAGGATGCGCGCGGCCTCGCGGTTGGACTGCAGCATCTGCGTGATCGCGCCCTGGACCCAGCGGCCGCGCGCCCGATGGCGCATGTCCGCCGCCATCAGGGTGCCGGTGCCCAGGGCCTTGCCCAGCACCAGTTGCTGGCCGGGCCGCAGCCCGGACTTGCGCAGCATGTCCTGCGGGGCCACCAGGCCGTTCACGCTCAGACCGAAGGCCAGCTCCGCGCCCTCGCTGGAATGGCCGCCGGCCAGCACCGCGCCGGCCTGGTGCAGCACGGCCTGGGCGCCGGCCAGGAGTTCGTAGAGGGTCTGCTCCACCACCGCCTCGCGGCCGAAGGGCACGCTGGCCACCGCCAGGGCGGACTGCGGCTCGGCGCCCATGGCGTACAGATCGCCCAGGGCATGGTTGGCGGCGATCCGGCCGAACACCCAGGCGTCATCGAGAAAGGCGCGGAAATAATCCACGCTCTGCACCAGCAGGCGGTCGGGCGGCACCTTGAGGGCGACCGCGTCGTCGGCCTGCTCGCGCCCCAGCAGCACATCCTCCCGCGTCTCGCACGGCAGCCGCGCCAGCACCCGCTCCAGCACCCGGCTGCCGACCTTGGCCCCGCAGCCCCCGCAGCGCATGGGCAGGGCGCGCAGCGTCTCGCGGGTCTCCTCGTCGGCCAGGCCCGGGGCCGGCTCGGGCGGGCGTTCCTCCGGCATCTCGGGCAGCGCGTCGAACATGCGCATGAAGCGCCGGTCGATCCAGTCCTTGACCGTCCACAGCCAGGCGCCCTCGGCGGACCAGCGGCCGCGCGAGGCAATGGCATACCGGCCGCCGGTGGTGATCAGGCCCAGGAAGTTGCGCTGCGGCCGATAGCGCCGCAGGCGTCCGCCGCGCGCGGCGGCGACCAGGTTGTGATGCAGCACCGGCCCCTGGCGCACCGCGAACACCCCGGACTTGGGGCGCGGCCGCGGCAGGCTGGCCACATCGCCCGCGGCGAACACGCCCGGATGCGAGACCGACCGCAGACAGTCGTCCACCCGGATGAAGCCGCCCTCGTCCACCGCCAGGCCGGCGCGCGCGGCCCAGTCCGGGGTGCTGGCGCTGGTCACCCAGAGGGTGGCATCGGCCGGATATTCGCCGCCATCGCCGGTGAACACCCGTCCAGCGGTGACCCGGGTCACCGCTGGACGGGTGT
>JALVTT010000032.1 GCA_027024025.1 Sedimenticola sp.
CGGGGGTGCCGCGGATGCCGATGTCCTGGCCCAGCTCGTACTGGGCACGCACCGGATTGGCGCAGTCGCGATGTGGCACCGGCTTGTCCTGCATGGCCAGGGCCATGGCGGCCTTGCGGTCGTCCGCGCACCACACCGCCTCGGCCACCCGCTCGGACGGGCTGCCGGGCCCCGCGCGCGGGAAGGCCACGGCGCGGATGCGGATGCCTTGGCGGTTGTATTCCGCGATCTGGCTGTGCAGGCGGCGGCAGTAACCGCAGTCGATATCGGTGAACACGGTGACCGTGTACGGCAGGTCCGAGGCGCCATAGACGATCATGTCCTTCTCGTCCAGGCCCGCGATCACGGCCTTCTTGAGCGCCTGCTGGCGCTTTTCGGTGATCGGCTCGCGGGTCTCCAGATCGGTGATGCGCCCCTGCACCAGGTACTTGCCGTCGGCCGTCACATAGATGATGTGGCTGCCAAAGCTCACCTCGTAGAGATTGGCGATTGGGCTGGGCCGGACTGAGTCGATCTTGAGACGCGGGATCAACACCCTGAGTGAATTGCGCACCTCGTCCGCGCCCGCGTCGGCCGTGGCGGGACCGGCCAGCGCGCCCGCCACCAGCAGGACCGCCAGTTGCAACGCCAGGGCAAGTCTGATCATTTGGTTCCAATCCTGTGGAATACTTAAAGCCCTATAAGGTTACCACAGCCGCGCCTCTCAGGCCCGGGGATGGTGCCGCGCGTACAGCTGTTGCAGGCGCTCGCGCGCGACATGAGTGTAGATCTGGGTAGTGGACAGCGAGCTGTGACCCAGCAGCAGCTGGACCACGCGCAGATCGGCGCCGTGATTGAGCAGATGGGTGGCAAAGGCATGGCGCAGGGTGTGCGGCGACAGGGGCGTGCGAATGCCCGCGGACGCGGCGTACTTTTTGATCCGGTACCAGAAGGCCTGGCGGGTCATCCCCCGGCCGCGGCGGGTCGGGAAGAAGGCGTCGCAGGGACGCTCGCCCAGCAGGGCCGGCCGGCCGCCGGCGGCGAAGCGCCGCACCCAGGCCACCGCCTCGTCGCCCAGGGGCACCAGACGCTCCTTGCCGCCTTTGCCCACCACCCGCACCAGGCCCTGTGCCAGACTGATCTGCTCCACGCCCAGGCCCACCAGCTCGCTGACCCGCAGCCCGGTGGCGTACAGCAGCTCCAGCATGCAGCGGTCGCGCTCGCCCTCCGGGGACTCCGGATCGGGGGCCGCCAGCAGGGCCTCGACCTCGGCCTCGCTCAGTGATTTGGGCAGGGGGCGCCCCAGCCGGGGGGCGTCGATCAGGGCGGTGGGATCCCGCGCCAGCAGGGATTCGCGCAGCGCCCACTGATAGAACTGGCGCAGGCTGGACAGACGCCGGGCGCTGGTGCGCGGCCGCATCCCCGCGTCCACCAGGCTGGCCAGATAGCGCTGCAGCAACCCGCGGTCCGCCTCCAGCAAGGCGCTGCCCCGCCCCGCCAGCCAGGCGGCCAGATGGCGCAGATCGGTCTGGTAGGCGGCCAGGGTGTTGGCGGAGAGCCCCCGCTCCAGCCACAGGGCGTCGCTGAACCGCTCGATCAGGGCCTGCTCCGGCTTGTCTGGGGATCTGCTCACGACGCCCATTCTGCCGGACCAGCGGCACCCGGGAAAGGACTCTGATGTAGCCATGCCCCGTGATGCGCCGCCCCCGCTTGCGGTTGTACCGTTCGGAGACGTGGTTTACAGGTTTTGCGCCCTGATCGGGCCGCCCGTCACCCCGGACGCTTTTCCACAATCGCTGTGGATAACTTTGTGGACAAGCTGCTGAAGTTGGCCGCCAGGCGGCATGAATGTTACAGCCCTGTCAGATTGTAAAAAAATTGCACGATCCCGTTTTATACTTATTATACATATAGTTACGACACTTTATTCAGGTATCACATGCAGCCTTTCCGACAACTGGCTATTGGTTCGTCGGCGCGCCGGGCACTGTGCATAATTGTTTTCTAATACACCCGGGGAATGGCGTACAATGCCCGCGCATGAGCCGCCCCGACCCCGATTTCTGGAAGCACAAGACCCTCGCCGAGATGTCCCCCGAGGAGTGGGAGGCCCTGTGCGACGGCTGCGCCCGCTGCTGCATCTACCGCCTGGAGGACGCCGACACCGGCGCCATCCATTTCACCAATGTGCACTGCCGCCTGCTCGATACCGCCACCGGACGCTGCACCGACTACCCCAACCGCTCCACCCGGGTGTCCGATTGCGTCACCATCACCCTGGAGACCCTGCGCGAGCCCTACTGGCTGCCCCGCTCATGCGCCTACCGCCTGCTGGCCGAGGGGCGGCCCCTGCCCGACTGGCATCCGCTGGTCAGCGGCGACCCGGACAGCGTGGTGCGGGCCGGTCAGCGCGTGTGCGACCGCACCCTGTGCGAGGACGAGGCCGACGAACTGGAAAACCACCTGGTGGACTGGATCGAGTGATCCCCCCGGGCCGCATCGCTGTCCGGGGAACATGACTTCTGCCGAGGGCAAAGCGCCCTGCTTGATACCGGGAGCGCCGGCGCTCCCGGCCTAACCACCACCTGAATCCGTGACTTCGCCGACCACCTGAGACTCGTTCACCCGATGGTGATCACGTAAAATGGCGATTCCAGCGGTTTTCATGACTTCACCCATGGGGTGAACTTCCGATGACCTTCATC
>JALVTT010000033.1 GCA_027024025.1 Sedimenticola sp.
AAGGTCACCCCATGGGTGAAGTCATGAAAACCGCTGGAATCGCCATTTTACGTGATCACCATCGGGTGAACGAGTCTCAGGTGGTCGGCGAAGTCACGGATTCAGGATATACTTATGGATCAGGTCGCGCCGCAAAGCCCGGCCGGTCACTGTTCCCGAATGGACGAGGCCTGACCGCCATGCATCTCACCCTGCGCCAATTGACACTCTTCGAGTCGGTGGCCCGCCACCTCAGTTTTACCCGGGCCGCGGAGGAACTGCATCTCAGCCAGCCGGCGGTCTCCATGCAGGTGCGGCAACTCGAGGAGTCGGCCGGGCTGCCCTTGTTCGAGAAGATCGGCAAGCGCATCCAGCTCACCGAGGCCGGCCGGGAGATGCTCGATTATGCCCGCCGCATCGGCCAGGAGCTGCAGGAACTCGATGACGTGATGGCCTCGCTCAGGGGGGTGCGGCGCGGTCATCTGCGCCTGAGCGTGGCGACCACCGCGAATTCCTTTGCCACGCGCATCCTCGCGGCCTTCTCGCAGCGCTACCAGGGCACCACCTATTCCCTGGACGTGACCAACCGCAAGACCCTGCTGGACCAGCTGAGCAACAACGAGACCGATATCGTCATCATGGGCAAGCCGCCGGACGACGCCGATCTGGCGGTACAGCCCTTCATGGAGAACCCGCTGGTGGTGGTGGCCCATCCCGACCACCCGCTCGCCGCCCACCCGGGGCCGGTGCCGCTGGCGGCCCTGCAGGAGGAAGTGTTCGTGGTGCGCGAGCGCCAGTCCGGCACCCGGATCGCCATGGAACGCTTTTTCGACGAGCGGGGCATGCAGCTGCGCACCGGCATCGAGACCACCTCCAACTCCGCCATCAAGCACGCGGTGGAGGCCGGCCTGGGCCTGGGCATCGTGTCCATACACACCCTCGACCTGGAGCTGCAGGCCGGCGCCCTGGTGATCCTGGACGTGGAGGGCTTCCCCATCCTGCGTCACTGGCATCTGGTGCATTGCCAGGGCAAGCGCCTGCCGCCGATCGCCGAGGCCTTCCGCCAGTTCCTGACCGGCGAGGAGGGGCGTTATCTGCTGCGTCACCCGCTGCCGCCGCAGAAGGCCGCTGGATGACCGGATCCGGCCAGGTGCGGCCTGAAGGACCTTGGGAGCGCCGGCGTCCCGCCGGCCGGGCCGCCAGGATGGCGGCGCTCCCGGATCAGGCCCGTGCGGATGGCCAGGGTGTATCGGGTGCCGGTATCTGGCATAATGCGCCGCTCAATGGTGACCCTGTTGGTCTCCCGCGACGTTAGGTTGTGAATCTGGTCAGGCCCGGGAGGGAGCAGCCACAGCAGCTGACACGTGCGCCGGGAATCGCTGGCAGGGTCGCCGCCCGATTTTCCGCCGGTGCCGTGGCTTTGCAGGCCCTCCGATTCAGGTAAACTGCTGGCTTCGCTAACCGGAATCCGCCCTATGTCCTATCAGGTACTGGCGCGCCGCTGGCGCCCCAAGACATTCGCCGAGCTGGTCGGCCAGGAGCACGTGGTGCGCGCCCTGTCCAACGCCCTGGACAACGACCGCCTGCACCACGCCTACCTGTTCACCGGCACCCGCGGCGTGGGCAAGACCACCATCGCCCGCATCCTCGCCAAGTCGCTCAACTGCGAGCAGGGGGTGAGCAGCCGGCCCTGTGGCGAGTGCAGCATCTGCCGCGAGGTGGACGAGGGCCGCTTCGTCGATCTGATCGAGGTCGATGCCGCCTCCAAGACCGGGGTGGACGACACCCGCGAGCTGCTGGAGAACGTTCCCTATGCCCCGGTGCGCGGCCGCTACAAGGTGTACCTGATCGACGAGGTGCACATGTTCTCCGGGCACAGCTTCAACGCCCTGCTCAAGACCCTGGAAGAGCCGCCGCCGCACGTCAAGTTCCTGCTCGCCACCACCGATCCGCAGAAGGTGCCGGTGACGGTGCTCTCGCGCTGCCTGCAGTTCAGTCTCAACCGCCTGCCCATCGAGCAGATCCAGGGGCAGTTCGAGCACATCCTGAAGGAGGAGGGCATCGAGGCCGACGCCGAGTCCCTGTACCTGCTGGCGCGCGCCGCCGACGGCAGCATGCGCGACGGCCTGAGTCTGCTCGACCAGGCGATCGCCTTCGGCGGCGGCGCGGTGCGCGCCGACGAGGTGCGCGACATGCTGGGCGTGAGCGTGTCCGACCAACTGCCCGCGTTGCTGGAAAAGGTCCAGGCCGGGGACGCGGCCGGGGTGCTGCAGGGCGTGGCGGCCCTGGCCGAGCGTTCGCCCGACTTCTCGGCCCTGCTCAAGGATCTGCTGCTCCTGCTGCACCGCCTGGCCCTGGTGCAGGCCACGCCCGAGGCCTGGCAGGCCAGCTGGGGCGAGCGCGAGCGTTTCCAGGCCCTGGCCGGACGGCTCAGCCCCGAGGACACCCAGTTGTACTACCAGATCGCGCTGGTCGGTCAGCGTGACCTGCCGCTGGCCCCGGACGCGCGCAGCGGCTTCGAGATGATCCTGCTGCGCATGCTGACCTTCCGCCCCGCGGACCCGGCGCAGGCCGCTGGCCCGGCGGCGCCTCGGGGGGAGGTCCGCCCGGCCCCGGCCGAAACCGGGACGCCGTCCGCGAAGGCGCCGCCCCCCCGTGGGGCCAAGGCGGTGCGCGAGGCGCCGGC
>JALVTT010000034.1 GCA_027024025.1 Sedimenticola sp.
GAGGCGGGGTCGGGACGACCTCATCCCAAACGCCGCGGGCCGACCAGGGATTCCAAAAAACGCTGTGAACACATCCCTGTACGCTCGACGGCGGCGCCCCTGCCGCCGACGTTCTCGGAACCCCTGGTCGGCCCGCGCCGCCGATAATCCGCGTCTCTCAATGATGTGGTCCCGGGGCGGGATATGGGATGCTTGCGCGCGCGCGCCGGCTTACGCACTATTGCCATCCCGAGCACACAGATTTCAGGAGCCGGCATGGAGATCGACGGGCCGATCCGGGTGGGGGTGGTGGAACCCTCGCCCGAGGGCAATTACGAGTTACACATCCGTTTCACCGAGGAGTTCCAGGGGCTGAGCCTGGAACAGCAGGGGCCCGAGTTCCTGGGCTATCTGCAGCGCCTGCACACCCAGGTGCAGGCCCCGGACCTGGACGACCGGACCCGCCAGGGCATGCTGCTGGTGCAGCAGATCTGCGAGCAGCTGGCCGAGCCCGTGGCGCAGGGCGAGATCCCCCTCAGCGAGACCCTGGTGGTCGAGATCCAGCGCGCCCCCGGGGTGAACCTGACCGACCTGCTGGGCTGAGCCGGTGAGCGACGCGCCGCCCCGGGTGGGCTTCGTCAGCCTGGGCTGTCCCAAGAACCTGGTGGACTCGGAGCGCATCCTGACCCAGCTGCGCGCCGAGGGCTACGACCTGGTCGCCCGTTACGAGGAGGCGGATCTGGTGGTGGTCAACACCTGTGGCTTCATCGATGCCGCGGTGGAGGAATCCCTGGAGGCCATCGGCGAGGCCATCGACGCCAACGGCCGGGTGATCGTGACCGGCTGTTTGGGCAGCCGCGAGGACGAGATTCGCGCCGCCCATCCGCAGGTGCTGGCGGTGACCGGCGCGCACGCCTACGAGGCGGTGATGGAGGCGGTGCACGCGCATCTGCCGCCGTCCAGCGATCCGCACCGCGACCTGCTGCCGGCCCAGGGCATCCGTCTGACCCCGCCGCACTATGCCTATCTCAAGATCTCCGAGGGCTGTAACCACCGCTGCAGCTTCTGCATCATTCCCAGCCTGCGCGGCGACCTGCACAGCCGCCCCCTGGGCGAGGTGCTGGGCGAGGCGGAACGCCTGGTCGAATCCGGCGTGCGCGAGCTGCTGGTGGTCTCGCAGGACACCAGCGCCTACGGCCTGGACCTCAAATACCGCACCGACATCGTCGGCGGCCGTCCCCTGGAGACCCGCCTGGAGGTGCTGGCCCGCGAGCTGGGCCGGTTGCCGGCCTGGACGCGTCTGCACTATGTCTATCCCTATCCCTCGGTGGATCGCCTGATCCCGCTGATGGCCGAAGGCCTGATCCTGCCCTACCTGGACGTGCCGCTGCAGCACGCCAGCGAGTCGGTGCTGCGGCGCATGAAGCGGCCCGCGGCGAGCGAGAAGATGCTGCAGCGCATCCGCCGCTGGCGCGAAATCTGCCCCGGGATCACCCTCAGGTCCACCTTCATCGTCGGCTTTCCCGGCGAGACCGAGGACGACTTCGACCAGCTGCTGGACTTCATCCAGGAGGCGCGTCTGGACCGGGTCGGCTGCTTCGCCTACTCACCCGTGGAGGGCGCGGCCGCCAACGCCCTGCCCGACCCGGTGCCCGAATCCCTCAAACAGGACCGGCTGGCGCGCTTCATGGAGATCCAGGCCGAGATCAGCCGCGACCGCCTGGCCGGCCAGGTGGGACGCGAGATGACCGTGCTGATCGATGCCGTGGAGCCGCAACGCCTGCTGGCGCGGGGCCCGGGCGACGCCCCCGAGGTGGACGGCCAGGTGATCATCGACGGCGCCTGGGAGGAGGTCGGCCCCGGCGATTTCGTGCAGGTGCGCGTCACCGGCTACGACGAGCACGACCTGTTCGCCGAGCCGGTGTAGCGGGCGCCCCCTCCCCGGCCCTCCCCCGCAAGCGGGGGAGGGAGTGTGGTAGTGAGGTCCGCAAGCGGAGGTGTCAGTCAAAAGGCGCTGAAACGACCGCCCCCTCCCCACATCGTGGGGAGGGCCGGGGTGGGGCCCTTCAGTCGAAGGCCGCGCCGGGGCGTTTGCCCATCTTCTTGAGCATGCTGGCCAGCGGGCAGAAGCCGGTGAAGGCGGACTGCAGCAGGTTGGCGCCGATGAAGGCGGTGAACCAGAGCCAGTTTTCGTTGTGGAAGATCGGGCTGGCGGGCACGCCGAGGCCCAGGGTCAGCAGGATCATGAAGCCGGCAAAGGCCAGCACGATGCGGTCTATGGACATCTGTCTCTCCTCGTGGTTGTTGCGCGGAGTATGGCACACGCCGTTGTTGCGGACACGGACGACCGCCCCCCGCGTCCCGGCGGGGCGCGGGGGGTCGGCCGTTGGATCAGCGTCCGGCGATGGGGATGCGGCGCACCTTGTCGCGTTCGCTCTTGGGCAGGGTCAGGGTCAGGATGCCGTTGCGGTAGCTGGCCTGGGCCCCGCTGCTGTCCACTTCGGCGGGCAGCGGCAGGCGCCGCTCGAACTCGCCATAGGCGCACTCGGTGATGTGGTAGCGGCCTTCCTTGCGTTGCTGCTGGACCTGTTTGTGTCCGCTCACGATCAGGGTACGGTCGGCCACCTCCACGTCGAAGGCGTCCGCATCCATGCCCGGAACCTCCAGGCGCACCGTGATGTCGTCGCCGCTCTCGTGGACCTCGGCGGCCAGCAGGCCCCATTCCGGGGTGCTGCGGAGCAGGGCGCGGGTCTCGCCGTCCTGCTCGGCCTCATCCTTGTGGGTGAAGCGGGTCAGGGCGTTGGAGGCCTTGCTCACCAGGTTGTTCCAGCCGGCCTGGACCTGCGCCCAGGCGCGGTCGATGTTCTGTCGCAGACTGCTCATGGCCATACCTCCCGCGCCTCAACCGTTGTTGACGGTGATCTTCTTGGGCTGGTTGTCCTGTACCGCCTTGGGCAGTACCAGCTCGACCACGCCGTCCTTGCTGGAGGCGCTGATCTTGTCGGTGTCCACGTTCTCGGGCAGGGCGAAGCGGCGCATGAAGGTGCCATAGGCGCGTTCCACGCGGTGATAGCCTTCCTTGTTTTCCTCGGCCTCGTGCTTGCGCTCGCCCTTGATGGTGAGCACGCCTTTTTCCATCGAGATGTCGATGTCCTCGGGGGATACGCCCGGGATGTCGGCATGGATCACAAAGCGGTCGTCTTCCTCCTTGATGTCCACCGCGGGCGACCAGGTGCTGCCGACCACGCGGCTGTCGTCGTCGGCGAAGCCGGGCAGCATGCGGCTGAATTCGCGGTTGAACTCGTCGAGGAGACTCCAGGGATTGGTTCGCATCAGGGTCATCTCGTTCCTCCTTCCATTCGGTTGCCAAACCTCTCTGGCGAATGAGATGGGGACGGTTTTGCCGGTTCCAAGGGCTCAGTCGCGGACCGCCTGCATGGCCTCGATCAGGGTGTGCCAGCCGGCATCGGGGCGGTTGGCCCGCTGCGACAGGTGACGCCGCCAGGCGCGCGCCCCGGGGCGTCCCTGGAACAGGCCGAGCATGTGCCGGGTCAGGTGGTGCAGGCGTCCGCCGCCGGCCACGAGCTGTTCGACATAGTCGCGCATGCCCAGCACCACGGCCTTGCGGGATTCCGGTTGCCAGGGCTCGCCGAACACGCGCCGGTCGGCCTGCGCCAGCAGCCAGGGGTCGTGGTAGGCGGCGCGCCCGATCATGACGCCGTCGACCCGCCGCAGCTGCGCCACCGCCTCGTCCAGGCCGTTGATGCCGCCGTTGATGACGATCTCCAGGTCCGGGAAGTCGCGCCGCAGGCGGTGCACCACATCGTGGCGCAGGGGCGGAACCTCACGGTTTTCCTTCGGGCTCAGGCCCTGCAGCCAGGCCTTGCGCGCGTGCACGATGAAGGTGCGGCAGCCGGCCCCGGCCACGGTCTCGACGAAATGCGTCAGCGCCGGGTAGCTGTCCTGCCGGTCGATGCCGATGCGGTGCTTGACCGTGACCGGGCGATCGCATGCCTCGCGCATCGCGCTCACGCACTCGGCCACCAGCCCCGGCTCGGCCATCAGGCAGGCGCCGAAACGCCCTGACCGGACCCGGTCGGAGGGGCAGCCCACATTGAGGTTGATCTCGTCATAGCCCCATTGCGCGCCCAGGCGCGCGCACCGGGCCAGGGCGTCCGGCTCGCTGCCGCCGAGCTGCAGCGCCAGCGGATGCTCGGCCGGGTGAAAGTCCAGAAAGCGCGCCGGATCGCGGTGCAGCAGGGCGCCGGTGGTCACCATCTCGGTGTACAGCAGGGTGCGGCGGCTGAGCTGGCGCAGAAAGAAGCGGCAGTGCCGGTCGGTCCAGTCCAGCATGGGGGCGACGCTGAGGCGGCGGTCCGGAGGCGTGGCGGGTGTCTCGCTCATGGGCGAATGATACCCTGTCGCCGGACCCGACCCGCGCGCCCCGCCACGCCCCGGAGACCGATATGAACGACACCTTCCAGGCCCTGATGCTGACCCGCGACGATGCCGGCCACACCCATGCCGGGCTGCGCCGCCTGGACGAGAGCGCCCTGCCCGCGGGCGAGGTGCTGGTGGACGTGGCCTGGTCCGGACTCAACTACAAGGACGCCCTGGCGGTGACCGGGCGGGGGGCCGTGGTGCGCGCCTTCCCCATGGTGCCGGGGATCGACCTGGCCGGCACCGTGCGGGCCTCGGCCACCGCGCGCCACGCCCCCGGCGATCCGGTGTTCGCGACCGGCTGGGGCATCGGCGAGGCGCACTGGGGCGGCTTCAGCGAGCGCCAGCGCCTGCCCTCGGAATGGCTGTTGCCGCTGCCACAGGGGCTGGATCTGCGCGAAGTCATGGCCCTGGGCACCGCGGGTCTGACCGCCATGTTGTGTGTGATGACCCTGGAAGAGGCCGGCCTCGTCCCCGGCCGGGGGCCGGTGCTGGTGACCGGGGCCAGCGGCGGTGTGGGCAGCCTGGCGGTGGCCCTCCTGGCCGGGCTGGGGCATGCGGTGAGCGCCCTGACCGGCAGCCCGCGGGCGGCGGACTGGCTGCGCGGCCTGGGGGCGGGCGAGATCATCCCGCGCGCGGAGATGGCCTGTCCGCCGCGACCGCTGGAGCGCCAGCGCTGGGCCGGCGTGGTGGACACCGTGGGCGGCGTGATCCTGGCGCGGGCCCTGGCCGAGACGATGCGTGGCGGCGCGGTGGCGGCCTGTGGCCTGGCCGGCGGGGCCGAACTGCCGGCCACGGTGATGCCCTTCATCCTGCGCGGGGTCAGCCTGCGTGGGGTGGACTCGGTGATGTGCCCGGTCGAGCGGCGCCGGACCGTCTGGCGGCGCCTGGCTACGGAACTCCCGCGGGTGGTGCTGCGGCAGGTGGTCGAGGACGAGATCACCCTGGCCGAAGTGCCGGCCCGGGCCGAGACCCTGCTGGCCGGCGGGGTCCGGGGGCGGTTGCTGGTACGGCCGGGTGGGTGAGAGTCCTTGTCGCCGTCGCGCGGCAGGACATCCTGGACTAAAGGAAGGTCTGAATTTGTCAGATCCTCTTTAACCTGATTAGTTAGCCGTTTCCCGGGCAATAGTGTCTCAAACTGGAGCAATCTACGCTTGGCTTAACTTCGGCCATACACCGGTATCGCCGCGCCGGTGACGCAGCGCGCGGCCTCCGAGGCGAGAAACAGCACCACGTCGGCCAGCGCGGCGGGCGGCACCCAGTTGTTGAAGTCGGCCTCGGGCATGGCCTCGCGGTTCTGCGGGGTGTCGATGGTGCCGGGCAGGATGCAGTTGACGTTGATGTTGTCGAACTTGTTCTCCGCGGCCAGGGATTCGGTCAGGGTCTTGACCGCCGCCTTGGAGGCGCAGTAAGGCCCCATGCGTCCCTTGCCTTCCAGCGCGGCGCGCGCCGAGACGTTGATGATGCGGCCGCCGCCGTTCTCCAGCATCGTCGGGATCACCGCGCGGCAGGTGTAGAACACCGAGCGCGCGTTCAGGTTCATCATGAACTCCCAGTCGCGGTCCTCGCTGTCCTGGATCAACGGTCCCATGGTGAAGCCGCCGGCGATGTTGGCCAGCACGTCCACCCGGTCGAAGTCCTCCAGCACCCCTTCCAGGGTGTCCCTGACCGAGGCCGATTCCAGCAGATTGACGGTGTAGCCGCGCGCATCGGTCCCCGGCGGCAGCTCCTCGATGAGCGCCTGCAGGGTCTGTTCGTTGAGATCGAGCAGGGCCAGGCGGGCCTGCCGGGCGGCGAAGGCCTGCGCCACGGCGCGGCCCAGGTTGCCGGCGGCGCCGGTGATCACGATCACCCGGTTCTTGAATTCACTGGACATGGTCTCTCCCTCCAATGGCATGTTGTGTGCTTGTTGTGTTGTCGAGTCAGGATATCAGGATAGGACATGAGCACACTGCCACAATTGCCGGGTATCAATCAGGGTTTGGCGGGGCTGCCAGTGAATACGGCCGCGGGTGCGGCGGAGACGTCCGCAAACACGGGCGATGGCGGCGATCCGCTGTCCCTGTTCGACCGGCTGGGGCTGGATCCGCAGGATCTCCCGCCGCAGATGCAGGCCCTGCTGGCCCAGCTGTTCGACAGCGGCATGATCTTGCCGGAGGGGCAGGCGCCGGACGGAAAGACGCCGCCGGATTTCGCGGGCCTGGCCCGCGCCCTGGCGGCGGGGCTGGCGGGGCAGGCCGAGGCCGCGCCGTCGCAACCGGATGGACAGGCCCCGGTCGGGGCGCCGGATGAGGCCGGAGTCATGCAGGCCCCGCTGCCGACGGCGCTGCCCCGGTCCCTGCAGGCCCTGTTCGCGGGCGAGGGGCGGCAGGATTTCGAGGCCCTGTTGCAGCAGGCGGGCGGTGAGGGCAAGGGGAGCGCGGATCTGCCCGATACGCTCAAGGGGCTGATCCAGGCCATGCCGCCGGCCGCGCCGCCGCGCGCGCCCATGCCGACCCGGGATCTGCTGGCCATGCCGGTGCCGCAGCCGGTGAGCGATCCCGCCTGGGGCGCGGCCATCGGCGAGCGCCTGCTGTGGATGGCCAGGGGCGACCACCAGCAGGCCGAGATCAGGATCTCGCCGCCCAACCTGGGGCCGCTGGAGATCCGGCTCAACCTCAACCACGACCAGGCCAGCGTCAGCTTCGTCTCCCATCACGCCCTGGTGCGCGATGCCCTGGAGGCCGCCATCCCGCGCCTGCGCGAGATGCTGGCCGAGCAGCAGATCAACCTGGTGCAGGCCGATGTCGGGACCGGACAACAGCACTCGGGTCAGGCCGCCGGACATCAGCAGGCCCATGCCGGCGGGCGGGCGGCCACCGGCCCGACCGGCACCGCGGACGCCCCGGCGCCCGGGCCCGCCGAGGCCGCGCAGGCGACCGCGCGGGGCATGGGGCTGCTCGATCTGTTCGCCTGAACCACTGCCCCCTCCCGCCCGCATCTTGTTATGATGTGAGGGCTTTCGGAGGAGGGGAGCGCGCGTGGTCACACTCATCAAATTTCTGCTGTTGATCGTCTTTCTGGTCCTGGGCGCGGCCTTTGCCATCATCAATGACCAGCCGGTGGACCTGGACCTGTATTTCTATGTCGCCAGTCTGCCGCTGTCGCTGATACTCCTGCTGGCGGTCGGCGCCGGGATACTCCTGGGCGCGCTCGCCAGCGCCTTCTATTTCATGCGCATCCGCAAGGAGAACGCCAACCTGCGGCGTCAGGCCCGCCTGGTGGAACAAGAGGTCAAGAACCTGCGCAGCCTGCCCATCAACGATCGCTGAACAAGGGGTGTCAGGGATTGGACGTCCATGATCTCGTCTGGTTGTTGCTGCCGGTCGCCGCGGCCTCGGGCTGGTGGGCGGCCCGGCGCAGCGCGCGCCGTCGCGCCAGCGGACAGAACGAATACAACCCGGTCTATTTCCGCGGCCTGAACCACCTGCTCAACGAGGAGCCGGACAAGGCCATCGACGTGTTCGTCGAGATGCTGGAGGTGGACAGCGACACGGTCGAGACCCACCTGGCCCTGGGCAATCTGTTCCGCCGCCGCGGCGAGGTGGAACGCGCCATCCGCATCCACCAGAACCTGATCGCGCGTCCGGCGCTGACCTCGGAACAGCGCGCCCAGGCCCTGCTGGAGCTGGGTCAGGACTATATGCGCGCCGGCCTCTACGACCGCGCCGAGAACCTGTTCAAGGAGCTGCGCCAGAGCCGCATGCACGTGCCGCAGGCGCTGCGCAATCTGCTCCTGATCTACCAGCAGGAGCGGGACTGGGCGGCCTGTCTGGAGACCGCCGGCGAGCTGCAGCGCCAGGCCGGTGAGGACCGCTCGGTGGAAAAGGCCCATTACTACTGCGAGCTGGCCGGTGCCGCCGAGCGTCAGGGTCAGCACAAACAGGCCCGCTCCCTGTTGCGCAAGGCCCTCTCCGAGGATCCGCGCTGCGTGCGCGCCACCCACCTGCTGGCGCGCCAGGCGGCGGCCCGGGGCGACACCGAGGGCGCCCTGCGCCTGCTGTGCGACAGCATCGAGCAGAATCCCGATTACCTGCCCGAGGTACTGGACGAGATCGTCAGCGCCTACCGCTCGCAGGGACAGCAGGAACGCCTGCGGGGCTTTCTGCGCGATACCGTCGCGCGTCATCCCAACCAGGGCGCGGAGCTGCACCTGGTGGACGTGTTGCGCGAGACGGAAGGCGACGCCGCGGCCATCGACTATCTCAACCAGTACATCGCCCGCACGCCCTCGCTGCTGGGCCTGATGCGCCTGCTCGAACTGCAGTGCAATACCCCCGGCGGCGAGAACGACAGCCTGTTGCAGCAGGTGCGCGGCCAGCTGCGCCTGTTGCTGCAGGAGCGCGCCGCCTACCAGTGCGGCAAGTGCGGTTTCGAGGCCAAGACCCTGCACTGGCAGTGCCCGAGCTGCCATGCCTGGGGCACGCTCAAGCGGCGCCCCCTGCGAGAAACCAAGTAGTAAAGGAATCCCCCATGTCCCAAGCCGAACCCCGTATCATCGTCGCCCTCGACTACCCGAGCGAGGCGGCGGCCTGGTCCCTGGTCGAACAGCTCGATCCGGGGATGTGCCGACTCAAGATCGGCAAGGAGATGTTCACCCGTCTGGGGCCCGCCTTCGTGGAGCGGGTGATCGGACGCGGCTTCGATGTCTTTCTCGACCTCAAGTACCACGACATCCCCAACACCGTGGCCGCGGCCTGCGACGCCGCCGCCGACCTGGGAGTGTGGATGATGAACCTGCATGCCTCGGGCGGCCGGCGCATGATGGAAACGGCCCTGGAGCGCCTGGCGCGGCGCGGCGGGCGCCCGCTGCTGATCGCGGTCACCATCCTCACCAGCCTGAGCGCGGAGGAACTGGCCGAGATCGGCTTCCCCGGCAGCCCGGAGGAGAATGTCCGGCGCCTGGCCGCGCTGGCGCAGGCCGCGGGGCTGGACGGGGTGGTGTGCTCGCCGCGCGAGGCCGCCGCGCTGCGCGCCGAGCGCGGCGCGGACTTTCTGCTGGTCACCCCGGGGGTGCGTCCGGCCAGCGCCTCGCTGGACGACCAGACCCGGGTCATGACGCCGGGCGACGCGATCCGCGCCGGGGCCTCCCACCTGGTGGTGGGGCGGCCCATCACCGCGGCGCCGGATCCGCTGCAGGCCCTGCGGGCCATCGACGCCGAGATCCGCGCCGCCGGCTGAGCGGCGCCATCCCCGATTGAATATCCCCATATAAAAAGAACCTTGGGCGCGTTCGGGGTGGGTCTGGTAATTTTAGCGGCCGATAATTTGGTAATGCTTTGATATTGTGCGGGCCAGCCGCGCGTGGGCGCTTTGTGACCGGCCGCCACACATCTCGGGCATTGTCGTCAATCTGTCTGCCTGACTATTCGCATGAGGAGGATCGGCATGATCAAACCTGTAGGCTCCGACGAGTTGCAACCCCGCTTCGTCTATGACATGGATGAGCACGAGAAGCTCTCCGCCGAGGCAGAGTCCCTGCCCTCGATCACCATCAGCTCCCAGGCCGCGGGCAATGCGGTCATGCTGGGCGCCGGCTACTTCAGCCCGCTCAAGGGCTACATGAATGTCGCCGACGCCATGGGCGCGGCCGAGAAGATGACCCTCACCGACGGCTCCTTCTTCCCGGTGCCGGTGATGTGCCTGGTCGAGAGCGCGGACGCCATCGGCGACGCCAAGCGCATCGCCCTGCGCGACCCGAACGTGGAAGGCAATCCTGTCCTGGCGGTGATGGATGTCGAGAACATCGAGACGGTCACCGACGAGCAGATGGCCACCATGACCGAGAAGGTCTATCGCACCCAGGATCCGGAACACCCCGGCGTGGCCGCGTTCAACAGCCAGGGCCGCGTGGCCCTGTCCGGCCCCATCCAGGTGCTGAACTTCTCCTACTTCATCACCGACTTCCCCGACACCTTCCGCACCGCGGTCGAGATCCGCAACGAGATCGCCGAGCGCGGCTGGAACAAGGTCGTGGCCTTCCAGACCCGCAACCCCATGCACCTGGCCCACGAGGAGCTGTGCCACATCGCCATGGAGCGCACCGGCGCCGACGGTCTGGTGATCCACATGCTGCTGGGCAAGCTCAAGCCGGGCGACATCCCCGCCCCGGTGCGCGACGCCGCGATCCGCAAGATGGTGGAGCTGTACTTCCCGCCGAACAGCGCCATGGTCACCGGCTACGGCTTCGACATGCTGTACGCCGGTCCGCGCGAGGCCGTGCTGCACGCCTATTTCCGTCAGAACATGGGCGCCACCCACTTCATCATCGGCCGTGACCATGCCGGCGTGGGCGACTACTACGGCGCCTTCGACGCCCAGACCATCTTCGACGAGGAGGTGCCCGAGGGTGCCCTGGAGATCGAGATCTTCAAGGCCGACCACACCGCCTGGTCCAAGAAGCTGAACAAGGTCGTGATGATGCGCGAGGCCCCGGACCACACCAAGGACGACTTCATCCTGCTGTCCGGCACCAAGGTGCGCGAGATGCTGGGTCAGGGCATCGCTCCGCCCAAGGAGTTCTCGCGTCCCGAGGTGGCCCAGATCCTGATCGATTACTATCAGAGCCTCAACAAGTAATCGGCACGGACTGCTACCATGCGAACCCGCTTCTCCGGAAGCGGGTTTTTTGTTTTCAGGGCGCAAGGAGAGAGACAGTGGACTACAAGGTCGAAACGCTGGATGTGACGCCGGTCTGCGAGGGTTTTCTGAGGCTGCGGGCGCACCGGCTGCGGCACAGCAGTTTTCGCGGCGGCTGGTGCGAGCCGGTGGTGCGCGAGCGTCTGGAGGATCTGAGCGCGGTCTCGGTGCTGCTGTACGACCCGGCGGCGGATGCCGTGGTGCTGGTCGAGCAGTTCCGGGTGGGCCTGCTGGGTCAGGTCGATCCGCCCTGGACCCTGGAGACGGTTTCGGGTTTCTGCGACCGCGAAAACGAGCAGCCGGAGGCGGTGGCGCGGCGCGAGATCCGCGAGGAGACCGGTTGCGAGCCCGGTCCCCTGCATTTCATCGGGCGCTTCTTCGTCAGCCCCGGGATCTCGGTGGAGCAGATCCACCTGTACTGCGGCTGTCGATACA
>JALVTT010000035.1 GCA_027024025.1 Sedimenticola sp.
GATACTTGTACTCTTGGCATCGGCGCACCTGTGGGGTGAGGGTTTCGTCACCCGGCATTTTGCCGCAATCCCCACAGTGTGCGCCTTTTTTGTCATCTTGGGCCGGAAGTTATCCGGGAACCAAGGTAACAGTCCTTTGCAGACTTATAGCTTTTTCCGTAACATTTCCAGCACCTTAACCCCTGCTGACACTGGCCCCGGCGCCCGGCGACGCAGGGGTTTGCTGTCATAGTCAACCAGGGTGCGGAACCGCCATGCTCAAGGCCATCAAGCTGACCGCCTTCTTCCCCTTCATGCGCTGGCTGCCCAAGGTCACCGGCAGCGACCTGAAGGCCGATTTCATGGCCGGCCTGACCGGCGCCATCGTGGTCCTACCCCAGGGCGTGGCCTTCGCCACCATCGCCGGCATGCCGCCCGAGTACGGCCTGTACGCCGGCATGATCCCCGCCATCGTCGCCGCCCTGTTCGGCTCGGCGCGCTTCCTGGTCTCGGGCCCCACCACCGCGGCCTCCATCGTGCTGTTCTCGGTGCTCAGCGCGCATGCCGAGCCGGGCAGCGCCGAATATGTACAGCTGGCCCTGACCCTGACCTTCCTCGTCGGCATCATGGAACTCGGCCTGGGCCTGGCCCGCATGGGCGCCCTGGTCAATTTCATCTCCCATTCGGTGGTGGTCGGCTTCACCGCCGGCGCGGCCATCCTGATCGCCGCCAAGCAGCTCAAGAACTTCTTCGGCGTGCAGATCCCGCGCGGCGGCCATCTACCCGACATCCTGATGCACTTCGTGCATCAGATCCCGAGCATCAACGGGTATGTCACGGCCGTGGCGCTGATCACCCTGCTCTCGGGGGTGGCGACCAAGAAGTTCTTCCCCCGCTTCCCCAATATGATCTCGGCCCTGCTGATCGGCAGTGTGGTCGGTTATGTGCTCAACCGCTGGATCGGACAGGAGGTGACCGGCATCACCACCGTCGGCGCCCTGCCCTCCTCGCTGCCGCCGCTGTCGGCCCCTTCCTTCGATCTCGAGGTCATCAAGGAGCTGGCCAACTCGGCCATCGTGGTGACCATGTTCGCGCTCACCGAGGCGGTCTCGATCGGCCGTTCCCTGGCCGCGCGCAGCGGCGACCGGATCAACGGCAACCAGGAGTTCATCGGGCAGGGCCTGTCGAACATCGCCGGCAGTTTCTTTTCCGGCTATGTGGCCACCGGTTCGTTCAACCGCAGCGGGCTGAACCACCAGGCCGGGGCCCGCACCCCGCTGGCCGCGGTGTTCGCCGGCCTGCTGCTGATGGTGATCGTGGTCCTGGTCGCGCCCCTGGCGGCCTATCTGCCGGTGGCGGCGATGGCCGGGATCCTGTTCATGGTGGCCTGGGGCCTGATCGACTTCAAGGAGATCCGCCATATCCTGCACGCCAACCGGCGTGACGCCTCGGTGCTGCTGGTGACCTTCTTCGGCGCCCTGTTCCTGGAGCTGGAGACGGCGATCTTCGCCGGCATCCTGCTGTCGCTGATCCTGTATCTGGAGCGGGTCTCGCGCCCCACCATCGTGACCCGCACCCCGGACCCGCGTCTGTACAACCGCGCCTTCTCCAGCGATCCGGATCTGCCGCAGTGTCCGCAGGTCAGTTTTCTGCGCATCGACGGTTCGCTGTTCTTCGGCTCGGTCAGTCATATCGCGGAGCGCTTCGACAAGCTGCGCGAGGAACATCCCGAGCAGAAGCACCTGGCGATCATCTGCGAGGGCATCAACTTCGCCGACGTGGCCGGGGCCGAGGTCCTGGCGCAGGAGGCGGAGCAGCGCCGCGCCATGGGCGGTTATCTGTATCTGATCCACGTCAAGCAGGGGCTGTGGAACGCCCTGGACCGCGCGGGCGCCCTGGATGCGATCGGGCCCAACCGGGTGTTCCAGTCCAAGACCGCGGCCATCCACGGCATCTTCCAGAAGCTGGATCACGAGATCTGCGTCAACTGCGACCGCCGCATCTTCAAGGAATGCGAGACGGTCGAGCGGCCTGCGTCCGGCGGTTGAGCTTGCGGCGCGGTTCCTTCGTCACCGGCACCCTGCGGATCGCCGGCAGGGTGCGGTGAGGGACGAACCGCACCGAAGGCACGGCTAACGCATCACCACCACGCGCACCGCGTCCAGCCGCACCCGGGTGTCGCGCAGATGGGTCTCCAGCAGCTCGCGCCGCGCCTGCACCTGTTCGATCTCGTCCTCGCGCACATTGGGATTGACCCGGGCCAGGGCACGCAGGCGTTCGGCCTCGGTGGACAGGGCCGCGTGCATCTCGTCCAGGGCCGCCTCGACCACCGGGCCCATGCGCGCCTCGGCCATCTCCTCGCCGAGCTGGAACAGCACCTTCAGCCTGGCCGACTGGGACTTGATCACGGTCTCGGCCAGCTTGCGGTTCTGCGCCAGATCCATGCCCTGCAGGCTGTCGTGTGGCAGCGCCCCGGCCTGGTCCCTGCCCTGCAGATCCAGCAGCAGGCGCAGGCAGGTCGGCGGCAGATAGCGGTCGGCCTCGAGCATGGCCGGCGCCATGCACTCGACCAGGTAAAGCAGTTCCAGGAACAGGGTGCCGGTGCGGTAGTCGGGATGGCTGCACACCGTGACCGCGGCCGCGCCCAGCTCCCCGCTGGTCAGCATGTCCATGGCGCC
>JALVTT010000036.1 GCA_027024025.1 Sedimenticola sp.
GGGCTGGGGAGGGGGTGCGCGGGATTTCGGTGCGGTTCCTGCGTCACCGGCACCCTACGGGCCAGCCCCCTCCCGGCCTCCCCCGCAAGTGGGGGGCGAAAATGTAGGGTGCGGTGACGCACGAACCGCACCGAAGGGCTGTCTTCAGCGCCGGCTGTCGGGCTTGAACCAGACCCGGCCGTCGGCCACTTTCACGCCATAGCTGCAGATGGGCTCGTCGGCCGGGTCTTCGTCCGGCTGGCCGGTGGCGAGGTCGAAGTAGCTGCCATGCAGGGAGCACTTGATGCGCCGCCCCTTGATGCAGCCCAGGGCCAGGGAGTAGTCCTCGTGGGTGCACATCTCGTCCACCACGTAGTATTCGCCCTCGGCCCGCACCAGCAGCAGGCGCTGCCCCTGGTGCTCGAAGGCCTTCATCTCGTTGTCGCGCAGTTCGTCGGCCCCGGCGACCGCGATGTAGCCGTCCCGCCCCATCAGGCCACCCGCGCGGCGGCGCGACCGCTGTCGAGCACCTCGCGCACCCGGGCCGCGGCGTCGCTCAGGGAGTCGGCGCGTCCGAGGTGGTGCAGGGCCAGGGCCGCGGCGTAGAGCAGCGAGTCGTAGGTGGGGCCATGCTCGCCGCGCAGCGCGGCCATGCCCAGCTCGGCGGCGCGGCGCGCCCCGGCGGCGGTGTCGGTGATGGTGACCGTGCCCTCGCCGCGCGCGCTCTGCGGGATGTCATCGGGTACCGGCACGCAGCGGGTGTCCTGCCGGATGCCGATGCGGTCCGGCGCGATGTCGTGTTCTTCTTCCTCGCCGCCGTCGTGGTAGGCCACGTATTTGCCGGCCTGACGCAGCGAGGGGATGACACCGCCTTCCACGCCGCGGATCAGCAGGGCCGAGTCGAAACCGGCCAGGCGCGCCAGGTCGGCGTACACGGGCGGGTAGGGCTTGTGTACATAGCCGGTCATGAAATGGGTCTTGAGTCGCCCGCGCACCGGCTGCGCCAGGACCTCCACGGTGGTGATGACCGAGCGCTTGATCATCTTCTGGCGCAGTTCGATCAGGTCGTGCAGGGGCGGGCAGAAGCGCGCCTGGTCCACATAGGCCCAGCCCAGGGCCGGATCGGACAGGCGCCGGGCCGCGGCATGGCTGTCCAGGTCCACGTCCACGCCGGCGGCGGCCAGCACATGGCGGTGGGTGATGCCGTACTTGGGGCCGACGCGGTCGAGTCCGTGGCTGATCGCGGGCACCCCGAGTTCGGCCATCAGCGGGGCCAGGAAGGGCGAGGCGGGCAGGGTGCGGTTGTAGCCGTCGTAGGGGTCTGCGATGTCCAGCACCTCGTCCACCTCCGCGGTGGCATGATCGGTGACATCGAGGATGGCCTGCAGCACGCCGCGGTTCTCTTCGCGGGTCTCTCGCTTCATGCGCAGGGCGATGAGGAAGATCGCGGCGCGTACCGGATCGACCGCGTTGCGCAGCAGGCCGAGCATGCCCTGGCGGGCCTCCTCCTGCTCGATGTCCTTGGACAGGTCGGGGCCGGTGGCGATGCGCTGGATGATGGAGGCCATCATCCGGTCGAGTTGTTCCTGTTCAGTGGGGCTGGGTGCGTTCATGCCTTGCGCTCATACGGTGTTTCGGATGGCGCGCAGTATAGAAAATCCGGCACCGGAATAAACCGGGGAATGAAGCGGGATCGGCCGCGGGCAGGGGTTCAGCGCGGACGGTGGATCACGGTGTCGAGCACTGTGTCGTACTCGAACACGACGCTGAACTTGTCGTAGTCCCAGCGGGTGATCGGCGGCTTGCCGACCGGGCCCTTGATGGATTTGGGCTTGCCGAAGCGGGCCTCGACGGTGGACATCTTTTCGCCGCGCTTGGGCCGCAGCAGGCCCTGGGGCGAGTTCGGCGGTTCCTGCTCGATGGCCTGCAACAGCAGCACGTCGGCCGTGGCAGGCAGGGCGAAGGTGAACAGCAGTATCGAAATGCACAGGCTCTTGAACATGGAATCTCCCACCGATTGATCGGCCACCCTGGCCAGTTACCCCCAAGTGTACAAGTGTATGCCGCGCTGGCAAGTGCGGCAGTGCGCAGAATCCGATCATCGCCCTGCCGTGGATCGGCGACAGGCCGCCGGATCGGCCGGCCCGGTTTTGTGGTTTAATGCGCGCCATGTTTCGTCCTGTTTCCCTGTTCGTGGGTCTTCGCTACACCCGGTCGCGGCGGAGAAACCACTTCATCTCGTTCATCTCGCTGTTCTCCTCGCTGGGGATCGCGCTGGGCGTGATCGCCCTGATCACCGTGCTGTCGGTGATGAACGGTTTTCACAAGGAGATCCGCGAGCGCATCCTGGGCATGGCCTCGCACGGGGATGTGCAGGCCCTGGACGGGCGCATGGACGAGTGGCGTCAGGCCATGGCGGCGGTGAGGAAGAACCCCAGGGTGCTGGCCGCCGCGCCCTATATCCAGGCCGAGGCCATGCTCAGTCATGGCAAGTCGGTCTCCGGGGCCCTGGTGCGCGGTGTCGATCCGGCGCTGGAGAAGCAGGTGGTGGATGTGGAGCGGCACATGCTGCACGGCTCGCTGGATCAGTTGGCGCCCGGCCGCTACGGGATCATTCTGGGCAGCGAGCTGGCGCACAGCCTGGGCGTGGGCGTGGGTGACAAGGTGACCATGGTGGTGCCGGAGCTGAATGTCACCATCGCCGGCAGCGTGCCGCGCATGCGCCGCTTCGAGGTGGTCGGCCTCTTCGAGGTCGGCATGCACGAATACGACAGCGGGGTGGCCATGGTGCATCTGCGCGACGCCGCGCGCATGCTGCGCATGGGCGACGCGGTGACCGGTGTGCGTATCCGCATCAGGGATGTGTGGCAGGCGCGCGCGGTGTCGTTGCAGCTGGCCAACCAGCTGCCGGGCATCTACCGGGTGCTCAACTGGACCGATTATCACAAGAATTTCTTCGCCGCCCTGCGCATGGAGAAGCGCATGATGGGGCTGCTGCTGTTCCTGATCGTGCTGATCGCGGCCTTCAACATCATCACCACCCTGGTCATGATGGTGGTGGACAAGCAGAGCGATATCGCCATCATGAAGACCTTCGGCGCCTCGCCGGGCACCATCATGCGGATCTTCGTGGTCCAGGGCGCCACCCTGGGCATCGTCGGCACCGCGGTCGGCACGCTGCTGGGGGTGATCCTGGCGCTCAATCTCGAGGACGTGGTGGCCTGGATCGAGCAGGCCTTCGGCATCCACTTCATCGACCCCAAGGTGTATTACATCAGCAAGCTGCCCTCGCAGCTGCAGTGGTCCGACGTGGGCCTGATCGCGGGCGGCTCGCTGCTGCTGAGCCTGCTGATGACCCTGTATCCGGCCTGGCGCGCCTACCGCACCGAGCCGGCGGAGGCCCTGCGCTATGAATGAGACGGTGCTGGAGGCGCGCGGGCTGCGCAAGCACTTCATGCTCGGCCCCGACCGGGTGGAGGTGCTGCGCGGCGTGGACCTGCGGGTCGGGCGCGGGCAGCAACTGGCCATCATCGGCGCCTCGGGCTCGGGCAAGAGCACCCTGCTGCACTGCCTGGGCGGCCTGGAGCGGCCGGACGGGGGCGAGGTGCGGATCGCCGGGCGCCCCTTCAGCGCGCTCTCGGAGGCCGAGCGCGGGCGCTGGCGCAATCATCATCTGGGCTTCATCTATCAGTTCCACCATCTGTTGCCGGAGTTCTCGGCGCTGGAGAATGTCGCCATGCCGCTGCTGATCCGCGGCGAGTCCGTGGCGCGGGCGAGCGCCGCGGCCATGGCGGTGCTGGAACGGGTCGGGCTGTCGCAGCGCATGCGCCACAAGCCGGCCGAGCTGTCCGGCGGCGAGCGCCAGCGCACCGCCATCGCGCGCGCCCTGGTGAGCAATCCGGCCTGCGTGCTGGCCGACGAGCCCACCGGCAACCTGGATCCGGAGACCGCCGAGTCGGTCTATCAGCTGCTGCTGGAGATGAATCGCGAGCAGGGCACGGCCTTGGTGATCGTCACCCACGACCACCAGCTGGCGGCGCGCATGCAGCAGGTCCATGCCCTGCGCGAGGGGCGCCTGGTGGTGGATCAGGAGGGCTGATGGCGGCGCCGCTGGCGCCTGCGGTAGTGCTGCACGATATGCCAGCGCCACCAGGCGCGGATGCCGATATAGCCCAGCAGCCCCGCGATCACGCCGACCACGGCGCTGCCGAAATACAGCGGCAGCCAGATCATGTCCAGCTTGGTGCTGATCCATTCCACGCTCATCTGGAAGCCGCCGATGTCCGGCGGCGCGCCCAGGATCCAGGTCCCCACCAGATAGTTGAAATAGAACACCGGCGGCATGGTCACCGGGTTGGTCAGCCACACCAGGGCCACGGCGATGGGCAGGTTGACGCGCATCGGGATGGCGGTGAGGGCGGCAGCCAGCATCTGCATGGGGATGGGGATGGAGGCCCAGAACAGGCCCACCGCAAAGGCGCCGGAGACCGAGCGGCGGTTCATGTGGAACAGGTTGGGATCTTCCAGGAAGCGGGCCAGCCAGCGCAGGTGTTTGTGCTGCCTGATGGTCTGGGGGTCGGGGGTGTAGCGTTTCAGTAGTTTGCGTGGCATGGATGATCGCGGTCCCTGGTCCCTGGCAATCCTGGTCCGGGTGGGGGACATTGGAGCATGTTCACCGGTCTGGCGCAAAGGCTACAATCGACCGGCATAGCAACGTTTGATGGAGGTCAGACAGCATGCCAGGGATGGCATTCGCATTCGCCGCGGGACTGGGCCTGTTCCGGCTGTTGCCCGGGCTCTCCCCCTGGGCGGTGGCGGCGCTGGCGCTCCTGCTGCTGTGGCTGGCCGCGCACCGCCGTCCGGCGGCCTGGCTGGCCGGCGTGCCCCTGGGCTGGCTCTGGGCCCTGGGCTGGGGCGCCTGGCACGAACTTCCGCCTGTCCCCGATGCCTGGCTGCGCCAGCCGGTGCGGGTTCCGCTGGTGGTGGCGGATCTGCCGCGCCAGGGGCGGGAGGTGAGCCGCTTCGTGGCGCTCGTCGAGGGGCCGGACGGGGGACGCTGGCGGGTGCGCCTGTCCTGGCGGCACGCGCCCCGGTTGCGCCCGGGGCAGCGCTGGCGGGCCTCGCTGCGGCTCAAGCCGGCCCACAGCTTCCGCAACGAGGGCAGCTGGGACTACGCCGCCTGGCTGCGCCGTCAGGGCATCCGCTACATCGGTTATGTGCGCGGCCGCGACGGGGTCCAGGCCCTGCCGCCGTCCCGCTGCTGCCGGCTGGCGCGCTGGCGTCAGGGGCTGCGCGAGCGTCTGCTGTCGGTACAGGCGCCGGGGCCGGGACGGGCCCTGCTGGTGGCCCTGGTGCTGGGCGACCGCTCGGGGCTGAACACGGCCATGCGCCAGACCTTCGCGCATACCGGGGTGAGCCATCTGCTGGCCATCTCGGGCCTGCACATCAGTCTGGCGGGCGGCCTGGTCACCCTGCTGGTCTCGCTGCTGTGGCGGCGCACCCGGCTGTGCCGGCGGGTGCCGGCCCTGGTGGCGGGCTCGCTGGCCGGGCTGCTGGCGGCCACGGCCTATGCGCTGCTCTCGGGCATGGGGCTGCCCGCGCAACGCGCCCTGCTGATGCTGGGCGCCGGGGTCTGGCTGCTGTGGCGGCGCCGCTGGCGCGCGCCCTGGGTGGTGTTCGGCCAAGTCCTGTTCGTGGTGCTCCTGCTGCAGCCGCAGGCGCTGGACGATGCCGGGCTGTGGCTGTCCTTTGGGGCGGTGGCCGGCATGCTGGCGATGTTGCCGCATCTGCGCGGGCGGCCGCGCTGGCAGACCTGGCCGCTGGTGCAGGGCGCGGTCTCGCTGGCCCTGTTCCCCCTGTTGCTGGCCTTCGACATGCCGCTGGCCCCGGTCGGCTTGCTGGTCAATCTGGTTGCGGTGCCGCTGTTCAGCCTGGTGCTGATCCCGGCCGCGTTGCTGGCTTCGCTGCTGGCCTGGCTGCCGCCCGGCTGGGAGGCGCCCGCGGCCTGGGTCTCACTGGGTCTGGATCATGTCTGGTTGGCCCTGCACTGGCTGGCCGGGCTGCCGCCGCTGGCCTGGCATCCGGCCTGGTCGCCGACCCTGCTGTGCCTGCTGGCTCTGGGGACGCTGCTGTGGCTGGCCCCGCCGGGCCTGCCGGGGCGGGGCGCGGGCCTGGCGCTGTGGCTGGCGGCCCTGCTGCCCCTGCCGCCGGCCATCCCCGAGGGCGGCTTTCGTCTGGATGTGCTGGATGTGGGGCAGGGCCTGGGCTGCGTGGTCCGCACCCGCCATCATGTCCTGATGTTCGATACCGGGGCGCGCTATCCCAGTGGCTTCAATCTGGCCGACGCGGTGGACGTGCCCTGGCTGCATCATCAGGGCATCGGCCGTCTGGATCTGCTGATCCTGAGCCACGGGGACAACGATCACGCGGGCGCGGCCGGCCGTCTGCTGGCCCAGGTGCCCGCCGCGCGGGTCTTCAGCGGCGAGCCGCCGCGTCTGGCGGTGCCCTCGGAGACCTGTCCCAGCCGCTATTTCTGGCGTTGGGACGGGGTGCTGTTCGGCTTCATCCAGCCGCCGGAGGCGCGCCGCTACCGGGGCAACAACAGCTCCTGTGTGCTTCTGGTCAGCGGGCCAGGCGGACGGATCCTGATCACCGGCGACGCGCAGCGGCGCATCGAGTCCCGCCTGCTGCCCTGGCTGCGGGCCTTCCATCCCCTGGATCTGGTGGTGGCGGGTCATCACGGCAGCACCACCTCGTCCGCGCCCGCCTTCGTGCGCGCCAGCGGGGCGCGCGATGTGGTGTACTCGGCCGGTTTTCTCAACCGTTACCATTTTCCCCGCCCGCAAGTGGACCGGCGCTGGTGGCGCGCCGGGGCGAGGCGCTGGCGCACCGATGGCTGCGGGCGCATCGAGGTGGATTTCTTCGCCGGGGACGGGCCGCCGCCGCGCCCGCGCGGGCTGGCGGGGCGGAAACGTGAACCCGGCGCGGATCCGGCGGCGCCGTGCCGGATGACCGGCCCACCGGCATCCAGTATGATTCGCTGATCCGGGGCCTGGGCCCGTCAACGACCTGGAAGGGAGCATCTAAGTGTTTGAGCTGATCAAGGCAGGCGGCTGGCTGATGTGGCCGATCATCGCCTGTTCCGTAATCTCCATGGCCATCGTGGTCGAGCGCCTGTGGGCCTATCAGACCCGCAAGGTGATTCCGTCCAACCTGGTGGCGCAGATCTGGCAGCTGTATCAGAAGGGACAGATCACCGCCGCGCATATCGCCACCATCCGCGAGGGTTCGCCGCTGGGGCGGATCCTGGCCGCCGGGCTGATCAATCGCGAACATTCGCGCGATGTGATGAAGGAGGCCATCGAGGAGGAGGGCCGCCAGGTGGTGCACGAGCTGGAGCGCTATCTCAACACCCTGGGCACCATCGCGGCCATCACCCCGCTGCTCGGCCTGCTGGGCACCGTGGTCGGGATGATCAAGGTGTTCGCGGCCATCACCACCGCCGGGGTGGGCAATCCCGCGGTGCTGGCCGGCGGTATCTCGCAGGCCCTGATCACCACCGCCGCGGGCCTGAGCGTGGCCATCCCGGCGCTGATCTTCCACCGCTATCTCAGCGGCCGGGTGGACAAGCTGGTGGTGTCCATGGAGGCCGAGGCGCTGAAGATGGTCGAGGTCATGCATGGCGAGCGGGAGCGCTGAGTCATGAACCTGCGTCCACACCGCCGCGAGGCCCCGCGCATCGACATCACGCCGCTGATCGACGTGGTGTTCCTGATGCTGATCTTCTTCATGGTCTCGACCACCTTCGACAAGCAGACCCAGCTCAAGGTCGATCTGCCCGCGGCCAGCGTGCTGGAGCAGAAGGAGAAGCAGCCGGACAAGATCGAGATCACCATCGATCCCAAGGGGCATTTCTATGTCAACGAGCTGGAGCTGGTCTCGCACGACGCGGCCACGCTCAAGCGCGCCATCCAGAAGATCGCCGACGGCCGCCGCGACATCCCGGTCATCGTCTCCGGCGACCGGCACGCGCCGCTGCAGTCCATGGTCACGGTGATGGATGTCACCGCCCAGCTGGGCATGAGCCGCCTGAGCATCAAGGCCTCGCAGAAGCAGAATGCCGAGTGAGCGCCCTGGCCACACCCCGGATTACGATAGCGATTGTCTGAACGGTGGCGCGTTTCGATCCCCATAGACACTGGCAGCACTGGGGACCGCTCGCGCTGCTGCTGTCGCCCCTGTCGCTGCTGTTCCGCCTGGTGGTCGCGCTGCGCCGCGCCGCTTACCGCCTGGGGCTGCGCCGGGTGTACCGGGCGGCCTGTCCGGTGATCGTGGTCGGCAATATCACCGTCGGCGGCAGTGGCAAGACTCCGCTGGTGATCTGGATCAGCCGCTGGCTGGAGGAGCAGGGCTGGCGTCCCGGCATCGTCTCGCGCGGTTACGGCGGCCGGGCCCGGCACTGGCCGCAACAGGTGCGGCCCGACAGCGATCCGCAGACGGTCGGCGACGAGGCGGTGCTGCTGGCGCAGCGCAGCGGGCGTCCGGTGTGCGTGGGGCCGGACCGGCCGGCCGCGGTGGCGGCCCTGCTGTCGCACACCGACTGCGACATCGTGATCTCCGATGACGGGCTGCAGCACTACGCCCTGGGGCGGGATGTGGAGATCGTGGTGATCGATGGCGAGCGCCGCTTCGGCAACGGCCTGATGCTGCCGGCCGGTCCGCTGCGCGAGCCGGTCTCGCGCCTGCGCGGCGTGGATCTGGTGGTATGCAACGGCCGGCCGCGTCACGGCGAGCACGCCATGCGCATGCGCCAGCCGCGCCTGCTGCCGCTGCGTGGCGAGGCGCCGCCGCTGCCGTTGGAGCGTCTGCGCGGTCGCCGGGTGCGCGCGGTCGCCGGGATCGGCAACCCGCAGCGCTTTTTCGATCTGCTGCGGCGCTTTGGCCTGCAGGTCGAGGCGCATCCCTTTCCCGACCACCACGCCTTCACGGAGGACGATCTGGCCTTCGATCCGCCGCTGCCCTTGCTGATGACCGAGAAGGATGCCGTAAAATGCCGCCTCATCGCACCCGAGGACACCTGGGTGGTGCGGGTCGAGGTGCAGCCGGACGCGCCCTTTGTGCATCGCCTGGGCAGGGCGCTGGAGTCCCTGTCCGAACAATGAACCCAAGCCTGGAAACCATCATGGACAAAAAACTGCTCGAGATCCTGGTCTGCCCCGTCTGCAAGGGCAAGCTGGTGTACCGCAAGGACGCCGCCGAACTGGTCTGCAAGGTGGACCGTCTGGCCTTCCCCATCCGCGACGACATCCCGGTGATGCTGGTCGAGGAGGCGCGCGAACTGCCCGCCGACGAAGAGGTCGAGGACTGAATGCGCTACCACGTGGTGATACCGGCGCGGCATGCCTCCTCGCGCCTGCCGGGCAAGCCGCTGCTGGACATCGCCGGGCGGCCCATGATCTGGCACGTCTGCCAGCGCGCGGGCGAGAGCGCGGCCGCATCGGTGGTGGTGGCGACCGATGACAGCCGCATCGCCGACGCGGTGACGGCCTTCGGCGGACGCGCCTGCATGACCGCAGCGCACCACCAGAGCGGCACCGACCGCATCGCCGAGGTAGTGGACCTGATGGGCTGGACCGACGAGGATGTGGTGGTCAACCTGCAGGGTGACGAGCCGCTGATGCCGCCGCCGATGCTGGACCGGGTGGCGCAGACCCTGCACGCCCATCCCGGGGCCGCCATGGCCACCCTGGGCGTGCCCCTGCACCCGGACGAGGTGTTCGACAGCAACGCGGTCAAGCTGGTCACCGACCGGCACGGCATGGCCCTGTATTTCAGCCGCGCGCCCATCCCCTGGAAACGCGGCGTGTTCGAGCGGGACAGGCCCGAGGCCGCGGGGATGTACCGCCATCTCGGCCTGTACGCCTACCGGGTCGGTTTTCTGCGCCGCTATGTGAACTGGGAGCCGGCGCCCCTGGAGCAGGCCGAGTGTCTGGAGCAGCTGCGCGTGCTGTGGCAGGGCGAGCGCATCGCCGTGGCCATCGTCCCCGAGGCGCCGCCGGCGGGCGTGGATACCGAGGCGGACTACCGCCGGGTCGTGGAGATCTGCAAGGCGGCGGGTTGACAGTCCGACAGACTGTTAGGCCTCCGTCTGGGGCAGGCGGCCCTGGAACAGCAGCATCAGTTCCTCGGAATAGCTGTCCGGATCGTCCGGACTGGAGATCGGCAGGGTCAGGGTCTCGGACGTCATGCGCCGCGCCTGGCCGTACTGATCGTTCTGCAGGCTGGGCAGGGCGTGCGGATCGGCCTTCTGCAGCACCAGCCGGTCCTCCTCGGACAGGATGTCGATCAGCACCCATTCATCCGACAGGTAACGATAGTGCTGGCCGATCAGCCCGCGCAGGCGGCTGTGCAGGGGACGCGACATGATGAACTCCGGAAGTACCTGGACCAAGGATACCCCAGAGCCTGGCCTTTGGGATGCGGGAGGCGCATTGCGGCGGCGGGGATGACGCCAATGCAGGGGCGCCCCGCTTGGTCTGTGCGTGCAAGTGGCGTACATTCCAGGTGGCACCGGGGAAGGATCCATGGCCAGGCCGGACATCATCAAACCGCACGGTTTGCGTGTCCGTGCGGCCGTCCGAACAACCCTGCTAAACAACATGAAGTATTATGAGTAATAGATTGAATTCAAATAATAAAGTAAAGGTTTTGTTTGTCTGCATGGGCAATATCTGCCGCTCGCCCACGGCGCATGGGGTGTTCCGCGAGCTGGTGCGGGACGAGGGCCTGGAGGAGCGGGTCGAGATCGATTCCGCCGGGACCCATGCCTACCATGTGGGCAATCCGCCGGATCAGCGCGCGCAGGCGACCGCGCGCTCGCGCGGCATCGATCTGTCGGATCTGCGGGCGCGCCAGGTCTCGGCCGATGATTTCCGGGATTATGACTACATCCTGGCGATGGATCAGGACAACTACGCCATTCTGCAAAGCCAGTGCCCCCGGGACGAGCGGCACCGGCTGCATATGTTCCTGGACTTTGCGCCGGAGCAGGGCGTGCGAGAGGTCCCGGACCCCTATTATGGCGGGGCCCGGGGCTTCGATCAGGTATTCGACCTGGTCGAGGCCGCCTCGCGCGGCCTGCTGGCCGACATCAGGCGTCGTCTGGGCTGATCTTGGGCGCGGGGGCCTGGGCGCTGACGGCGACCAGGGAGCTGGAGGGGATGGCCCGGACGTGGGGCTGTTCGTCCCCGGCGAAGACGTCGATGATCCGGTTGAC
>JALVTT010000037.1 GCA_027024025.1 Sedimenticola sp.
CGCCCGGCAGCGCCGCGAGCAGTTGCATGAGGTCGTCGCCGGCCCGCAGGCCGTTGTGCAGCGAGCAGGGCAGATGCAGCGCCACCGGACCGTCGGGGGCCTCGAACGCCAGCCCGCCCTGCGCCAGATGTCTGGCCAGAAAGGTCACGATGTCCTCGGGATGGCGCTCGGGCAGGTGTTCGGCCAGTTGCAGGGCGCAGGCGCTGGCGATGCTCAGCAGCGTATCCGTGTCCTGAAAGGCCTGGCGATTGGCCTCGATCTGTGTCCGGGCCCTGTCCGGGCGTCCCTGATGGGCCGCCAGGGCGCCACAGCAGGCCTGTTGCGCGGGGATCTCGACGGTATAGCCCAGGCGGTTGAGCAGTTCGACGGTCGCCCGCAGCGCGCCGGGCTGCTGTGAGGCGGTGGCGCAGCCGAGCAGCAGGCCCACCCGGCCCCGCGAGGCTCCATCCGGCGGGTAGCGGCCCGGCGCGGGTGCCGGGCCGGAATGGGGCAGCGCCCGGGCCAGGCGTCCGTGCAGGCCGGGCAGGCGCAGCGAACGGGCCATGCGGCCGCCGATCGCGAACAGGGGGCTGTCGATCCAGTCGCCGGCGCGGGTGTCCGGCCCGAGGCGGGCCCGCGCGGCATCCAGGATCTCGGCGTAACGCACCCCGGAGGGGCAACTGGTCTCGCAGGCGCGGCACAGCAGGCAGCGCTCGAGGTGGCCGCGCAACGTGGCGTCGGCCGGCAACTGGCCGCTCAGCAGCGCCTCGGCCAGGGCGATCCGCCCGCGCGGGGATTCGTTCTCGTTCCCATACAGGCGGTAGGTGGGGCAGTGCGGCAGGCACAGACCGCACTTCACGCAGTGATCGGCCTCGGCCAGCGCCGGCTGGGGATCGGGCAGGGCGTTCATGCTTGTATAATGCCTGACATACCCTGGCAGGGTCACGCCTCTGTCAGACCACTCTAGGCTAGAACTCACCCATGAGCCATTACCAACACCACGTCTTTTTCTGCACCAACCAGCGCGAGGACGGCCGTCAGAGCTGCGGCGACTGTGGCGCCCAGGCCGCGCGCGACTATGTCAAACAGCGTTGCAAGGCGTTGGGCATCCACGGTGCGGGGCGGGTGCGCGTCAACAGCGCGGGCTGTCTGGACCGCTGCGAGCAGGGGCCGGTGATCGTCATCTATCCCGATGAGACCTGGTACACCTATGTCGATCACGAGGATCTCGACGAGATCATCGAGCAACACCTGCAACAGGGCCGCAAGGTGACGCGGCTGTTGATCGATCCCCCAACGGATCACTGATCTCCGGCCAGCCCGATCAGCAGGCGTGCGAAATCACGCAGGTCCTCCAGATGATCGTCCAAAGCGGCGGATCGCTCAGCACGGCGAGATCGATGTCGCTGGCCGGCCCGACCGAGCCCTTGGCCCGTGAGCCGAACAGATACACACCCAGGAGCCCGGGGATCCGCTGGCGCAGCATCCGCGTCAGTCTGTCCAAGCCCATGGTGATCATTCCGATCTCCCGGGGCGCGGCCGTTCACAGAATTATGGTGCGCGGCCCCGGGCGGAGAAATTCGGGCTTGACTTTTCAGTAGAATATCATAGACTACTAACATACTGATTCGGACGAGTCAGTACTCCTCCATCCTCCTTTGGTGGTTATATTCAGCGCGGCACCCCCTGCCGCGCTTTTTTTTGCTTGCAAACCGGCGCGCGGGCCGGTAAGATTCGCGCCCTTTCGTGAATCCACGATAACCGCTTTTGTCAGCCTGTTATTGAAGGCCCTGTTGGAGCAGGAAAATGAACACCACGGTCAGCGCAAAACCCGCAGAAGTCCGTCGCGACTGGTACGTCGTGGACGCCGAAGGCAAGACCCTCGGCCGTCTCGCGTCCGAGATCGCCCGCCGCCTGAAGGGCAAGCACAAGCCCATCTTCACCCCGCACGTGGACACCGGCGACTACATCGTCGTGGTCAACGCCGAGAAGATCGCGGTCACCGGCAACAAGATGAAGGACAAGATGTACCATCATCACACCGGCTATGTCGGCAACCTCAAGTCCATCAGCCTGGAAAAGCTCCTGCAGAAGGCGCCCGAGCGCGTGCTCGAGAACGCCGTGCGCGGCATGCTGCCGCGCAACCCGCTGGGCCGCGCCATGATGAAGAAGCTGCGCATCTTCGCCGGCCCCGAGCACACCCACCAGGCCCAACAGCCCCAGCCGCTGGATATCTGAGAGACTCAACAATGGCTACGCAAGCAAACTACGGCACCGGCCGTCGCAAGACCTCCACCGCCCGCGTCTTCCTGTCCCCGGGCAGTGGCAAGATCACCGTCAACGGGCGCGCCCTGGACCAGTTCTTCGGCCGCGAGACCGCGCGCATGGTCGTGCGCCAGCCCCTGGTGCTGACCGACAACCTCGACAAGCTGGATGTCCGCGTCACCGTCAAGGGTGGCGGCAACACCGGGCAGGCCGGCGCCATCCGCCACGGCATCGCCCGCGCCCTGCTGGAGTTCGACGAATCCCTGCGCGCCCCGCTGCGCCAGGCCGGTCTGCTGACCCGCGACGCCCGCATGGTCGAGCGCAAGAAGGTGGGTCTGCACAAGGCGCGCAAGCGTCCGCAGTTCTCCAAGCGCTGACATTTCGCCATCCCCGCTTTCTTCCCGCCTCCCCCGCTTGCGGGGGAGGCGGGAGGGGGAACAAGGCAAAGGCCCCGTTCGCGGGGTCTTTTGCGTTCTGATCCTCGGTAGCTCACCGCCCATACCGCTTACTGCGTATTTGCCGGAGTTTTCTCATCCAGAAAATCAAGGGACAATGACAACCCTCTGAAACACAAAGAATGTTGTAAAAGAGCAACAAAATGTGATCTGTCGTATTTTTTCTGCAAAAACAGCTTGCAATGTGTTCCAGTTCACACTAGTATCCATACCGCAAACTTAACCAACTCAACTTAATGTGGGAGTTCACAGCATGAACAAAAAACTTATCGCAGCAGCCATCGCGGCTGTCGTGGCTGCTCCGGCAGTCAGCGCCGCCGATACCACCCTGTATGGCAAGGCGCACGTGGATCTGCGTTACTCCGATCCGGGTGCAGCCAAAAACTTCTACAGCGTCAACAGCAACGCTTCCCGTCTTGGCGTCAAGGGTTCCGAGGATCTGGGCGATGGTCTGAAGGCCATCTTCGGTTACGAGATGGGCTACAACATCAGCGATGGCGCTGCAAAGCATACCGCCGCGCAGTCGGCTACCTCGCAGATCAGCGCGCGTAACGCCTACGTCGGTCTGGCCGGTGGCTTCGGTACCGTGCTGATGGGTCGTCACGACACCCCGGCCAAGGTCGGCTTCTACGCTACTGGCAACGATGTGATCGGCGATTCCATCGTTGACTTCAACAAGATCGGCTTCCTGGAGTTCCGTCTGGACAATGCTGTTGCCTACATCTCGCCGAACATGTCCGGCTTCACCTTCGCCGGCGCCATTGTTCCGGGCGAGGGTCGTAACAACAGAACCGGGCTGGCTGATGCCTACTCGCTGACCGCAATCTATGCCGGTGGTGGCCTGAAGGCCAGTGTGGGCTATGAGGTGGCTAGCAAGAACACCGTTCTGGGCGCCAGTGGCACCGGTGCGCTTACGACTATCGGTACTCGCGATCATAAGATGTGGCAGGTTGGCGCCAGCTATACCTTTGGCGACTTCATGGTCGGCGCCGAGTGGGAAGGCGATACCCATTTGGCCGGAAGCGCTGCGAAGCGTGATGTTTGGGGTCTGGTGGGCAAATACACCATGGGTAACAACTACATCATGGCGAACTATGGCGAGCAGAAGCTGAAGCCTGGTATTGGTAAGGTGACCACCAAGCGTTTCGGTATCGGCATTGGCCACAAGTTCAGCAAGCGCACCCAGGTGTATGCAGCCTATGCCAGCCAAAACAACCCGACTCCTGTTAAGGATACCAGTGATTTTGCGCTGGGCATGATTCACACTTTCTAATCAATACGATTAGTGATGTGATCGAGACGGGGCCTTCGGGCCCCGTTTTTTTGGTGCGCCCAGCATGGGCGCACCCCTGCGGGTGGAAGTCCCGCCACGAGCTGGTCACGGCGAGTGAAGCGAAGCGCAACTGCGGATGCCAATATGAGCGTGAAGCCCGCTGCTTATCTTTCATGGGAGTGGAGTGTAGGAATTTTCTGACACGATTTTCCGACGAAAGCTATGGTCAGTCTGGACGGATGCCTGCACAATGTGAAACACCGCCTCAGGGAAGCACCGCGCCGACAGGGACGCCCGGCAGCAAGGAAGCATGCTCCACGGACCGGAGGAATGGCCCAGCGGTAATGCCCGCCCCCATGGATGGGGGCGGGCTTTCTTTTTGCCTGCGGATTGTGGATTCAGCCGCGCAGCAGTTCGAGGTGTCGCCTCTCTATCTCGGCCTGGTATGACTCGGGCAGTTCATCCCAGGCATGCAGGTCCACCCGGAAGGGGAGGTCGCTCTCGTCCAGCGCGTCGCGCAGGTCGTTTAGTCGGCGTGCGTCATCCCGCCTGGTGAAGGCAACCAGATCCAGGTCGGAGGCGGGTACAGACCGGCCGTTGAGCCTCGAGCCAAAGGCCCAAACACGGATGCCGGGAAGGTGCTGCTGGAACAGCCTGCGCAGCAATTCGAGCTGCCCTGGCGTTATATCCAGCGCCTCAATGGCTTTCATGGCCGCTTGCCAGGCGCTGCAAGAGGGCGGTGGCGTCATCGATGAAGTCGCCAGTGACGGCAAGGGCCTCCTTGGCTTTGTTGCCGCTGTAATCGTGGGCCGTACCGATACGGGCATTGGCGTAAGCGATCCAGCGCCCCACATCCGAGGGCAGGAGTCCGTTTTCATGGGCCAGGCGGAAAACCGGCTTGGGGCTGCCGGGCACCTCGGGCAGGCCCAGCGCCTCGACGAGATAACGCCGCAGCACCTTCCAGAGGGTGTCGTAGGTCGTCTCGAATCGCTGGATGACCGATTCGGCTACCGCCTCCTGAATCAGCCGGGGCTGGTCCGGCGCCAGGGTCTGCAGGTTCCGGTACTGAGCCTGCAGGTGCGTCAGGGCCTGTTCAAGTTTGCCGTAATCGATCAATCCACTTGCCTCTGGTGCCATGCCCACCCGGGCGCTCTGGTCCTCAGGGCATGACCGTTCGGGGGCCTTCGGGGGTGCCGAGGATGAGCACATCGGCCGGGCGGTGGGCGAACAGGCCGACGGTGACCACGCCGACGATCTGGTTGATGGTGGTCTCCAGCTTGGCCGGTTCCATGATCTCCAGGCCGTGCACGTCGAGGATGACGTTGCCGTTGTCGGTGATGAAGTCCTCGCGCCATACCGGGTTGCCGCCCAGCTTGACCAGTTCGCGCGCGACATAGCTGCGCGCCATGGGGATGACCTCGACCGGCAGGGGGAAGCTGCCCAGCACATCCACCAGCTTCGTCTCGTCGGCGATGCACACGAATTTCTTGCTCGCCGCGGCGATGATCTTCTCGCGCGTGAGCGCGCCGCCGCCGCCCTTGATCAGATGCAGGTGACGGTTGGACTCGTCGGCGCCATCGACATAGATCTCCAGCTCGCCGGCGGCGTTGAGGTCGATCACCGGGATGCCGATGGACTTGAGGCGTTCGGTCGAGGCCTCGGAGCTGGATACGGCGCCCTCGAAGCGGCCCTTGATTGGCGCCAGGGCGTCGATGAAGTGGTTGACCGTGGAGCCGGTGCCCACGCCGATGATGCCGCTGTCGGGCAGGTATTCCAGCGCGGCCTGGGCCGCCTGTTTTTTCATTTCGTCCTGGTTCATGTTCGGTTCCTGTCGCTTCTGGATGGCGCGATTTTATCACGCCCTATCCGCAGGCCCCAGCGGATGCCGTATCATTGCGGGGCCACGTTATTGAACGACGCAAGTTATCGATAGCGCAGGCCGGCAAGGGGTTCCAAAAAGCGCTGTGAATACATCCCTGTACGCTCGACGACGGCATACCTGCCGTCGACGTTTTGGGAACCCCTCGCCAGCCTGCGGCGTTTTGGATGATGTCGCCTTGATATCATTGATCTTTGAACCGAAGCACCAGGAAGCCCCATGTCCCGCCGATATATCGAGGAAATACTGCGCGCCCGCGTCTATGACGTGGCCAGGGAATCGCCGCTGGAGCGCGCCCGCCGTCTCAGCGGCCGCCTCGGCAACAACATCCTGCTCAAGCGCGAGGACGCGCAGCAGGTGTTCTCGTTCAAACTGCGCGGGGCCTACAACAAGATCTACAGCCTGGACGAGGCGGCGCGCCGCCGCGGCGTGGTCGCGGCCTCGGCCGGCAATCATGCGCAGGGCGTGGCCCTGGCCGGCCGCGAGCTGAACGTCCCGACCACCATCGTCATGCCGACCACCACGCCCGCGATCAAGGTCGAGACGGTGCGCCGCCTCGGCGGCAAGGCGGTGTTGTTCGGCGACTCCTACGACGACGCCAATGAACACGCCCTGGGCCTGGCCGAGAAGAGCGGTCTGAGCTTCATCCATCCCTTCGACGACCCCAAGGTTATCGCGGGCCAGGGCACCATCGGCATGGAGATCCTGCGTCAGCACGCCGACCCCATCGAGGCCGTGTTCGTGCCGGTGGGTGGCGGCGGCCTGATCGCGGGGGTGGCGGCCTATATCAAGCATGTACGGCCCGAGATCCGCGTGATCGGGGTGGAACCCGAGGACGCGCCGACCCTGCACGCCGCCATGCGGGCCGGACGGCGCGTGCGTCTCAAACAGGTGGGCCTGTTCGCCGACGGGGTGGCGGTGCGCCAGATCGGCAAGGAAACCTTCCGCGTGGCGCGCGAGCTGGTGGACGAGGTGGTGCTGGTGAGCACCGACCAGATCTGCGCCGCGATCAAGGACATCTACGACGACACCCGTTCGGTGGCCGAGCCGGCCGGGGCCCTGGCGGTGGCGGGCATCAAACAATATCTCGCCGGGCATTCCATGCAGGGCCGTGATCTGGTGGCCATACTCAGCGGCGCCAACATCAACTTCGACCGCCTGCGGCATGTCGCCGAGCGCACCGAGATCGGCGAACGCCGCGAGGCCCTGCTGGCGGTGCAGATCCCCGAAAAGCCGGGCAGCTTCCTGCGCTTCTGCCGCCTGCTGGGCAAGCGCGGCATCACCGAGTTCAACTATCGCTATGCCGACGAGCGCGAGGCGCAGGTGTTCTGCGGCGTCGAGCTGCGCGAGGGCGCGGAAGAAAAACAGAAACTGCTCGACCTGCTGCAGGCCAAGGGCTACGCGGTGGTGGACATGACCGACAACGAGACCGCTAAGCTGCACATCCGCTACATGGTGGGCGGGCACGCGCCGCAGGCGGTCAATGAGCGCGTGTACCGCTTTGTGTTTCCGGAGCGGCCGGGGGCCCTGCTGGACTTTCTATCCGGCCTGTCGCGGGGCTGGAACATCAGCCTGTTCCACTACCGCAATCACGGCGCCGCCTACGGGCGCGTGCTGGTGGGTATCCAGTTGGACGCCAAGGCGCGCAAGGCCTTCGAGGCCTACATGAAGGCCGAGGGCTATCACTATACCGACGAGACCGATAACCCGGCCTATCGTCTGTTCGCCTCCGGCGGCTGAGGGCCGCGCATGAAAAAGCCCGGCGCATGCCGGGCTCGGGATTGCGTGTCGCAGGCGATCAGCGCTTCTTGCGCGGGGTCACCTTGCGGGGCCTTGCGGCTGCCTTCTTCTTCGCGACCTTCTTCTTGCTGGCCTTTTTCTTGGCCGCTTTCTTGGTCACCTTCTTCTTGGCGACTTTCTTTGCGGTCTTCTTCTTCGCCGCCTTCTTTGCGACCTTTTTCTTCGCTGCCTTCTTGGCAACCTTCTTCTTGGCTGCCTTCTTCGTGACCTTCTTCTTCGCCGCCTTCTTGGTCACCTTCTTCTTGGCGACCTTCTTTGCGACTTTCTTCTTCGCCGCCTTTTTGGTTACCTTCTTCTTCGCAACCTTCTTGGCGACTTTCTTTGCGACCTTTTTAGCGACTTTCTTCGCTACCTTCTTTTTCGCGACTGCCTTCTTTTTCGCGGCTTTCTTGACTGCCATTACTCCCCTCCACATGTGTAGGTGCCATAGACCATGGCCTGAGTATAAACAAGGAATATGAAAATACCAGCATTCCAGTGACGTTTTTAAGCGACAGCCCGCAATGCGCCGGCGGCATCATGATGCGTCATCGCGTGTATACATCTTCGAAGGTGTGATCACCGCATCCGGCCGCACGTCCCACGGCGCGGTCTGGATGCGTTCGCAGCGTTGAACCTCATGTGCGATGCCGAGCAGCCAGGGCCGGTGTCTGCCCTTTGTGAAACGCTTCATGGCAAAGGTGCGGTCATAGTAGCCGCCGCCCATGCCGAGCCGGTGGCATTGTGCATCGAAGCCCAGCAGCGGGGTGATGACCAGATCCAGCCACTGCGGCCGGATGATGCGCGCCGCGTCGCATACCGGCTCGGGGATGCCGAAGCGGTTGCGCTGCATCGGTGTATCCGGCGTCCAGGCCGTGAACCACAGGCGGCCGGCGAGAAAGGGATGCAGCACCGGCAGATAGCATTGCTTGCCCTGTGCGAAGGCCAGGTGCAGCAGCGGCATGGGGTCGAGTTCGCCCTTGCTGCCGACATAGGCGGCGATGCGGCGCGCGCGGCGGAAGCGGTCGAGCCGCCGCACTTGTTCGAAAACCGCGAGCATGGCGGCGTCCTGTTCGGCGGGCGTCAGTTGCGCGCGGCGCCGGCGAAGCTGTGTGCGGAGGTCGTCGTTGCTCAATCGTTTGTGCGGGGCTGGATGGGAGAGGCATCCCCCGCCTGTGCCGATGTTTGCCGTTGTCCTTGAACCGAGTGGTTCAAGTGGGGCCGAAACGGGGCTTCAGGCTTTCCGCTCGAAGACGGACATGCACACCGCGATCCGTGATACAGCCCCGAGGTGCGTAAAGCATAGGCTCAAGGGAATATCGGGCTCGCTGTCGAACACCGCAGGGGATGCCTGTCATTCAGACTAACCCCCTCCGGCGGGGCTTACAAGCCCAATTGTTGAGCGGGATCAAAGCTCCAGCTGGGCGGAGTCGTTGAGGGCGATCTCGATACGTTCGCGCAGGGCGCGGATGCGCTTGTTGGCGGTGCTGGCGGCCGCGTCGGCGGAGTCCTCGCGGGTCAGCAGTTCGTGCGCGATATTGAGCGCGGCCATCACCGCGATGCGCTCGGTGCCGATCACCTTGCCGCCGCTGCGGATCTCCTTCATGCGCGCGTCGAGATAGCGCGCGGCCTTGAGCAGGGCGTCCTCCTCGCCTTCCGCGCAGGCGATGCGGTATTCCTTGCCCAGGATGCTGACGGCGATGGCCTCGCGTTTTTGGCTCATGAAGCGGCCTCTATGGATTTCAGGCGTTCGATCAGGGACTCCACCCGCACCCGCGCGGCGGCGTTGTTCTCAAGCAGCTTGTCGCGCTCGCTCGACAGTTGTTCCGCCTGGGCGCGCAGGGTGCGGTTCTCGTCCTTGAGATGGGCGCAGGCGCGAATCAGCTCCTCGACCCGGATCTCGAGTGCGCGCAGGTCCTGCTCCTGAATGGGGATGTCTTTGCTGGCCATGAACCCCAACTATAGATAGCCAGCCCACGGCGGGTCAATGCCGGCACATGCTAACATCGGGAGCACGCCATTAAACAACGCAAATTATTGACAGCGCAGGCCGGCAGGGGGCCCGAAAACGTCGACGGCAGGGATGTATGCAAGGCGTTTTCGGGCCCCCTGCCGGCCTGCGGCGTTTTAGATGATTTCGCCCTGGTGCTAACATTGAGCGATATTCAGTCTGAGTGTGATCGATACGGTGTCTTCCCTGGAATCCCTGGATTATGTCCATTGCCGGGACGCCATGCGGCGTTGCGGCCTGACCGTCTCGCCCAGCGAGGCGCACGCCATCGCGGCCGGCCTGATCGCCGGCGACGTGGACGGGCGCGAACAGCAGTGGGCCGATGTGCTGTACGCCGATCTCGATCCGGCCGATGCCCTGGCCCAGGAATGCCGCGCCTGCCTGGACCGGCTCTACCAGGCCACCGAGGCGCAGATGCGTGATCTGAACTTCGGCCTGCAGCTGTTCCTGCCGCCCGCCGGGGCCGGCGGCATCGACACCGCCGCCGCGCTGCGCGACTGGGCGCAGGGCTTTCTGTACGGCTTCGGCCTGGCGGGCGACTCGGACGCGGGCCGCCGTCTGTCGCCCGAGGGCCGGGAGGCCCTGCGCGATCTCTACGAGATCGGCAACATGGCCCCGCTGGAAGAGGCCCCGGACGAGGGCGGCCAGCAGGCCCTGGCCGAGATCGAGGAATACCTGCGCGTGGCCGCCATGCTGTTGCACGAGGACATGCACGCGCCCCCGCCGGCCACCACCGAGGGTTCGCATGAGATCCACTGAATTCCAGCGCCGCCGGCGTCAGCTCATGCGCATGCTGGGCAACGATGCCATCGCCATCCTGCCCACCTCGCCGGAGCATGTGCGCAACCGGGATGTGCTGCACCCCTTCCGTCCGGACAGCGATTTCTACTACCTGACCGGCTTCCCCGAGCCGGAGGCGGTGGCGGTGCTGATGCCCGGGCGCCGGCACGCCCAGTACATCCTGTTCTGCCGCGAGAAGGATCCGGCGCGCGAGATGTGGGACGGCCGCCGGGCCGGCCTGGAGGGCGCGGTCGAGCAATACGGGGCGGATGACGCCTTTCCCTTCAGCGACCTGGACGACATCATGCCCGGCCTGCTGGAGCAGCGTGAGCGCGTGTTCTACGCCATGGGCTGCAACAGCGACTTCGACCAGCGCGTGTCCGGCTGGGTCAACCAGGTGCGCAGCCGCTCGCGCGCCGGGGCGCACATGCCGACCGAGTTCATCGCACTGGACCACTATCTGCACGACATGCGCCTGTACAAGAGCCGTTCCGAGGTGGCGGTGATGCGCAAGGCGGCCCGGCTCTCGGCGGCGGCGCACCGCGAGCTGATGCGCGGCTGCCGCCCCGGGGACGCCGAATACCAGCTGGCCTCGCGTTTCAGCCATTACTGCGAGATGCGCGGCGCCACCGGCCTGGCCTATCCCTCCATCGTCGGTGGCGGCGACAATGCCTGCATCCTGCACTATGTCGAGAACGCCGAGCCGCTGCGCGACGGCGATCTGGTGCTCATCGATGCCGGTTGCGAGATCGACTGCTACGCCTCGGACATCACCCGCACTTTCCCGGTCAACGGCCGGTTCACAGAGCCTCAGCGCCAGCTCTACCAACTGGTCCTGGACGCCCAGCTGGCGGCCATCGACAAGGTCCGTCCCGGCAATCACTGGAACGACCCGCACGAGGCGGCGGTGCGGGTGCTGACCCGCGGCCTGCTCCGGCTCGGCCTGCTCAAGGGCACCCTGGCCAACGCCCTGAAGAAAGAGAGCTACAAGAAGTTCTACATGCACCGCACCGGGCACTGGCTGGGCATGGATGTGCACGATGTCGGCGACTACAAGATCGACGGCCACTGGCGCGAGCTGGAGCCGGGCATGGTGCTGACCGTGGAACCCGGTCTGTACATCCCCCGGGGGATGCGCGGGGTGGCCAAGAAATGGCAGGGCATCGGCATCCGCATCGAGGACGATGTGCTGGTGACCCGCGACGGGCCGGACGTGCTCAGCCGCGACGCGCCCAAGGCCATCGACGAGATCGAGGCCCTGATGGCATGAACGGCGCTCACGACTACGATCTGCTGATCGTCGGCGGCGGCATGGTCGGCGCCAGTCTCGCCATCGGCCTGTCCGGCCGGGGTCTGCGCCTGGCCCTGGTGGACGCCCACGCCCCCGGCGACCCGGCCCAGCCCGGCTATGACGACCGCGCCATCGCCCTGGCCTATGGCAGCCGCCGCATCTTCGAGGGCATGGGCCTGTGGCCGGAACTGGCGGCGGAGGCCGAACCCATCTGCGACATCCATGTCTCCGACCGCGGACATTTCGGCTTCAGCCGGCTCTCGGCGCGCGACGAGGGCGTGCCCGCGCTGGGCTATGTCGCCACCGCGCGTCAGCTGGGCCAGGTCCTGCAGGCGCGTCTGCGGGCCTGCGCCGATGTGGACTGGATCGCCCCGGCCGAGGTGGTCGCGGTGGCGCAGGACGATCTCGGCGCGCAGGTCACCCTGCAGGGGGCCGATGGCGAACCCAGAACCCTTGGCTGCGCCCTCCTGGCCGCCGCCGACGGAGGCCGCTCCTTCGTGCGCCGTCAGCTCGATCTGCCGGTGCGCCAGTGGACCTACGGACAGTCGGCGGTGGTCACCAATGTCACCCCGGAGCGACCGCACCGGGGCCGGGCCTTCGAGCGCTTCACCGACAGCGGCCCGCTGGCCCTGCTGCCGATGAGCGAGGGCCGCTGCGCGGTGGTCTGGACGGTGCGCGACGAGGCGCTGGAACATGTCATCGGCCTGGACGACGCGGCCTTTCTGGCCGCCCTGCAGGCCCGCTTCGGCTATCGCCTGGGCCGCTTCACCCGGGTCGGGCGGCGCGCCAGCTATCCCCTGCAGTTGCTGCGCGTGCGCGAGTCCGTGCGCCGGCGCGTGGTACTGCTCGGCAACGCCGCGCACACCCTGCACCCGATTGCCGGCCAGGGTTTCAACCTGGGCCTGCGCGACGTGGCGGCCCTGGTCGAGGAGGTGCTGACCGCGCACCGCGCCGGGCGCGATATCGGCGCGGACGAGGTGCTCCAGGCCTACCGGGACTGGCGCGAGGACGAGCAGCGCCAGGTGGCGCTGGCCACCGATGGTCTGGCGCGTCTGTTCAGCAACCCGCTGCTGCCGCTGCGTCTGGGGCGCAACCTGGGCATGCTGGCCGTGGACCTGCTGCCCTTTGCGCGTCACCGCCTGGCGCGCCGCGCCATGGGCCTGGCGGGCCGTCAGCCGCGCCTGGCGCGCGGCCTGCCGCCCGAGGGGGCCGGCCCGTGAGCGGGGCGGGCGAATACGATATCGCCGTGGTCGGCGGTGGCATGGTCGGCGCCAGCTTCGCCCTGGGGGCGGCCCGGGCGGGCCTGCGCGTGGCCCTGCTGGAGCGCGCCGAGCCGGCGCTGGAGTGGCCGGAGGGCAGCCACGACCTGCGTGTCTCGGCCCTCACCCGCGCCTCGCAGCGGATACTGGAGAACCTGGGCGTCTGGACGCGCATGCGCGAACTGGGCATCACCCCCTACGAGCACATGCGGGTGTGGGAACGGCGCGGCATCGGCGAGATCGCCTTCGACGCGGACGAGATCGGCGAGCCGGATCTGGGGCATATCGTCGAAAACCGCGTCATCGTCGCCGCCCTGTGGCGGGCCCTGGCCGCGCAGGATGGAGTCACGCCGCTGTTCGGCCGCACCATCGAGGCGCTGGAGACCGGCGCGCAGGGCGCGAGCCTGGGCTTTGCCGACGGAGAATCGCTGCGCGCCGCATTGCTGGTCGGCGCCGATGGCGCGCGCTCGCGTCTGCGCGAGCTGGCCGGCATCGGTCTGAGCGCGCGCGACTACGATCAGCATGCCCTGGTGGCCACGGTGCGTGCCGAACAGGGCAACGGCGCCACCGCCTGGCAACGCTTCATGCCCGGCGGGCCGCTGGCCCTGCTGCCCCTGCGGCGGGATCTGTTCTCCATCGTTTGGTCGGCGGACCCGGCGCAGGCCGCGGATCTGCGCCAGGCGGCGCCCGAGGCATTCGAGGAACGACTGACCCGCGCCTCCGAGGGCGTGCGCGGGCGCCTGCGGCTGCAGGGCGGGCGCGCGGTCTTTCCCCTGCGTCTGCAGCACGCTAACCACTATGTACAGCCCGGGCTGGCTTTGCTCGGCGATGCCGCGCACGTCATCCATCCCCTGGCCGGGCAGGGCGTCAACCTCGGCCTGCTCGATGCCGCCGCCCTGCTCGATGTACTGCAACAGGCCCGCGCGAACAGCCAGTCTCCCGGCAGCCTGGCGGTGCTGCGCCGCTATGAACGCGCCCGCAAGGGGCACAACCTGGCCGTGCAGCTGGCCATGGACGGCTTCAAGCACTTGTTCGGCAACCCCAACCCGCTGCTCGCCCTGGGGCGCAATCTCGGCATGGGCCTGGCCGGCCGCATCGGCCCCCTGCGCCGCCAGTTCGAGCGCGTGGCCCTGGGGCAGGGCATGGAACTGCCCCCGCTCGCGCGGCCCGGCGCGGCGGGAGACTGCTGAGTCTGTCACCGGGCCGACCCCATGGTTTTGCCTTACAGCCCGGGTTGGTCTGTTAAGGGTGTCAAGTGACGCCAAGAATCGATCTTCAACGCGTCTCCAGTATCCTCCAATACTCGAAACATCCCGTCAGGTTCCGGCCGGCCTCATTTGGCTTCTCCCCCGGACTTGGCTATAGTCGCACTCCCGGCCTCAAGCCGCATGGGAGAGACCGTCGTCATGACGGCGCCGAAGGCGCAAATTCCGCCCGGAATCGCTCAGGCAGAAGGACTATGCAGGTGGAGTGACAGCACTCGGGCCCGGCTCTGGAGAGCGGCATCCGCGCGGGCGGCTGCCCACCGACGGGGTAAACTCTCAGGTTACCGGACAGAGGGGCGGATGGCATGGCCTGCCGAGACGGGATCCATGTCATCCGCCCTTTTTTCATGCTGTCGGCCTGCCGGGAGATCGCAGATGAGCGCAGACAAAAAGACCGTACTCAACGCCGTGCACCGCGAGATGGGGGCGCGCATGGTGCCGTTCGGCGGCTGGGACATGCCGGTGCATTACGGCTCGCAAATCGAGGAACACCACGCGGTGCGCCAGGACGCGGGCATGTTCGATGTGTGCCACATGACCGTGGTGGATCTGCGCGGCGAGCGCGTGCGGGCCTTCCTGTCCCATCTGCTGGCCAACGACGTGGCCCGGCTCAAGACGCCCGGCAAGGCGCTGTATTCCTGCATGTTGCGCCCGGACGGCGGGGTGATCGATGACCTGATCGTCTATTTCATGGACGAGGACTGGTTCCGCATGGTGGTCAACGCGGGCACCACCGAAAAGGACATCGCCTGGCTGCGCGAGCAGGCCCCGGCCTTCGAGGTGTCGGTGGAGCCGCGTTTCGATCTGGGGATGATCGCGGTGCAGGGCCCCAATGCCCGGGACAAGGCCCTGCCGCTGATGGCGCCGGCGCTGCGCGAGGCCGCCGCGGCGCTCAAGCCCTTCAACGCCGCCACCGACGGCCACTGGTTCGTGGGGCGGACCGGCTATACCGGCGAGGACGGCTTCGAGATCATGCTGCCCGAGGACGAGACCGAGGCCCTGTGGCGCGAGCTGGCCGCGGCCGGGGTGCGTCCCTGCGGGCTGGGTGCGCGCGACACCCTGCGCCTGGAGGCGGGCATGAACCTGTACAGCCAGGACATGGACGAGGGCGTCACCCCGCTGGCCGCCGGCCTGGCCTGGACCGTGTCGCTGGAAGGCGGACGGGACTTCATCGGCCGCGAGGCCCTGGAGCGGCAGCGGGCGGCCGGCGGCATCCCGCGCTTCATCGGCGTGGTGCTGGACGGGCGTGGCGTGCTGCGCGCCCACCAGAAGCTGTTCGACGGCGGGCGCGAGGTGGGCGAGATCACCTCCGGCGGCTTCTCTCCGACCCTGCAGCGCGCCATCGGCATGGCGCGGGTGGCCGCCGACGCCGGCGCGGACCTGCAGGTCGAGATCCGCGGCAGAAAGCTGCCGCTGATACAGGTTAAGATGCCCTTCGTGCGTCACGGCGAGGCGCTGATCGAACTGTAGGCGGCGGATTCATATCCTTCTCGGGATGGGCGCGCCGCGTCTTGCCCGTTCCGCGCCTCTGTCGGGCGTCGAAGGAAGCACAAGCAAGCAATATCGAGGACACCACCATGAGCGACATCCCCAGTGAGCTGAAATACACCAAGACCCATGAATGGGTGCGCGACGAGGGCGACGGCGTCGTCACCGTGGGCATCACCGACCATGCGCAGGAACTGCTGGGCGATCTGGTATTCGTCGAGCTGCCCGAGGTGGGCGCCGAGATCAACGCCGGCGACGAGTGCGCGGTGGTCGAATCGGTCAAGGCCGCCTCGGACGTGTACTGCCCGCTCAGCGGCGAGGTGGTGGCGGTCAACGAGGTTCTGACCGACGCCCCAGAGACCATCAACAGCGACGCCTACGAGGCCGGCTGGATGTTCCGCCTCAAGCTGGTGGATGAGGGCGAGATCGACAGCCTGCTCGATGCCGATGCCTATGCCGAGCATTGCGAGAGCGAAGAACACTGAGCCCGACCCGCCATGCCGTTCATTCCGCATACTGAAGAAGAGGTCCGGGAGATGCTCGACGCCATCGGCGTCGACTCCATCGAGGCCCTGTTCGACGAGATCCCGGAGGCCCTGCGCGCCGGCGATCTGCCCGGTATCCCCGAGGGCCTGTCCGAGATGGAGGTCAGCGCCCTGATGCACGCCCGCGCGCGGCGCGACGGTCAGGCGGTGTGCTTCATCGGCGCCGGGGCCTATGACCACCACATCCCCGCCGCGGTCTGGGAGATCGCCACCCGGGGCGAGTTCTACACCGCCTACACGCCCTACCAGGCCGAGGCCAGCCAGGGCACCCTGCAGCTGTTGTACGAATACCAGTCCATGATGACCGCGCTGATGGACATGGGGGTATCCAACACCTCGTTGTACGACGGCGCCAGCGCGGTGGCCGAGGCGGTGCTGATGGCGGTGCGCGCCAACCGCAAGTCCAAATCGCGCCGCATCCTGGTGCCGCGCGCCATGCACCCGGCCTATCGCCGGGTCGCCCACACCATCGTGCGCAACCAGGGCATCGAGCTGGTGGAACTGCCGTTCGACCCGGCCACGGGGCAGACCGACCTGACGGCCCTGGAGGCCCACGCGGGCGAGGATCATGCCGCGCTGCTGATCCCGCAGCCCAACTTCTTCGGCGTGCTGGAGCCGGTGGATGCGCTGTGCGACTGGGCGCACGCCAACGGCATGCTGGCGATCGGCGTGGTCAATCCGCTGGCCATGTCCATCCTCGAGCCGCCCGGTCAGTGGGGCGGCGAGGGCGTGGACATCGTGGTCGGCGAGGGCCAGCCGCTGGGCGCCCCGCTGTCCTCCGGCGGGCCCTATTTCGGCTTCATGTGCTGCACCCAGAAGCTGGTGCGGCAGATGCCCGGGCGCATCGTCGGCCGCACCGTGGACCTGGAGGGGCGGACCGGCTACACCCTCACCCTGCAGGCGCGCGAGCAGCACATCCGGCGCTCCAAGGCGACCTCCAACATCTGCACCAACCAGGGCCTGCTGGTGACCGCCGCGACCATCCACATGGCCCTGCTGGGCGCCGAGGGCCTGGCCCGCACCGCCGCGGCCTGCCATGCCAACACCAACGCCCTGAGCGAGCGTCTGTGCGGCATCGACGGGGTGGAGCCGGTGTTCGACGGCCCGGTGTTCCACGAACGGGTGCTGCGTCTGGCCATGCCGGTGGCCGACGCCTTGAAATCCCTGGCGGCGCACAATGTGCTGGGCGGCTATGATCTGTCCCGGGACTACCCGGAACTGGGCAATGCCCTGCTGGTGTGCGCCACCGAGACGCGCACCGCGCAGGAAATGGACGAGTACGCGGCCAAGCTGGGTCGCATCATGGTGGCGCAGGGGCGGGCGAAATGCCCCATCGAGCCGAAATTCGAACAATAGGAGAGAGACAATGGCCGAGATCACACTGCAGGGCGAACCCATCCACACCAATGGCGAACTGCCCGAGGTCGGAGCCACCGCGCCCGCCTTCTCGCTGGTGGACGCCAATCTGAAGGACGTCAGCCTGGCCGACTTCCCCGGCAAGAAGAAGGTGCTCAACATCGTGCCCAGCCTGGACACCGGGGTCTGCGCGACCTCCACCAAGGTGTTCAACGAGCGCCTGGGCGACCGCGACGACGTGGTGGTGCTGGTGATCTCCGCCGACCTGCCGTTCGCGCAGAGCCGCTTCTGCCAGGCCGAGAACACCGACAAAGTCAAGACCCTCTCGATGATGCGCTCGCGCAAGTTCGCCAAGGACTACGGGGTGCTGATCGAGGACGGTCCCCTGGCCGGGATCACCGCGCGCGCGGTGCTGGTGCTGGACGAGGATCTCAAGGTCCTGCACGCCCAGCTGGTGCCCGAGATCGGCCAGGAGCCCGATTACGACGCCGCCATCGCGGCCCTGGACTGAGCCGGGGCCGGTAGCCAACCACCTGAACATGATGCGATGCTGATCCACGAACAATCCCGCAGCGGGCGCCGGGCCTTCGCCCAGGCGCCCAAGGACCGCCCCGGGCTGGAGGACATCCCCGCCGAATTCCTGCGCGAGCGGCCCCCGGCCCTGCCCGAGGTCTCGGAGATGCAGGCGGTGCGCCACTACACCCGCCTGTCGCAGAAGAACTTCTCCATCGACACCCAGTTCTACCCGCTGGGCTCGTGCACCATGAAGTACAATCCGCGCGCCTGCAACACCCTGGCCATGCTGCCCGGCATCCTCGGGCGGCATCCGCTGGCGCCCGAGTCGCACAGCCAGGGCTTCATGGCCTGCCTGTTCGAGCTGCAGGAGATGCTCAAGGAAGTGACCGGCATGCACGATGTCTCGCTGGTGCCGGCGGCCGGCGCCCAGGGCGAGTTCACCGGCGTGGCCATGATCCGCGCCTATCACGACAGCCGTGGCGACAGCGAACGCACCGAGATCATCGTGCCCGACGCGGCCCACGGCACCAACCCCGCGACCGCGGTGATGTGCGGCTACAAGGTGCGCGAGATCCCGACCCTGGGCAATGGCGACGTGGACCTGGACGCGCTGCGCGAGGCGGTCGGCCCGCAGACCGCCGGCATCATGCTCACCAACCCCTCCACCGTGGGGGTGTTCGAGCGCAACATCGCCGAGATCGCGCGTATCGTGCACGAGGCCGGCGGCCTGCTGTACTACGACGGGGCCAACCTCAACGCCATCCTCGGCAAGTGCCGTCCCGGCGACATGGGCTTCGATGTCATCCACATGAACCTGCACAAGACCTTCTCCACCCCGCACGGCGGCGGCGGGCCGGGCGCCGGGCCGGTGGGGGTCTCGGAACGGCTCAAGCCCTTTCTGCCGGTGCCCATGGTGGCGCAGGACGGCTACGGCGACTATTACTGGCTGACCGAGAAGGAGCGCCCGCAGACCATCGGCAAGCTCATGGCCTTCGCCGGCAACGCCGGGGTGCTGCTGCGCGCCTGGGTGTATGCGCGCATGCTGGGACGCGAGGGCATGATCCGGGTCGCCGAATACGCCACACTCAACGCCAACTACATGGCCGCGCGCCTGCGCGAGGCCGGCTTCCAGCTGGCCTATCCCGAGCGCCGCGCCACCCATGAGTTCATCGTGACCCTCAGGCGCCAGGCCAAGGAACTCAAGGTCAACGCCATGGACTTCGCCAAGCGCCTGCTGGACTACGGCTATCACGCCCCGACCACCTATTTCCCGCTATTGGTGCCGGAGTGCTTCCTCATCGAGCCGACCGAGACCGAGGCCAAGGAGGCCCTGGACGGCTTCATCGAGGCCATGCGGGCCATCCAGAAAGAGGCCGAGAGCGAGCCGGACACGGTGCGCTCGGCGCCGCACACCCTGCCGGTGCGCCGCCTGGACGATGTGCGCGCGGCGCGCGAACTGGACCTGAAATGGAGCGGCGCCTGAGGCCGGGCGCGGACCCATGTCCGAATACTTCGAGAACAGCGGACTGCTGAGGGCCTGGCGGGCCCTGGGCTATTCGCTCAGGGGTCTGCGCGCCGCGCTGCGCCACGAGTCGGCCTTCCGCCAGGAACTGGCCCTGGGCCTGGCGCTGGTCCCGCTGGGCCTGTGGCTGGGCGCGAACGGCGTGGAGAAGGCCCTGCTGGCGGGCAGCTGGCTGCTGGTGCTGCTGGTGGAGTTGCTCAACTCCGCCATCGAGGCGGTGGTCGATCGCGTGGGCGCGGAGCGGCATGAGTTGTCCGGCCGCGCCAAGGACATGGGCTCGGCCGCGGTGCTGCTGGCCATCCTGCTCGCGGTGCTGGTGTGGGGGCTGATCCTGGTGCCGCGTCTGCCGGGGTAGCGGCGCATCTTTCGTCCGGTGTCGTATCTGGTGCGGTTCGTGCCTCACCGCACCCTACGCCGCGATCCGTAGGGTGTGGTGACGAAGGAACCGCACCGTCCCTCAACCCGGGCGAAAATCGGGCGGGGTGTCCGAGCCGTCTCCGAAGAAATACTTCTCCATCTGCTCTTCCAGAAAGCTCCGGGCCTTGGGATCGACCGGGCTCAGGCGGTATTCGTTGATCAGCATGGTCTGGTGACGCAGCCAGTCCTGCCAGGCCTGCTTGGAGACGTTTTCATAGATGCGCTTGCCCAGCTCGCCGGGGTAGGGCTGGCGGTCCAGGCCCTCGGCCTCGCGCTTGAGTTTCACACAGTTGACGACATGGCTCATGGGGATTCCTCGATTTCCTGCAAAAGCCGGGCGACCGGCGCGGCCAGCCCCCGGGCATCGGGTTGGCCAAGGTTATACCAGACCTGTCCTCCCTCATCCATGACCCGGCAACCGGGTGTCGCGAGGGGGATCTCGCGCGGCAGGATCTCCAGCTGGAAATGAGTGAAGCTGTGCCGGCGCGGGGCCAGGTCGCGGCCCGGTCCGGCGGGCCGCAGGCCCCGCTCGCGGCACCAGGCGGCGGGGTCCAGCTCCGGGGCCAGCTCCGGCAGGCCCCAGAGTCCGCCCCAGACCCCCTGCTCGGGGCGCTTCTCCAGCAGGACGCGGCCCTCCGGGTCGCGCAACAGCAGCATGCGGGTCTGCCGCCGGGGAAGGGCCTTGCGCGGCCGTGGGGCGGGTAGTTCGGTCTGGCGTCCCTGCCGCCGGGCCCGGCAGTCGTCCGCCACGGGACAGGCCTCGCAGCGGGGGCGGCCGCGGGTGCACAGGGTGGCGCCCAGATCCATCATGGCCTGGTTGTAATCGCCGCAGCGCCGTGCCGGGGTGAGCGAGGCCGACAGCGCCCACAACGCGCGCTGTACCCGCGCCTGCCCGGGCCAGCCCTCGATGGCGCGGTGGCGGGCCAGCACCCGCTTGACGTTGCCGTCCAGTATGGGGTGGTGTTGGCCCAGGGCCAGGGACAGGATGGCCCCGGCGGTGGAGCGCCCGATGCCGGGCAGTGACTGCAGGGCCTCGATGTCGTCCGGCAGATGGCCGTCGAAACGCGCCATCACCTCGCGCGCGGCCCGGTGCAGATTGCGCGCGCGGGCGTAATAGCCCAGGCCCGACCAGTGATGCAGCACCTCGTCCCGTTCGGCGCCGGCCAGGCTGGGCAGGTCGGGAAAGCGGGCCATGAAGCGCTCGTAATAGGGGATGACGGTGTTCACCTGGGTCTGCTGCAGCATGATCTCCGAGACCCAGACCGCGTAGCCGTCACCGCCCTGCCAGGGCAGGTCGTGGCGTCCGTGGCGGTCGAACCATTCCAGCACCCGGTCGGCGAAGCGGTCCATCAGGGTCGCTCCCGGCCGCAGTGCCAGCACAGGTCGAACTCGGCCTCCACCCGGGTGCCGCAGGCGCAGGTCCAGGGCTCGCCCCGGGGGTCGCGCCGGCGCGCCAGGAATTCCCGCAGCAGCTCGCGGGCGCGCGCCAGGTCGCGGTCCTCCAGCACCCAGACCCAGGGAAAGGCCAGCGCGGGCAGCTCGCCGGCGGCGGCCGACTGGTAGCGCCCGAGCACGGTGGCGGGGATGTGGGCGTTGCCCAGATAGTCGCACACCAGCTGGGCCTCGATCTCGTCCTGGGCCTGGTAGAGTCGTTGCACCTGCGGGTTCCGAATGCTGTGTTGGCGTGGGGTCGACTGTGCCAGATCGGGAAGGTCGCGTCATCAGTGTCGTGCCGCTGCCGGGTGGGGAGGCTGGCGAGGGAATCCGGGAACGTCCGCGGCAGGGATGCCGCGGTCGAGCGTACATGGATGTATTCACAGCGTTTCCCGGATTCCCTCGCCAGCCTCCGGGTTTCAGCGCCCAACTTTTCCTGGTCGGCATTCGGCGGCCCGGTATGGAATAATCGGGGTTTTCCCCCGTCAATAGTCACATGCAAGCACCCAAGCCCCCATCCCTGTTCGCGAAACTGGGCCGCAGCCGGCGGTTGCGGGCCGAGATCTGTAACCAGCGGGAACGCCTGTACCGTCTGGCCTGGTCCTGGTGCCACAACCAGCATCAGGCCGAGGATTTGGTGCAGGAGACCATGCTGCGCGCCCTGGACAAGCTGGATTCGCTCAGGGAGGAGGCGCGGCTCGCGGTCTGGCTGACCCGCATCATGGCCAACCTGTTCCGCGACCAGTTCAGAAAACACAGGGAAGAAACCGGCCTGGAACTCGAGCCGGTCACCGAGGAGACCCCGGAGGACGCCGCTGATCGTTCCCTGCTGGTGCAGCGCACCCGCGAGGCCATCGAGCGGCTGAACGACGATCACCGACAGATCGTCACCCTGGTGGATCTGGCCGGTTTCAGCTATGCCGATACCGCGCTGATCCTGGATGTGCCGGTGGGCACCGTCATGAGCCGCCTCTCGCGCGCGCGCAAGCGTCTGCGCGAGCAGCTGGAAAAGGCCCAGGCGACGCCCCATCCGGTCGTGGTCCCGATTAGGAAGCCCTCATGAGTACGCAAAAGGATATCGAACTGAATGCCTATATCGACGGCGAGCTGACGCCCGAGGAACGCCTGGAGGTGCTCGAGGCCCTGCAGGCCGACCCGGCGCTGGCGCGCGAGGCCTGCGAGCTGAACAACCTCAAGAGCCAGTTGCAGATGGCCTATGCCAATCCCCCGGGCCTGAGCCGCTGCTCGGCCTCGGGCGGTTCCCGTCCCTGGCTGGCGGTGGCGGCCAGCCTGCTGATGCTGGTCGCCGGGCTGGCCGGCGGCTGGATCATGGGCGGCGACGAGGCGGTGAAGGACCGCCTGGTGCTGCTCGACCCGGACGGTCGCGGCCAGGCGCCTGCGGCCGCCGACAGCGACGAGACCCGTATCGTGTTCCATCTCACCACATCGGACCAGTTTGCCGCGGCGGACCTGCTCGACGAGGTCGAGGACATGCTCAAGGCCTACAAGGCCGAGGGCAAGCCGCTGCGCGTGGAGATCGTGAGCAACGGCGACGGGCTGGATTTTCTGCGCACCCAGCTGAGCATGTTCAAGGGCCGCATCCACGAGATGGCCCAGCGTTACCGCAATCTGACCTTCGTGGCCTGCAAGAACACCATCGACCGGGTCAAGGTGAAGCGCGGCATCGAGGTCAACATCGTGCCGGACGCCGAGATCATCAACTCCGGTGTGGATTACGTGGTCAAGCGCCAGAAAGAAGGCTGGATCTACATCCGTGTCTGACCGGCGCTCCCGCCGCTCCGTCCTGCTGGCGCTGTTCCTGCTGGCGCTGGCTCCGGGACTGCGGGCCGTGGGGCAGCCCACTCCGGTGGTCTATGACATCAACTTCTCCGAGCCGAGGCACCAGGTCAACGCCCTGCACAATCTGCAGAACCAGCTGAGCGAGGCCCACGGCGCGGTGCGCTTGGTGGTGGTGTTGCACGGGGCCGGCCTGAGCCTGCTGCTGTATCCCGAGGCCATGGATCATACGGTGCGCATGCCGCGCGCCAACTGCGGCGACCAGATGGCGGCGCGTATCGACACCCTGCGGGACCAGGGTGTGCGCTTCCTGGTGGCCCGCGACAGCGCGCGCCGGCATCACATCGATCCCATGATCGATCTGCACGGGGTGGACCCGGAGGACCTGGTGCCCAACGGCCTGGCCGAACTGGCCCGGCTGCAGCAGCGGGGTTACCTCTACGTCAAGCCCTGATTCTTTCGCCTCCAAGGTAGTTTGGCCCGCCGTGCGCGGGCCTTTTTCTGTCGGGAATATCGGAAATCTGTAATATTTCCCGACCTGCCCCGGTCAGACTGGACATGGGAAAGCTGAGCAAACATTTCGATTCTCTGGTGGGGGCGCTCTCCCCGGAGCTGTACCGTTACGCCATGGGGCTGTGTCACAACCCCGATGTGGCCGAGGATCTTGTGCAGGAGACCTTTCTGCGCGCCTGGCGCTCGCAGCAGACCCTGCGCGACATCAAGACCGCGCGGGCCTGGCTGTACACCATCCTGCGCAACGAGCACGCCCGCCTGTACGAGCGCCAGCGTCCCGATGTGCGCGACCCGCACACCCTGCCGGATGTCGGCGTGCAGGGCTATGACACCAGCACCGAGGCCTTCACCCTGCGGCGCGCCCTGGACGCCCTGGACATGCAGTACCGCGAGCCCCTGCTGCTGCAGGTGATCGGCGGTTTCAGCTGCAAGGAGATCGGCGAGATGCTGTCGCTCAAACCCAATACCGTACTGACCCGCTTGTTCCGCGCGCGCAAGATGCTGCGCGCCACGCTCGAGCCGGAGGTTCAGGAGAAGCATCATGAACTGTCTTGAATTTCGCCGTCAGCTGCTGCAGGACCCGCATCAAACGGCACCGGAACTGCTCGAACATGAAGCGAACTGCCACGATTGTGAGCGATATTCGCGCAAGATCCGGGCTCAGGAGGCGGCCCTGCGGAGTCTGCTCAACGAGGTGAGCCCGCCGCCCGGACTGGCCGACCGCATTCGCCTGGGGGTGCGTCTGGAGCGGCGCGCCAGCACCGGTCGCCGGATCTGGTTCGCGGCCGCGGCCAGCGTCCTGCTGGCGGTCACCGTGAGCATGAGTTCGCTGTTCACCCAGCACTACGAGCGCGAGCACATGGCCCTGGCGCAAAACGTGATCTATCACATCGAGGACGAGGCGCGCCATCTGCACGACCCGGGCCCGGCCTCGCCGCAGCGGGTGCATGCGGTGCTGGCGCGTTTCGGGGCCGAACTCGACGGCAGCATCGGCCGCATCACCTTCGCCGCGGAGTGCGTGATGCGCCACCGTACCGGCATCCACCTGATCCTGGCCGGTCGCCAGGGGCCGGTGACCGTGTTCTTCATGCCCGGCGAGCAGACCGCGCGGGTGATCCCGGTCGACTCCGATCGCTTTCATGGCGAGATCGTGCCCACCCGCTGGGGCAGCCTGGCCGTGATCGGCGAGCAGGGCGAGCCCATCGAGCCCATCGTGGCCCGGGTCAACCGGGTGGTGCGCTGGCACGCGGATTCGGCGGGCCTGGCCCTGCGCGGGCCGGGATCGGCGCCGCGGGTGGCCCAGGTCGAGCTGTAGGCCGGTTCTAAAGGCTGAAGCCGAAGGCCTCCCTGAAGCGCGCCTCGAAGCTGTCGCGGGTGAAGTGGTGGTTCTGCGGGCCCTGGTGCTCGATCTTGATCGCCCCCATCAGCGAGGCGATCCGCCCGGTGACCTCCCAGTCCATATCGTGCATCAGGCCGTACAGCAGGCCGCCGCGGTAGGCGTCGCCGCAGCCGGTGGGATCGAGCAGCTCGCGCGCGGGGGCCAGCGGAATCTGCAGCTCGCGCCCGCCGGTGTAGATGGTCGAGCCCTCGCCGCCGCGGGTCACGACGATCGCCTCCACCTGTGAGGCCAGCTCGCTGATGCGCCGCCCGGTGCGCTCCTCCATCAGCTTGGCCTCGTAGTCGTTGAAGGCCAGCCAGGTGGCCTGTTCGACGAAGCGCATCAGGTCCGCGCCGTCGAACATGGGCATGCCCTGGCCCGGGTCGAAGATGAAGGGGATGCCGGCCTCGGCGAACTGCTCGGCGTGCTCGATCATGCCCTGACGCCCGTCGGGCGACACGATGCCGATGCGGATGTCCGCATGCTCGTCCACCCGGTTGAGATGGGAGTGATTCATGGCCCCCGGGTGGAAGGCGGTGATCTGGTTGTCGTCCTGGTCGGTGGTGATGAAGGCCTGGGCCGTGAACTCGCCCTCGATCTCGCGCAGGCCGGCGCGCGAGACGCCCTTGTCGTCCATCCAGCGCGCATAGGGCGCGAAATCCTCGCCGACGGTGGCCATGGGGATGCCGTTGCCGCCCAGCAGGTTCAGGTTGTAGGCGATGTTGCCGGCGCAGCCGCCGAAGTTGCGGCGCATCTCCGGCACCAGAAAGGACACGTTCAGGATGTGCACCTGCTCAGGCAGGATGTGATTCTTGAAGTGGTCGTTGAACACCATGATGGTGTCATAGGCCATGGAGCCGGAGATCAGGGCGGACATTGGACTACCTTATACTGTTCAAATCGTGTGTCGAGATGTTAACTTATGTGTCCTGGTTCCGCATGTCCGCGGACAGAGAGAAGTGCCTGCAGACAAAGGCACCGCAGATCCCTGTACCATTTAAAAGACTAAAGGAAATGGAGATAATGATGAAGATCACGCTCAAGAAGCTACTGCTTTCCACCGTGGCCGTGTCCGTATTCGGCCTGACCGGCTCGGCGTTGGCCGCCACCAAGGCCGATTACGAGAAGGCCGTCAGCGCCGCCCAGGCCGCCATTAAACAGGCCGCCGCCATGGACAATGAATGGCGCGACAGCGGCAAGTTGCTGAAGAAGGCCGCCGAGGCCGCCAAGGCCGGCGACTATGACAAGGCGCTGAAGCTTGCCAAGGCCGCCGAGTTCCAGGGCAAGATGGCCCAGGCACAGGCCAAGGCCAATGCCAACGCGGGCAATCCGGACTATCTGTACAAGTAAGGGTCCGAACTGGATGCGCTCCGGCCCCGTCGTGGTTCGCCGCGACGGGGTTTTTGCCGTCTCAGGCCCGGGAGCGGCAGACTGGTGCTTGACGCGGGCGGCCACTCCGGCTTAAATACGCCCCCTTTGACGCCTCCGCGTCAGGAGCCGCGCCCAGGTAGCTCAGTCGGTAGAGCAGGGGATTGAAAATCCCCGTGTCGGCAGTTCGATTCTGTCCCTGGGCACCAATGACAAAACGCCCGCGAGCGATCGCGGGCGTTTTCTTTTGTGTTCAGACCGCCACGGTGGCGCGGTGTCGGATCTCGTTGGCGCGATAGTCCGGGTCCATCCAGCAGCGTGGCAGGGGCTCGCCCGAGGGGAAGGTCAGGTCCGTCTTGGAGAAGTTGCGTGGATCCGGCATCTCCTCGCCCGCGTTGTAGCGGCCCACGATCTCGCCGCGGAAGGGATCGACCAGATCGCGCATCCCCAGCACCTCGACCAGTTCACCGCTGTGTTTTTCTTTCAGGAACATGGCTGCACTCCTTACGCTGACCTACTTCGAGTATGGTGCAGGCCGGGGCTTTTACAATTCGATAGTCCGAAGGGGTGGGATAAACGCAATTGATCGCGTTCGCCGGGCCGCTGTCTCAGTCCTCGCTGCAGACCCGGTTGCGGCCGCGCTGTTTGGCCAGGTAGACCCGCCGGTCGGCCTCGCCCAGCAGGGACGTCGCCAGGTCGTCGGTGTCGGCGTTCGGCGACGGGGCCAGGGCAGCCACGCCGATGGAGACGGTGACCGCCACCTGGCCGCCTTCGTTGAGCGGCACCGGGCGGCGCGCGATATCCTCGCGGATGCGTTCGGCCAGGCGCGCGGCATTCTCCGGGTCGGTGTGCGGCAGCAGGACCGCGATCTCCTCGCCGCCATAGCGCGCGGCCAGGTCGGAGCCGCGCAGCTGGTCGCGAATGCGCTTGGCCAGGGCCACCAGGACCTGGTCGCCGGCGGCGTGTCCGTAGGTGTCGTTGATGCGCTTGAAGTGGTCGGCGTCGATGAACAGACAGCCCAGGGTATGCCGGTGACGGCGCGCGCGGGCCAGTTCCTCCCGCAGCCGGGCGTCCAGGTGGCGCCGGTTGTAGAGCCCGGTCAGGCCGTCGGTCAGGCCGCTCAGGCGCAGGCGCTCGCGGTTGACCGCGTTCTCCAGGCAGACCGCCGCCACGCGCGCCAGCCGTTCCAGAAAATCGGTCCCCTGGCCATGCTGGAAACGCCCCGGATCACGGCTGGCCAGGTGCAGAAAGCCCGAGATGCCGTCCGGCTGGCGCAGCGGCAGCAGGGCCTCGCTGCGCAGGCCGCCCGCCGGGGCGGGAAAGGCCTGATGCCGGCGCTTCCAGGGCCCCAGCCAGGGGTGGTGCAGATCGGGATAACGGCCCAGGGCCTTGCGCACGTCGCGCTCCATGCGCAGGTGGGGCATGCGGCAGCCGGGCACGCCCAGGGTGGTGAGTAGCTCGTCGAGCACCCCGTGCGGGTCGAACAGCACCAGTTGCACGCTGTCCAGGGCGAAGGAGGTGCGCAGGCCGACGGTCAGGCGCTCGATCAGGTCGGCCAGATCGGTGGCCCCGAGCAGGGCCAGCTCGCGCTCCTGGAAACGCTGCATCACGCTTTCGTTGTAGGCGGCATCGCCGACCAGCTGGTGCAGCAGTTGTTGCAGGGCCTGGTTCTCGGCCTGCAGGCGTTCGTATTTGTCCATCCGGGTCTGGGGTCTGGCGCGGCGCATGTTTCCTTAATCGGTAGATTCCCAATAAACTTTAGGGAAGCCCCGATAAAAGCCATCCCTGGCTTTATCAGGGCACGCCGCGCCGCAAACGCGGTTTGCGGCTTGTTCCAGAATCAATCGCTTACAGCGATCAATTTTGCCGGCACATCCTTGTGCCGGAGGAAGATCCGAATTTTTCAGATCTTCCTTGGTTTCCGGAACGGATTCGGCCAGGGAGGGGACATGAAGACAGGGAAATGGATGCTGCTGTGTGTGCCGCTGATGCTTTCGCTATCGGTTCGGGCGGCAGTGTATCGCTGTCCGGGCGCTCAGGGCGTGCAGTTTCAGGACTGGCCCTGTGGCGGGGCGCCGGTGCTGCGGGGCGGGGCCGCCGATGCGGCGGGCACGGGGCTGCGCGCCAGCGAGCGGGCCTGGCTGCGTCAGCGCGAGCGGGCACGGGCGCGTCATCACAGGACGGTTCAGAAGGAACGGCCGCAGGCGGCGGATGCCCGGGCGCGGCGCTGCTGGTCGCGCCGCCGGCGTCTGGCGCGGGTGCGGGACGCGCTGCGCCGGGGCTATCGCCCGGCCCGCGGCGAGCGTCTGCGCCGCCAGCGGCGCGAGCTGGAGGACTATCTGTCGCGCTTCTGCGACTGAGGCCCGGGCTCGTCGAGCAGCAGCTTGCGGGTACGCGCGCCCCAACGCAGGAAGTTGGGCTCTTCCAGATAGCCCTTGCTCAGGACATAGCGCAGCACATTGCGCAGGCGCACGAACTGCACCACCGAATCGACGCGGATGATCTCGCGCCCCTGCTCGTCGTAGAAGATCAGGGTGGGGGCGTAGAACAGGCCCAGCTCACGGGCCCATTCGCGCGCGGTGGTGGACTCGCCCTGCGGCGTGACCACCGGGGTGTCGGCGTGCATGTCCAGCTGCACGATCTCGAAGCGGCTCAGCGGTTCCCGCACCACCTTGCGTTGCAGCGGGCCGGTGTGCAGCACATCGCAGGCATGGCATTCCCCCTGCTCGAAGATCACCAGCAGCGGCATGTCGGCCGGGGCATGGGTGCGGTCCAGCTGATAGGGCGGCCGTTCGAACAGCGGATCCTCGATCAGGTCGCCGGGCTCGAAGTGCAGGCTCTTGTCTCCGCGCGCCAGATAGGAGGCGAAGGTCTCCTTCTTGTAATGGCCGTCGGCCACGTACTCCAGCGCGGCCCGGTGCTGGTAGGGCGGATAGTAGCCGCGCAGGCGCAGGGCGATGCGCCCGTCCGCGTCGTAGAACACCAGCGAGGGGGTGAAGTTGGTGTTCAGGGCCACCGCGTAGTCGCGCTCGGTGGTGGTGCGACCGTCCGGGGTGGTGACCTCCTCCGGGCTCCAGATGTCGATCGGGATCACGTCGAAGTGGCGGCGCGTGTATTCCACGATGTCGTCCTTGTGGAAGTTCACGTCCATGAGCTTCTTGCAGTAGGGGCAGCGTTGCTGGCCGAAATACACGATGATGCCCTTCTTGCCGGCATCCACCGCCTCCTTCAGGTCATCGTCCAGCGCCAGGAAGCTCTCCTTGAACCAGTCGGGATAGGTGATGATGTTCTGCAGCGGGGTGTCGTCGAAATCGAAGCTGTCCCCGTCGCTGCCGCTCGCGGCGGCCAGGGCACCGGCGCAGGCGATCAGCAGAAGGGTAGTGAGGATTTTTTTGGCCATCGGCGGGTATTGCAAGGGGGGGATATCCTTCGGTTTCGGGAACGGTTGTCGAGGCCGTAGAGCCGGTCGACGCTTTCGTTGCCTGAGGGCAGCAGTATAGGGTTCATGCCCACGGCTATCCACACCGGTATGGCGCGCCTGAATCTGCTTGTCGATGCCTCATTATTAACCAATAGTACCGATGTGTTTAATAAGTTGACCGTCTGTTCATCGTTGCTTTAATAGCGGGGTCTGCATTTCCCCGCCTATGGGGAAGGCCTGCGAATCCAGGGGGTCTGCATGGTCGATCGTGGCCGCGCGGGGAGATACCGGGTCAGCGTGGCCGGCGGTGAAAAGGTTCGGGCCTTCCTGCCCGCGCCTTTTCCGCCCGAGCCTCCACTGGTGTTCACGCCGGCGCGCCGGTACCGCCCTGCGGGTGCACCGGGTGCTCAGTCATCGTCCCCTGCAGTCGATTGGGGATGTGGCCAATACACTTGATCTGTCTTATCCGGCGGTGTCGAACAGCCTCCAGGCCCTGGCCGGTCTGGGGATCGTGCGCGAGATCACCGGTCGGCAACGGAACCGGATCTAAGCCTATCAGGGCTTTCTCGATATCCTGAACGAGGGATCGCAGCCGTTGTGAACAAAGGCCACGGGGGGTCTACAGATACCTGGCCCAGTCCTCGTTCTCGTCCCCAAACACAAGGAAGTGGGGATTGAGCAGCGAGTCCTTGCGGTTGTAGCGCAGCGGCTGCATCTCCAGGTCGGTGACGAAGCCGCCCGCGGCCTCGACCACGGCCTGGGCCGCGGCGGTGTCCCATTCCGAGGTGGGGCCCAGGCGCGGGTAGATGTCGGCCTCGCCCTCGGCCACCAGGCACAGCTTGAGCGAACTGCCCATGCTCATGATCTCGTGCGGCCCCACCTTGTCGAGAAAGCGTTTCAGGCTGTCGCCGGCGTGTGAGCGGCTGCCGGCGATGCGCAGCGGATGGCGGCGCTGGCGCGCGGCCTGGATGCGGCGGGTGGGGTAGCCGGGTTCTTTCTTCCAGGCTCCCTGTCCCACGCAACCGTAGTAGCTGGCGCCGCTGACCGGCACATGCACCACCCCGCAGGTGGCGCGGCCGGACTCGATCAGGGCGATGTTGACCGTGAACTCGCCGTTGCGCTTGACGAACTCGCGCGTGCCGTCGAGTGGATCCACCAGCCAGTAGCGCAGCCAGCGCGAGCGTTCGCTGTAGGGGATCCTGGCCGATTCCTCGGAGAGCACGGGCAGGCGCGGTTCGATACGCTCCAGGGCCTCGACGATGATGCGGTGCGAGGCCAGGTCGGCCTCGGTGAGCGGCGACTCGTCGTCCTTTTCGGTGACCTCGAAGTCGCGCGCATAGATATCCATGATGGCCTTCCCGGCCTGCTCGGCGATGCCGACGAGATGTTCCAGATCGATGTTCATGATGGCATGTATTGCTGCAAGGATGGCTCAGTGTGGGATAGAGTGGGCCAGACTGCAACCGCTAACGGGAATGGGCTTCCTGTCATTCGAGAAACCATGCACGCAACCGACACCGACAAGCGGCTGCCCGACTGGGCCGGGATCGACACCGTCCTGCTGGACATGGACGGCACCCTGCTGGACCTGCATTTCGACAACCACTTCTGGCTGGAGTTCGTGCCCGCGCGCTATGCCGCGCGCCACGGCCTGGGCCTGGAGGAGGCGAAGGCCGAGTGTCTGCGGCGCTACGAGCGGGTGGCCGGCACCCTGGACTGGTACTGCATCGACCACTGGACCGAGGAGCTGGGTCTGGACATCGCCCTGCTGAAGGCCGAGGTGGACCACCTGATCGCGGTGCTGCCGCATGTTACCGAGTTTCTCGACCTGCTGGGCCGCGCCGGCAAGCGCCGGGTGCTGGTGACCAACGCCCACCAGAAGTCGCTGGCGCTGAAGATGGACCGCACCCGCCTGCATCACCGCCTGGACGCCCTGGTCAGCTCGCACGAGATCGGCCTGGCCAAGGAGCATCCCGGCTTCTGGCCGCGCCTGCGCGAGCGCGAGCCCTTCGATCCGGCGCGCACCCTGTTCGTGGACGACAGCCTGTCGGTGCTGCGCGCGGCGCGCGACTACGGCATCGCCTGGCTGCTGGCGATCCGCCATCCCGACCGCAGCCAGCCGGCGCGCGAGATCGACGAGTTTCCCGCGGTGATCGATTTCGACGCGGTGATCCCGGGGCTGGAGGCCTGGCTGGCGGAGTCTCGACCATAGAATCGAGATTTCTCGTCATAAAATCTTGATATATTCATAAATCCTAATATACTGCGCGCCCAATTCGTCTGGGCAGGCCCCGCCTGCCGGTATCCACAGGATTCAGGAGCGCGTCATGCACAACGGCACCACCATCACCCAGTTCATCATCGAGGAACAGCGCAAGATCGAGGGCGCCACCGGCGACTTCACCTCGCTGCTCAACGACATCGTCACCGCCTGCAAGGTGATCTCCAACATGGTCAACAAGGGCGAGCTGATCGGCGTGCTGGGCTCGGCTGGCTCCGAGAACGTGCAGGGCGAGACCCAGAAGAAGCTCGACATCCTCACCAACGAGGTGTTCCTGCGCTCCAACGAATGGGCCGGCCATCTCTCCGCCATGGCCTCCGAGGAGATGGAGGAGATCTACGGGATCCCGTCCCAGTATCCGCGCGGCAAGTATCTGCTCACCTTCGACCCGCTGGACGGCTCCTCCAACACCGACGTCAACGTCTCGGTGGGCACCATCTTCTCCATCCTGCGCTGCCCCGGCGAGCGCGTCTGCCCCAACCGCGACGCCTTCCTGCAGCCCGGCACCCAGCAGGTGGCCGCGGGCTATGCCCTGTACGGTCCCTCCACCATGATGGTGCTCACCACCGGCAACGGGGTGAACGGCTTTACCCTGGACCAGGACATCGGCGAGTTCATCCTCACCCATTCCAGCATGACCATCCCCGAGGACACCCGCGAGTTCGCCATCAACTGCTCCAACATGCGCTTCTGGGAGCCGCCGGTGAAGCGCTACGTGGACGAGTGCCTGGCCGGCGCCGAGGGCCCGCGCGGCGAGGATTTCAATATGCGCTGGATCGCCTCCATGGTGGCCGAGGTGCACCGCATCCTGACCCGCGGCGGCATCTTCATGTACCCGCTCGACGCCAAGATGAAGGCCAGGGGCGCCGAGGGCAAGCTGCGCCTGATGTACGAGGCCAACCCCATGGGCTTCATCATCGAGCAGGCCGGCGGCGTCGCCAGCACCGGGCGCGAGCGCATCCTGGCCGTGAAGCCCAGGGATCTGCACCAGCGGGTGCCGGTGATCCTGGGCTCCAGGAACGAGGTCGAGCGGGTGGTGGCCTATCACGCCGAGGCCGACAGCGAGGCGGCCGCCTGATTCAGGAGATCTCGTCGATCGGCCGCGGGCGCCCGAACAGATAGCCCTGCAGCAGGTCGCAGTCCTCGGCCCTGAGGAAGCCGTGCTGCGCCTCGGTCTCCACGCCCTCGGCCACCACCCGCATGCCCAGGGTGTGGGCCATGCCGATGATGGCCCGCACCAGGGTGGCGTCCTGCGGATCCTCGGTGATGTCGCGCACGAAGCTGCGGTCGATCTTGACCGTGTCGAAGGGGAAGGCGCGCAGGTGGCTGAGCGAGGACTGGCCGGTGCCGAAGTCGTCCAGGGCGATGCCCACGCCGATGGCCTGCAGATCGGCCAGTTGCAGGGTGATGCGGTCGAGATCCTCGCTCAGGGTGTCCTCGGTGATCTCGATCACCAGCCGCTTCGGGTCCAGCGTGCCCGAGCGCAGGCGCTGGTGCAGGTGTGACAGGAAGTCCGGGGCGCTGAGCTGGCGCGCCGACAGGTTAACCGAATAGATGCCTTCGCGGGTCTGCTCCAGGCGGTCGAGGATCCAGTCGGTGACCGCCTGCATCAGGCCCATGTCCTCCAGCACCGCCAGGAACTCGATGGGCGAGAGCAGCCCGCGCTCGGGATGCTGCCAGCGCAACAGGCATTCATAGGCGTACAAATGGGTGCCCTCGCAGCACACGATAGGCTGCACGAACAGGCGGAACTGCTGGCTTTCCAGGGCCTGGTGCAGGTCGTTCTCCAGCTGCAGCTGCTGGGACGAGCGTTCCAGCATGGCCCGCTCGAACTGGGCGAAGCCCGCGCGCCCGGTGTTCTTGGCGTGGTACATGGCGGTGTCCGAATGCTGGATGAGCTGGTCGGCGGTATGGCCGTCCTGAGGGGCGATGCTCACCCCCAGCGAGGCGGTGCAGTGGAAGCTGAGCTGGTCGATCTCGAACGGTCGCGACAGGGTGTCGAGCACCTTTTTTGCCAGCATGGTCAGTTCCGCGGCATGACCAAAGTGTTTAAGTAAGACAGCAAATTCATCCCCGCTCAGGCGAGCCACCAGGTCATCGGCGCGGAACACCGAGCGCAGGCGTTGCGCCACTTCCACCAGCAGCTTGTCGCCGATCAGATGCCCGTGGGTGTCGTTGATGTGCTTGAAGCGGTCCAGGTCCATGAACAGCACCGCCACCTCGCGGCCGTGGGACAGCTCGGTGCGCAGAGCCTCGTTCAGGCGCTGATGGAACATCGCGCGGTTGGGCAGCCCAGTCAGGGTGTCGTGGAAAGCCATGTAGTCCAGACGCTTCTCGCGCGCGCGCACCTGTTCGCGCATCTCGCGGAAGGAGCGGATCAGTTCGTGGGTCTCACTGACCGGAGCCCACTGGCCAGCCACCGTGTCTTCGCCTCGGCCCTCGCGCTGCAGTTGCTCGGAGATGTGTTCGATGGGACGCAACAGCCAGCGCTGAAATCCCAGATAGCCAAGGATAAACAAGCTGACTAGGACCAGGCTCAACCAGCCAATGCCTTGTGCCAGCAGTTCGCCGTCGTGCAGCAGGTCTACCTGCTGTTCCTGGGTATCGGATTGCAGCTGCAGGCGCGCGCCGCCGAGGCGCTGGTTCATACGCTCGATCACCGGGTCGATGTCCTGCTGCAGCAGCACCAGGTCCTGGCGCCAGCCGTCGCGGTTGAGCAGGACCATCAGGCGCTGGTAGCCGTTGTTCCAGCGAGCCAGGGTCTCGCGGATGGCGGTCGCCTCCTCCGCGACGAAGGCATCATCACGTTTGCCGGCTTCGCGTGTCAGCTGAGCCAATTGATTCTCGAAGGCTTGCAGATAATCCGCCAGGTTACGCGCCCGCGCGGCCATGGCCTGGACCGCGTTGGTGGTGAATGTGCCGAAGCGATTGGCCACGATCAGGCGTGTCTCGCCCAGTACCTGTTGCCAGCGTACACGCAGTTCCAGGGCTTGTTCCCGCAGGTCGGCGGTGCCTGGGTCGTCGGCGAGCAGGGTCTTGATGTTCTGCAGATGGCCGATGATGGCCTGGGCGTCGGGCACCATCTGCTTCATGGTGCGGCTGGCCGGAACCCAGGCGTTGGTATCGAGACGGGTGTGGACCAGCCGATCCACCTCCTGTTCGAGGGCCAGGCCGTCCTGCAGCATCAGACCCAGGGTCTGCTTGAGATCGGTGTCCTGGGGGCCGAGCCGCCGGCCGACCCGCTCCAGGCTCAGCTGTAGTTGCCTGATGAGGGTATGGATCCTGGCCGGGGGCATGGCCGTGGGGTCGAGGGCGAAGCTCAGCAGGGCCTCGCGCAGCCGGTGCAGGTTCTGCTGGGCGTCGGTGAAGGCGCTAATCACGGAGGCATGCAAGGCCGCGGTACTCGCGGCCTCGGTAGTATGGTGCCGGACCTCTTTTTGTACCAACAGGGTCAGCGCAATCAGTAGGATGCTGACCAGCGCGGTGATCCAAAGGTAGCGTCCCCGGTAGCTTTGCAAGCCAAGGCGCTGTTGCAGGGTTCTGTGAGTGGCCGCGTCCATGGTCTCAGTAGGCCTCCCCGAGCACCTGATGGACGATCTCGCGCGCCGGGTCGTACTCGGCGTCTTGCGCGGTGCGCAGGCCGCTCAGCCCGGCCAGGCGCAGCAGGTGCTGGCCCTTGGGCGTGTTGTTCAGGGCCAGCAGGGCGGCCTGGATGCGTAGCGCGGTATCGCGGTTGACGCGCGGGGTCACCGCCCAGGGCAGCTGCGGGATGGGCTGGCTCAGCGCCAGCACCCGCGGCGCGGGCCGTTCCAGACGCCGCCAGGGGTTGTCCCGGCGCTGCAGGATGACATCGCCGATCCCGGCGGCGTCGCCCTGGCCGAAGAACATGTCGCGTACCGCGCCGACCGGGGTGGTGGAGAAGGCGCTGAGATAATCGTCCGGCCCCAGCCCGTGCTGTTGCAGGACCTGGCGCGCGAGGATGTAGGACACCATGGCGCTGCGTCCGCCGCCGAACAGGATCTTGTGCCCGCGCAGGTCGCTGATCCGGGTCGCGCTGCTGTCGGCCGGCACCAGGATGGCGGCGCGGATCCGGTCGCGGCCGAATTCCTGGTTCTTGAGGATCACGCGGTGGCCGAAGCGCTGGTGGGCCTTGATGTAGTGGTACTGGTTGTAATGCACCAGGTCCAGCTGTCCGGAGCGGACCAGATCCCAGAAGGCGGCGAAGTCCGGCGCGCTGAGCACGCGCACCGGGCGGTTGAGCTGCTCGCCCAGGTAGTCGGCGATGGGCGCGAACATGCGCTGCACCCGGGCCTCGGGCCAGCGCGGGAAGATCCCGATGGTGAGTGTTTGGGAGGCCGCCGCCTGCGCGCTGCCCGCGCCCAGCAGGCACAGTGCGATCAGGAGCAGGCGGACACGCAGTTTCATGGGATATCGGGTTCCAGGATCACCTTCCATGCACCATTATCGACCACGAGCGGGGATTCTTGATGCCGCTCAGTCCCGGCGCGGACGTCCGCCGCCCCGCTTGCGCTGGCCGCCGCCGTGTGAACGCCGCCGCCCGTCGCCGCCTCGGCCCTTGCCACGCGGCGGCCGGCGCTTGCGCTCGATGCGCACCCGGCTGGCGGGATCGACCTCGGCCAGCAGTTCGGTGCCGACCGGCTCGATCGGGATCTTGTGCCCGATATAGTCCTCGATGTCGGGCAGCGAGAAGGCGTAGGTCTCGCACACGAAGGAGACCGCGTCGCCCTCGGCACCGGCGCGCGCGGTGCGCCCGATGCGGTGCACATAGTCCTCGGCGTCGTCCGGCAGGTCGTAGTTGAATACATGGGTCACGCCGGGGATGTGCAGGCCGCGCGCCGCCACGTCGGTGGCGACCAGTACCGAGACCTCGTTGTCGGCGAACCGGGCCAGCAGCTTCTCGCGCTTTTTCTGCGGCACGTCGCCGGAGAGGATGGCCGCCTTGTGTCCGTTGCCCTCGAGGAAGCCCCAGACCCGGTCGGCCTCGCGCTTGGTGTTGACGAACACGATGGCGCGCGCCGCCTCGAGCCGGTTCAGCAGGCCGATCAGGAGCGGGATCTTCTCGTCGTTGGCCACCATGTAGCCGACCTCGCGCACCCGGTCGGCGGTGATCTGCTCGGCCTCGATGACCACCTTCTGCGGGTTGTTCATGTGTTCGTAGGCCAGCTCCAGCACCCGGTAGGAGAGGGTGGCCGAGAACAGCATGCTGAGCCGATCGTCGGGCCTGGGGCAGCGCCGCATCAGATAGCGGATGTCCTTGATGAAGCCGAGATCGAACATGCGGTCGGCCTCGTCCAGGACCAGGGCCTGGATGGCGCGCAGGTCGTACACGCGCTGCTTGAAGTAGTCGATCAGGCGGCCGGGCGTGCCGATCAGGATGTCCACGCCCTCTTCCAGCTGCTTGCGCTGCTTCTCGTAGTCGGTGCCGCCATAGACCACCCGCACATGGTGTCCGGTGTGCGAGGCGAGCACCTCGGCGTCGCGGTGGATCTGGATCGCCAGCTCGCGGGTGGGGGCCACCACCAGGGCGCGCGGCTGGTTGCGCCGGCGGCGCGGGTCGGCGGGCTCCTGGTCCAGCAGGTGCAGGATGGCCAGCAGGAAGGCCGCGGTCTTGCCGGTGCCGGTCTGGGCCTGGCCGGCGATGTCCCTGCCCTCCAGGGCCAGTGGCAGGGTCGCCTCCTGGATGGGGGTGCAGTATTCGAAGCCGGCCTCGCGCACGCCGTCGAGGATGGATTCGGAAAACGGAAAGCTGTCGAAACGGGTTTTTGTCAGGTGTTTGTCGCTCATGGTCCCCAAGCATACCGGAATTGGGCCGATTCCGGCGGCTTTTGGACTTGAAAAGCGCTGCGCCTTGGGCTCAAATTGAGCGAGGCCCGGCGCGGTTGCGCCATCCACGCGGCCCGATTCCGTTTTACCGAATACCCTGGAGAACCCGAGTGAGTGACAAGATCGTGCACGTGACAGACGACACCTTCGAGGCCGAGGTGTTGCAATCCGACACCCCGGTGCTGGTGGATTACTGGGCCGAGTGGTGTGGTCCCTGCAAGGCGATCGCGCCGGTGCTGGACGAGATCGCGGACGAGTACGATGGGCGGGTCAAGGTGGCCAAGCTGAACATCGACGACAGCCCCAACACCCCGCCGCGCTACGGGATCCGGGGCATCCCCACGCTGATGCTGTTCAAGGGCGGCGAGGTCGAGGCCACCAAGGTGGGGGCGGTGTCCAAGTCGCAGCTGACCGCCTTCATCGACAGCAATCTGTAATCGCCACGGCGGCCGGGGCGGAGGGAATCGCCCGGCCCTGTTCCGGTCACGGGGTGGACGAATCGAAAACCCGTGCTAGAATTCAGCAAACCGCCGTTCCGGCCGTTGTTTCCCCCAGCCATCTGCATTGGGTATCCGCACCAGGTATCCGCATTCGTTCAGACCATACGCACTGCCGGGTGTACGGAATCCTGCTTCCCACTTCCACCAAAGTATTGATCGCCACAGGCTGTTATGAATCTCACCGAACTCAAGAAAATGCCCGTACCCGAGCTGCAGGCGCTCGCCAGCTCGATGAAAATCGAAAACATGGGTCGCTCCCGCAAGCAGGACCTGATCTTCGCCATCCTCAAGGCGCACGCCAAGAAGGGCGAGGACATCTACGGCGACGGGGTGCTGGAGATCCTGCAGGACGGCTTCGGTTTTCTGCGTTCCGGTGATTCCTCCTATCTGGCCGGGCCGGACGATATCTATGTCTCGCCCAGCCAGATCCGCCGCTTCGGCCTGCGCACCGGCGACACCATCTCGGGCAAGATCCGGCCGCCCAAGGACAACGAGCGCTATTTCGCCCTGCTCAAGGTCGATGAGATCAATTTCGACAAGCCCGAGAACGCCAAGAACAAGATCCTGTTCGAGAACTTCACGCCGCTGTTCGCCAACGAGAAGTTCAACCTGGAGCTGGGCAATGGCAGCACCGAGGACATCACCGCGCGCACCATCGAGCTGGTGGCGCCCATCGGCAAGGGCCAGCGCGGCCTGATCGTGGCTCCGCCCAAGGCGGGCAAGACCATGCTCATCCAGAACATCGCGCAGTCGATTGCCGTCAACCATCCCGAGTGCTACCTGATCGTGCTGCTGATCGACGAGCGCCCCGAGGAGGTGACCGAGATGGCCCGCTCGGTGCGCGGCGAGGTGATCTCGTCCACCTTCGACGAGCCGGCCACGCGCCACGTGCAGGTGGCCGAGATGGTGATCGAAAAGGCCAAGCGCCTGGTCGAGCACAAGCGCGACGTGGTGATCCTGCTCGATTCCATCACCCGTCTGGCGCGCGCCTACAACACCGTGATCCCCTCCTCGGGCAAGGTGCTCACCGGCGGCGTGGACGCCAACGCCCTGCAGAAGCCCAAGCGTTTCTTCGGCGCGGCGCGCAACGTCGAGGAGGGCGGCTCGCTGACCATCATCGCCACCGCCCTGGTGGAGACCGGCTCGCGCATGGACGATGTGATCTACGAGGAGTTCAAGGGCACCGGCAACATGGAGGTGCATCTCGACCGCCGCATCGCCGAGAAGCGCATCTTCCCCGCGATCCACATCAACCGCTCCGGCACCCGCCGCGAGGAGCTGCTGATCCCCGAGAAGGAGCTGCAAAAGATCTGGATCCTGCGCAAGATCCTGCATCCCATGGACGAGCTGGCGGCGATGGAATTCCTGTATGACAAGCTCAAGGCGACCAAGACCAACCAGGAATTCTTCGACGCCATGAAGTCCAAGGGCTGAGCCCGTCGGGGGAAGTGAACCGCGAAGGGCGCAAACACAATGCCGCCATGACCGGACCCCTGCATCCCCGCACCGCCATGATCCTCGCCGCCGGGCGCGGCGAGCGCATGCGCCCGCTCACCGACCACTGCCCCAAGCCCCTGCTGGAGGCCGGCGGGCGGCCGCTGATCCAGTGGCATATCGAGCGCCTGGTGGCGGCGGACATCCGTGACATCGTGATCAACCACGCGCACCTGGGCGCGATGATCGAACAGCGTCTGGGCGACGGCGCCCGCTGGGGCGCGCGCATCCGCTACTCGGCGGAGGGCGAGGGCCGGGCCCTGGAGACCGGGGGTGGCATCCTCAAGGCCCTGCCGCTGCTGGGCGATCCCTTCCTGGTGATCAATGGCGATGTCTGGTGCGATCTCGATCCGGGCGCGCTGGCCATCGACCCCGGCGATCTGGCCTGGCTGGTGCTGGTGGACAATCCCGCGCACAACCCGCGGGGCGACTTCGCCCTGGATGCGGCGGGCCGGGTCGTGGAACAGGGGCCGCGCCTGACCTTCGCCGGGGTGGGCGTCTATCGCCATGCCCTGTTCGATGGCTGCGAGCCCGGGGCCTTTCCGCTGGCGCCCCTGCTGCGCGGGGCGATCGCCCGCGGCCGGGTCGGCGGCATGCATCACCGGGGCCGCTGGCTGGACGTGGGCACGCCGCAACGGCTGCAGGCGCTGGACCGCATGCTGCGCCGACAATAGTGATAGTCTTGGCGCATGGGCCAGGAGATCCAGGACAGCCATTTCAAGCGCGAGGCCTTTGCCGAGTTCCGCCGCCGGCTCGACCGCGAGACCGCGCTGCTGCATGCCTGGGAGCGCGAAGGCCGTCTGCGCGGCAAGCCCTTCCGCCTCGGCTTCGAACTGGAGGGCTGGCTGGTGGACGCGCAGGGCATGCCGGCGCCGCGCAACCGCGAGTTTCTCGAACAGGTCGCCGATCCCGAGGTGGTGCCCGAGCTGGCGCTGTTCAATTTCGAGATCAACGATGCCCCGCTGGACTTCCGCCCCGGCATGTTCGACCGCATGCACAGATCCCTGCTGGCGCGCTGGCGCCGCTGCGAACGCGCCGCGCGCGCCCTGGACATGCAGGCGCTGAGCATCGGCATCCTGCCCACCGTGGGGCATGAACATCTGCACCTGGGCAATATCTCGGCCATGTCGCGCTATCACGCGCTCAACGAACAGGTGTTCCGGCAGCGCCGGGGACAGCCGGTCGAGCTGCACATCGAGGGCCGGCAGACGCTCGATCATCTGCACCACGATGTGATGCTGGAATCGGCTACCACCTCGCTGCAGATCCATCTGCAGGTGGCCTCGGAGCACGCGGTGCGGGCCTTCAACAGCGCCAAGATGGTGTCCGCGGCGACCGTGGCCGTGGGCGCCAACTCGCCCTTCTTCATGCAGCACCGCCTGTGGGAGGAGACCCGCATCCCGGTGTTCGAGCAGGCCATCGCGGTGGGCGCCTCCGACTATTCGCGGCGGGTCACCTTCGGCGTGCGCTACGCGCGCGATTCCATCCTGGAGTGCTTCGAGGCCAACCGCCTGCGCTATCCCGTGCTGCTGCCCGATCTGATGGACGCGCCGGAGACGCGCCTGGCCCATCTGCGCCTGCACAACGGCACCATCTGGCGCTGGAACAGGCCCCTGGTCGGCTTCGACGACAGCGGTGATCCGCACTACCGCATCGAGCACCGGGTGATCGCGGCCGGCACCAGCGCCCTGGACCTGGTCGCCGATACGGCCTTCTTCGTCGGCCTGATGATGAGCCTGATCCAGTCTCCCGCGCCGCCGGAGGCCGGGCTGCCCTTCGCGCGCGCGCACGCGGCCTTCTATGCCGCCGCGCGTTATGGCCTGGAGGCCCGGGTGGACTGGCTGGACGGCAAGCGCGGAGCGCTGCGCGAGCTGATTCTCGAGCGTCTGCTGCCGCTGGCCGGAGACGGCCTGGTCTCGGCCGGGCTGGCTCGCGAGGAGGCCCGGCGCTGGCTGGACATCATCGACGGCCGGGTGCGCAGCGGCCGCACCGGCTCGGCCTGGCAGCGCGAGTGGATCGGACGTCACGGCGAGGACTGGCCCGGTCTGGTGCTGGCCTATGCGCAACAGCAGGAGGCCGGCCTGCCGGTGCACGAATGGGCGATCTGAGCCTGCTGCGCGAACGCGACGATATGCCCGAGGATCTGCTGCGGGTGGACGCCAGCCAGCTGCACGAACACCTGGGCGGACCGACCCTGATCCACCTGCCCGGGCGGCGTCCCGAGCCGCTGTTCGTCTCGGTGCTGATGCACGGCAACGAGACCACCGGCTGGGACGCGGCGCGGCGGGTGCTGCGCCGCTATCACCAGGACGGCGGGCTGGACCTGCCGCGCGCCCTGAGCCTGTTTGTCGCCAACACCGCGGCCGCGGCCCAGGGCCTGCGCCACCTGCCGGAGCAGCCGGACTACAACCGCGTCTGGCCGGGCGGCGAGATCCAGCACGGACCGGAGGCGGCGACCATGCGCGAGGTGGTCGAGCGCATGGCCGATCGCGAGCCCTTCGCCTGCATCGATGTGCACAACAACACCGGCATGAATCCGCACTACGCCTGCGTCAACGTGCTGGAGCGCCAGGCCCTGCACCTGGCCACCCTGTTCTCGCGCACCGTGGTGTATTTCGAGCGGCCGCGCGGCGTGGCCTCCATGGCCATGGCCGCGCTCGCGCCCTCGGTGACCCTGGAATGCGGCAAGGTCGGGCAGGCGCACGGCACCCGGCACGCGGCGGAGTACATCGACGCCTGCCTGCACCTGGCGGAGCTGCCGGAACACCCGGTGCCGTCGCACGACATCGACCTGTTTCATACCGTGGCGGTGGTCAAGATCCCGCCGGAGATCTCCTTCGGCTTTGGCGACAACGGCTACAACATCGACTTCGTCAGCGACCTGGAACGGCTCAACTTCCGCGAGCTCCCGGCCGGCACCCCCCTGGCGCGGGTCAACGGCATCGACCGGTTGCCGCTGGAGGTGCGTGACGAGCACGACCGCGCGGTGGCCGAGCGCTATTTCGGCATCGAACAGGGGGAGCTGCGCACCCGCCGCCCCCTGATGCCTTCCATGCTCACCGCCGACGCCGCGGTGATCCGCCAGGACTGCCTGTGTTATCTGATGGAGCGCCAGGCCCTGAAGGCGGACGGCTGAGCTTCTCTTCCCCCCTCCCAACCTCTCCCCGCGGGCGGGCACTGTTGTCCGGGGAAAGATTGTTCGATATGACCAAACACTTTGTCCTGAAAGAGCCAATGAGAGATGTGATAAAGGGACGACTCGAACAGCACGCCAGGCCGGCTACGGAGTGCCCGGGTCCCGTTGGCGCAGCCGAGCATCGCAGGGCCGGAAGCGAGAAGCGCGAGGACTGTCTGAGCGACCGAAGGGAGCGAGTTCCGCAGCGCCGCTTCCGGGCCGAGAAGCGCAGGGCACCCGGAGCGCAGCGGAGGGCAAGCCTTCGGGTGCCCTTTCTTTTGGTTCCTTTTCTTTGGGCAAGCAAAGAAAAGGAACGCGCGTGCGGGCCGCCGCCCGCATCAAGAATGGCCTGCCGCGAAGCGGCAACAAGCGACGATGGATGGAATGAGACCCGTCGGAATGCCGGCGAGACGCCGGCGCTCCCGGCAAAAGCAGGGCACTTTGCCCACGGTAGAAGTCTTGTTCATTTTCCCCGGACAGTAATGCCACTCGTGGGGGAGGCCGGGAGGGGGCTGGCCCGTAGGGTGCCGGTGACGAAGGAACCGCACCGCCCACCCTAAACCGCTGGAATCTCCTCATCCACCCCGAACTCCCGCCATTGCCCGTCGATCAGCAGTTGCAGCGGCCGGAAGTCGGCCTTGTAGGCCATCTTGGCGCAATCGCGCACCCAGTAGCCGAGGTAGAGGTAGGGCAGACCAAGGCGGTGGCACAGCGCCAGTTGGGAGAGGATGGCAAAGGTGCCCAGCGAGCGCCGGGGCTGGTCTGGATCGAAGAAGGTGTAGACCGCCGACAGGCCGTCGTCCACCTGGTCGGTGACCGCACGGGTCGCGGCAAGGTGCGTCAGTACGATTTTCGTCCACCCTAAGTATCCAAGGCTCCACTGGCCAACTCACAACCGTGGATCAAACGGATGCAACAGTGCATCAGGACCGAAAGGGGCGACAAGAAGCGCCGCCTGAGGCAGCAAACCCTGGAACCGGTGTTTGGCATAATCAAGGGGGTGATGGGCTTCAGGCAATTTCTGTTACGCGGCCTGGAGAAGGTCGAGGGCGAATGGAAGCTGGTGGGTCCTGCCTACAACTGCAAACGTCTTCATCGGATGATGCAGATGGTCTGAATACCGGGTTCAGTCATCCATTGCTCTCAAGTTAGAGTCGGTATTGGCGTATGGTTCATACCCAAGGCCGATGAACGTCCCAGTCAGCGGCTCGGGACACCTGCCTACCTCCAGGGCGTGAAACATCAAGCAGCTTGCTGTCTCTATGATTCCTTTGGTTCAGTCCGACAGACTGCTATCTCCGGGTTGAAATAACCGAGTATCGGATGGGTTAGGGGCTCGGCCGTGTATAGTCTTGTTCAAATGATCGCACCAAGGTTCTCCGTATGAGTATCGCGGACCGGGACAGTCGGGGTGCCTCGCGGCCGGCGGGTCTCGGGGCCGGTCTGCTGGGGCTGTTCCTCCTGCTGGCGCTGGCGACCGCCTGGGCGGTTTCCGGGGTCGTCTTCGAGCGGGGGCTGGCGGCGCGCCAGCAGACCGCGCACCAGCGTCTGGCCCTGTACGCCGCCAGCTTGTCCGGCGAGCTGGCGCGCTATGAGTCCATCCCGGCGCTGCTGGCCACCAATCAGCGGGTGCTCAAGGTGCTGCGCCAGCCGCGAAACTATTCGGCCATCCAGGCGCTCAACGAGTATTTCGAACAGGCCGCGGCGCGCACCGGCGCGCTGGACATCTATCTGATGAATGCCGAGGGGCTGACCGTGGCGGCCAGCAACTGGCAGTCGGACCACACCTTCATCGGGCGAAATTTCGCCTTTCGGCCGTATTTCCGCACCGCCATGCAGGGTCGGGCTGGGCGCTATTTCGCGCTGGGCACCACCTCGGGGGTGCGCGGCTATTATTTTTCCTATCCTGTCATGGAGCTGGGCCACCCGGCCGGGGTGGTGGTGTTGAAGATGGCCGTGGAGCGGATCGAGTCGGCCTGGCGCAAGTCGCGCGACCGGGTGCTGGTGGTGGACCCGGACGATATCGTGTTCATCGCCTCGGAGCCGGGCTGGCTGTATCACAGCCTGGGGCCGCTGACGCCGGCGGTGCGCGCGCGCCTGGTCGCCAGCGCCCGTTATCCGGGGGTCGATTTCCGACCGCTGCCGCTGCGGCGGCTGGCCTCGGAGGACGGTTTCGAGCGGGTGCGCATGCAGACCCGGGAGGGGCCCCGCGAGTATCTGCTGGACGGCCTGGAGATGCCGTCCTCGGGCTGGCGGGTGTTGTTCCTGCAGCCGACCCGCGAGGTGCGCCGGGAGGCCCTGGTCGCCGGCGGCATGGTGGTGGCGGCCTTTCTGCTGCTGTCCCTGGTGGTGGTGTTGTGGCTGCAGGGTCGGGCGCGCCGCGCCGAGCGTATCCGCTGCGACCGCGAGGCGCGCGAGGCGCTGGAGAAGGCGCACGCCGAACTGGAGCAGCGGGTGGCCCTGCGTACCGCCGATCTGCAGCGCGAGGTGGAGGACCGGCGGCGCGCCGAGGAGGCCCTGCGCACCGCCCAGGACGAGCTGGTTCAGGCCGCCAAGCTGGCGGTGCTGGGGCAGCTCTCGGCCAGTATCAACCACGAGCTGAACCAGCCGCTGAGCGCGATCCGCAGCTATGCCGACAATGCGCGCCTGCTGCTGGAGCGCGGCGCGCACGCGCAGGTGGCGGCCAATCTGGTCGAGATCCGGGAACTGGTGGATCGCATGGCGCGCATCAGTTCCCAGCTCAAGCTGTTTGCGCGCCGCTCGGACGAGCGCCTGAGCCGGGTCGGGCTGCAGCAGGCCCTGGAGGTGAGCCTCGGTCTGCTGCAGGCGGACATCCGGGGTGCCGGGGTGCGGGTGGAGACCGATCCGGCGATCGCCGATGTCTGGGTGCAGGCCGACGCCACGCGCCTGGAGCAGGTCCTGGTCAATCTGATCGGCAATGCCCTGCATGCCCTGGAAAACGAGCCGGCGCCCTGCATCCGGATCGAGCTGCAACGGCACGCCGACCGGCGCCGGGTGGATCTGCGGGTGGTGGACAACGGTCCCGGCATCCCGGAGGCCTATCTGGAACAGATCTTCGACCCCTTCTTTACCACGCGCAAGTCGGGGCTGGGCCTGGGGCTGGCGATTTCGCAGCAGATAGCGGATAACATGGGGGGGCGCATCACCGCGGCCAACGCGCCGCAGGGCGGTGCGGTCTTTGTCCTGACTCTGGAGTTGAGCGGCAGTGAATGACAGCATCCCGGTGATCTTTATCGACGACGAGCAGAGCGTGCGCCAGGCCAATGCGCAGACCCTGGAGCTGGCCGGTTTCGAGGTGCGGGCCTTTGCCCGGGCCGAGGACGCCCTGCCGAGGATCGACAGCGACTGGCCCGGCGTGGTGGTGAGCGATATCCGCATGCCCGGCATGGACGGGCTGGAGCTGCTCAAACGTCTGCAGGGGCTGGACGCGGAGCTGCCGGTGATCCTGGTCACCGGGCACGGGGATGTCTCCATGGCGGTGCAGGCGATGCGTGACGGGGCCTATGACTTCATCGAGAAGCCGTTCTCGGTGGACCGTCTGGTGGACACGGTGCGCCGCGCCGCCAGCCGGCGCGCGCTGAATCTGGAGAACCGGCGTCTGCGTCGCGAGCTGGAGATGCAGAGCGCGCCCGGGCCGCGCATCGTGGGCAACACCCCGGCCATGAAGCGCCTGCGCGACACCATCGCGCGCCTGGCCGACACCGATGCCGACATCCTCATCCAGGGCGAGACCGGCACCGGCAAGGAGCTGGTGGCGCGCGCCCTGCACGAACACAGCGGGCGCCGCGCGCGGCATTTCGTGGCGGTCAACTGCGGCGCCATCCCGGAAAATCTGATCGAGGCCGAGCTGTTCGGACACGAGGCCGGGGCCTTCACCGATGCGCGCAGCCGGCGTATCGGGCGCTTCGAGCACGCCAATGGCGGCACCCTGTTCCTGGACGAGATCGAGAGCATGCCGCCCGCGGTGCAGGTGCGGCTGCTGCGGGTGCTGCAGGAGCGCGCCATCGAGCGCCTGGGCTCGAACGAGAGCATCCCGCTGGATCTGCGGGTGGTCGCGGCGACCAAGGTGGATCTGCGTGCCGAGGGCGGGCAGGGGCGCTTCCGCGAGGATCTGTATTACCGCCTGAACGTGGTGACCCTGGAGATCCCGCCGCTGCGCGAGCGGCTCGAGGACATCCCGCTGCTGTTCCAGCACTTCATGCTGGTGGCCAGCGCGCGTTACGGCATCGAGGTGCCGGTGCCGGACCCGGACCAGATCCGCGCCCTGTTGCTGCACCCGTGGCCGGGCAATGTGCGCGAGCTGCGCAATGTGGCCGACCGCTATGTGCTGCTGGGCGATCAGCTCGATTACGACCTGGAGCGGCTGCTGCATGGCGGCACCCAGGAGCCGGCCCTGACCCTGCCGCAGCAGGTGGAGTGTTTCGAGAAGAGCGTCATCCAGCAACAGCTGGCGCAGCACAAGGGCAGCATCAAGGACACCATGGCGGCCCTGGGCGTGCCGCGCAAGACGCTGTATGACAAGATGCGCAAGTACGGACTGGACAAGAACCACTACAAGACCTGAGATGGGCAGGCTTTGACCCGGCCGGAGTGGCTGAATGGATGGGAATCCGCCGATCGGGCCGGGGCTATCCGCGTCGCTGCTGGGTGCGCTGTCTGGCACCGGTCTTGCTTGCAGGCTTCCAGGCATCGCCGATGTCTCGAGCGGGATCCCTGACCGGGGATTCACCAAACAATAAACAGGAGGATATCCAATGAACAAACCGACATTCCTGGCCGCGGCCGTCTCCCTGGCGCTGGTCTCCGGCGCCGGCCTGGCGTCCGAGGGCTGTGATCCGGGCGAGATCGTCATCAAGTTCAGCCATGTCACCGCCGCCAAGGGGCATCCCAAGGGTGAGGCGGCCGCGCTGCTGGCCCAGCGGGTCAACAAGGAGATGGATGGCAAGGTCTGCATGAAGGTCTATCCCAACAAGCAGCTCTACAACGACAAGAAGGTGCTCGAGGCCATGCTCCTGGGGGACGTGCAGATGGCCGCGCCCTCGCTGTCCAAGTTCGAGAAGTACACCAAGCAGTACCGGATCTTCGATCTGCCGTTCATGTTCAGGGACATCAACGCGGTGGACCGCTTCCAGAACTCGCCGACCGGGCAGAAGCTGCTCAATGCGATGCAGAAGAAAGGTCTGCAGGGCCTGGCCTTCTGGCACAACGGCATGAAGCAGATGTCGGCCAACAAGCCGCTGATTCATCCCTCCGACGCCAAGGGGCTGAAGTTCCGCATCCAGAGTTCGGATGTGCTCAAGGCCCAGTTCGAGCAGCTCGGCGCCATCCCGCAGAAGATGGCCTTCTCCGAGGTGTACGGGGCCCTGCAGACCGGCGTGGTGGACGGTCAGGAGAACACCTGGTCCAACATCTACACCAAGAAGTTTTTCGAGGTGCAGGACGGGGTGACCGAGACCAACCACGGGGTGCTGGACTATCTGGTGGTGACCTCCACCGAGTTCTGGAACGGCCTGCCGGACGATGTGCGCAGCCAGCTGGCGCGCATCCTCAAGGAAGTGACCGCCGAGCGTAACAAGGTGTCCACGCAGATCAACGAGCAGAACAAGCAGAAGATCATCGCCGCCGGCAGCACGGTGCGCACCCTGACCCCGGCGCAGCGCCAGGAGTGGGTGGACGCGCTCAAGCCGGTGTGGAAGAAGTTCGAGAAGGACGTGGGCGCCGACGTCATCGCCGCGGCGCAGAAGGCCAACGAGGGCTGAGGAAGCGGCGGCTTGCCCCCCTCCCGACCTCCCCCCGCATGCGGGGGGAGGTCGGGAGGGGGGCAAGCCGCCGCTTCCTCAGCCCTCGTTGGCCTTCTGCGC
>JALVTT010000038.1 GCA_027024025.1 Sedimenticola sp.
TAGCCGCAGTGCCGCCAGCGCGGTCTCCGGCGGGGTGCCGGGCAGGGCGGCCAGCAAGGGGGCCAGCCATTGCTCCGACTGCCGCAGGGTCTCACTGCCCATGGCCGGCAGCGGGGCGCAATCGCCGTAGCCGCAGTGCCGCCCGGCGCACAGCCGGAGCAGCAGGCCGTCGCGGGTCTGCATCCGCGCGCGCGCGCTCCGCCAGGGGATGCGCAGCGGCAGCCGGTAGGGGCTGAGACGCACGGCGTCGATGGCCGCGCTCATGCCGGCAGCAGGCCGAGCACCGCCAGCAGGGCCAGGCCCAGGGTGTAGAGGGCGGTGTGCGCCAGCAGGGGGTTGAGGCCCGGTCCCGGCGGCAGGCGCCACAGGCGCAGGATCAGCCAGGCGGCGACCGGCAGCAGTCCGGCGGTGGCCAGGGCGGCGGGGCGCAGTGCGGGCGTGGCGGCCATCAGCACCAGGGGCAGGATCAGCAGGGCGGCGTACAGTCTGCGTGCCCGGGGGCGACCGAGCAGCTGCACCAGGGTGCGGCGCCCCGCGGCGCGGTCGCCTTCCAGATCGCGGTAGTTGTTCAGCAGCAGGACCGCGGCCGCGGGCAGGCCCAGGGCGGCGCCGGCCAGCAGGGGCGTGGCGCGGAACCGCAGGGTCTGGAGATAGTCGCTGCCGGCGACCGCGATCACGCCGAAGAACAGCCAGACGAACAGTTCGCCCCAGGGGCCGTAGGCGATCGGCCGGGGGCCGCCGGTGTAGAGATAGCCGGCCGCCAGCGAGGCCAGGCCGATCAGCACGATGGGCCAGCCGCCCCGCAATGCGAGATAGATCCCCAGCGCGAAGGCCAGGCCGAAGCAGGCCAGGGCGGCGCGGCGTATGGCGCGCGGACTGAACCAGCCCTGCTGCGCGGCGCGCGGCGGGCCGCTGCGCGCGGGGGTGTCCACGCCGCGCTCGAAGTCGGCCGCGTCGTTGTGCAGATTGGTGCCGCTCTGGATCAGCACGGTGGCCAGCAGGGCGGTCAGCAGCGGCGCCCAGGCGATCCGTCCGGTGTGCAGCGCGCCGAGGGTGCTGCCCAGCAGCAGCGGGGCCAGCGACAGCACCAGGGTGCGCGGCCTGATCGCGGCCCAGGCCCGCGCCAGCTTGCGCCGGAGCGGGTTCATGGACGGCGCCGGAAGCGGCGGAAGTCCGGCGGGCGCTTTTCCAGAAAGGCCTGTTTGCCCTCGCGCGCCTCCTCGGTGCCGTAGAACAGCCCGGTGGCATTGCCGGCCAGTTCCTGGATGCCGGCCAGACCGTCGGTGTCGGCGTTGAAGGCGGACTTGAGCAGGCGCAGGGCGGTGGGCGAGAGCTGGAGTATCTGTCGGCACCACTCCAGGGTGACCCGTTCCAGATCGGCCAGCGGCACCACGGTGTTGACCAGGCCCATTCGCAGGGCCTCATGGGCGTCGTACTGGCGGCACAGGAACCAGATCTCCTTGGCCTTCTTCAGGCCCACGGTGCGCGCCAGCAGGCCGGCGCCCAGGCCGGCGTCGAAGCTGCCCACGCGCGGGCCGGTCTGGCCGAAGCGGGCGTTGTCCGCGGCGATGCTCAGGTCGCAGACCAGGTGCAGCACATGGCCGCCGCCGATGGCGTAGCCGGCGATCATGGCGATCACCGGCTTGGGCAGGCGCCGGATCTGCATCTGCAGATCGAGCACGTTGAGATGCTCTACTCCCTGTTCGTCCTGGTAGCCCTGATCGCCGCGGACGCGCTGGTCGCCGCCGGAACAGAAGGCCAGATCACCCTCGCCGGTGAGGATGATGACCCCGACATCGGGATCGAGATGGGCGCGCTGGAAGGCGTCCATCAGCTCGCGCACCGTCTGCGGGCGAAAGGCGTTGCGCACCTCGGGCCGGTTGATGGTGAGCTTGGCGATCCCGGGCAGGCGTTCGTAGCGGATGTCCTGGTAGTCGAGTCCGGGTGCCTGTTGCCAGTCGGCTTGCTGTGTCATGGCGGTGTCCTGGTGCTTCTTCAGGGTAGTAATGATGACGGATCCAGTTGTGGCGCGCTGCCCAGTCTGTCCCACCATGCCTGGGTCTGGGCATGGCTGCGCGCCGGGTCGATCAGGATCTCGATCAGGCGCGGGCCCGGCTCGTGCCGCCGCAGCGCCTCATGCAGGGCATCCGGGCCGTCCACGGCCAGATGGCTCAGGCCGAACAGGCCGGCGGCATCGGCCAGTGGCAGATCCTGCGGGGTGCGCCAGTGGGTCTCGAAATCGGGCAGGCGGCGTTGGGGCAGGTAGTCGAAGATGGCGCCGCCGCCGTTGTTGATCACCAGCAGGTCCAGCGCCTGTCCGCGCGCCAGGGCCAGGCCGCCGATGTCGTGCGCCAGGGAGAGGTCGCCGATCAGGCCGCGGGCCCGGCCGTGGCGCGCGGCGATGCCCGCCAGGGTGGCGACCTGGCCGTCGATGCCGCTGACCCCGCGGTTGCCGTACACCTGTGCGGCCGCGGCGTGGCGGCCCGACCAGGTGTCGAAATGCCGTACCGGCAGCGAGTTGCCCAGCAACAGCGGGGTGTCGGCCGGATGCCGCTCCAGCAGCGTCTGGATCAGGTGTCCCTCGAACCAGGGGGCCTCCGCGAGGAAGGCCTCCGCCAGCTCCCGGGTGGCCTGCTCGGCCGCCCGCCAGGCCGCCAGCCAGGCCGGGTCCGGGGCTGTTTCCGGGCCCTCTGCCAGGGACTCGCACAGCGCCAGCGGGTCGATGGGGAACACGGCCTGCGTCTGGTGGGCGCTGTCCGGCCAGCGGCCCTCGGGGTCGATCAGCAGGCGCCGGCAGGCGGACAGGTGTTGGTTGAGGGTCTTGGAGACCGGCTCGCGGCCAAGACACAGCGCCCAGTCCGGACGCAGCCGCGCGGCCAGGCCGGGGTGGCGCAGAAAGCTGTCGTAACGGGTGATCAGGGGGGCGTCCGCGTCACCCGCGCCGCGCAGTCCGGACAGGGGGTCGGCCAGGACCGGCAGCCCCCAGCGGCGTGCCAGGCGCAGCAGCCCCGGGGCGAGCGCGGCGGGGTGGTCACCCGGTCCGCACAGGATCACGCCCCGGCCGGTGCCCAGGGCCCGGCGCAGCCGCGCGGACTGGGATTCGGTGGGCATGCGGCGCGGGCGCGGGTCGTCCGCGGGCAGGGGGTCGTCGTCGGGCCGGCAGTCCCCGCCGGCCACCAGCGGTTCGCGGAAGGGCAGGTTGATCTGCACCGGACCGCGGCGCGGCCAGCGGCTCTCGACGCCGGCGCGCCGGCCCAGGGCGCGGACGAAGTCCAGGGCCTCGCTGCCGGGGCGCGGCGGGCCCGGGTCGTGAAAGGCGCGCGCATGGGTGCCGAACAGGCGCTGCTGGTCGGTGGTCTGGTTGGCGCCCCAGCCGTGCAGCTCCGGGGGGCGGTCGGCGCTGATCAGGATCAGCGGCACGCCCCAGGCGTCGGCCTCGATCACCGCCGGATACCAGTGCGCGGGGGCGCTGCCGGAGGTGGCCAGCAGGGCCACGGGGCGACCGCCGGCGCGGGCCAGGCCGAGGGCGAAGAAGGCCGCCGCGCGTTCATCCAGCACGGTATGGCATCGCAGCCCCGGGCAGCGGGCCGCGGCCTGCACTACCGGGGTGGAGCGCGAGCCGGGCGAGAGCACCAGGGTTTCGACCCCGGCGGCCTGCAGCCCGCGCAGCAGGGCCAGCGACCAGGCGAGATTGAGGCAGGCGTTGTCGGTGGTCTCAGGCATAGCGCAGGGCGGCCAGCATGCCGTCGAGTTTGTGTTCGGTCTCGCGGTACTCGTCCGCCGCCTCCGAGCCGGCCACCAGGCCGGCGCCGGCGTACAGCTCGGCGCTGTCACCGTCCAGCAGGGCGCAGCGCAACAGCACCCACAGCTCGCCTTCCAGATGGTCGTCCAGCCAGCCGAAGGCGCCGGTGTACCAGCCGCGTGGCAGCGGGTCGTGGCGCGCCAGCCAGTCGCGCGCCGCCGGCACCGGGTAGCCGCTCACCGAGGGGCTGGGGTGGAGCACGCGGGCCAGGCTGAGCAGATCCTCGCCGGGGGCCGCGCGGCCGCGGATCGGGGTCCACAGGTGTTGCACATTCGCGAGCTGCAGCAGCCGTGGGGTGTCCGGGCAGTCCAGCTCGAGGGTATGGCCGGCCAGGGCCTCGCCGAGCTGACGCACCACCAGCTCATGCTCGGTGCGGATGCGGGACGAGCGGAACAGGCCTTCGGCCAGTTCGCGGTCGCGGCCGCCGGTGGTGGCGCGTGGCGCGGTGCCGGCGATCGCGTCCACCTCCACGCGGCCCTGGCGCAGGGACAGCAGGCGCTCCGGGGTGGCGGCGGCCAGACGGGTCCGGCCGAAGCGCAGGTCCAGGACCTGGCAGGCGGGGAACAGATAGGACAGGGCCATGCTCAGGCGGCCGGGATCGATGCGACGCTCCCCGCGCACTCGCACGCGGCGGGCGGGCACCACCTTGTCCAGCCCGCCCCGGTCGATCGTCCGCAGCGCGGCCCGCACGGTGTGCGACCAGTCCGCCATGCCGGGCTCCTCGTGGACGCGCCGCAGGCGGGCCTCGGGCCGGGGTGCGTTGGCCAGCGCCGGGCCGGTCAGCAGCCGGTCGAGCAGGGTGCGCCAGCGGGCGAGGGCGCGTTCCGGCGCTGCGGGCAGGGCGGTGGACAGGGTGAGCGTGCTGTGGCCGGGGCGTCCGTGCAGCGCCAGTTCCGGCACCTGCAGCAGGGTGTTGGGCAGGTCCGACCAGAGCCCGTGCATGGGGTCGTCGGCGGCGTGCGCAAAGCCGACCAGGGCAAAGGGGCGCACGCCGGTATCGTCGGGGTCATGGCTCAGCCAGGTCTCGCGCAGCTGCCGGGCGGCGGCGTGCAGGCCCTGCAGCCGGCCGCGGCCGCTGAAGCGCCAGGCGCGCGCCTGGCCCACGGTGTAGCGGCTCTCGCCTCGGGCGGGTGACAGCAGCAGACACTGTGGCAGGCGGCTGTCGGGGCTGCTGCGCAGCGGCTCCAGCGGGATCTCCAGGGTCAGGGAGAGGACGCTGCCGGGACCGGACCAGGGCAGTGCCGGGGCCAGTTCCGCGATGCGGGCATGCAGCTGCTGGGCGAGGTCTAGGGGCGCGAGCATGGTGCCTGAGTACTGCCTCGGGTCGGCCGGGGTGCGTCAGACCGGCTTGAGCACGGCCAGCAGCACCACCCCGATCAGGATCAGCACCGGCAGCTCGTTGAACCAGCGGAACCAGACATGGGATCGGGTGTTGCGGTCGTGCCGGAAGTCGGCCACCAGCCTGCCACAATACAGGTGATAGGCGACCAGCAAACTGATCAGGATCAGCTTCACGGTCAGCCACAGCTGCCCGCCATAGGCGGCCCAGGCGTAGTCGTAGAGCATCCACAGGCCGAAGAACAGGGTGAAGATCCCGGCCGGCATGGTGATGCCGTAGTACAGCTTGCGCTCCATGATCTTGAAGCGTTCGTTGGAGATCTCGTCCTCGCTCATGGCGTGATAGACGAACAGGCGCGGCAGGTAGAACAGGCCGGCGAACCAGGTCACCATGCCGATCAGATGCCAGGCTTTGAGCCACATCGGAAGGCACTCCGTCGTTGATTGGGGCCCTTATCTTACCCCGGAGGGAGGCGGATTACTGCGTGGTCAGCCAGGCCAGGATGCGGGCCGGATCGAGCGCGCCGCGCAGGTGTTCGCGCACCCGGCCCTTGCGGTCGATCAGCAGGGTCGCCGGCGGCGCCCAGCGGTCGCCGCTGGCGTGCAGGAAGCGCCGTTCCGGGTCGAGCGCGAGCGGGTAGGCGGGCAGCGGGTCGGGCGCTGTGGCGGCGCCGCTCTCGATCACCAGCAGGGCCGCGCCGCGTCGCTCCAGTTCTGGCGCCAGGTCGGCCAGGCGGCCGGCGTCATCGCGGCAGATCCCGCAGCCGGGCGACCACAGCAGGATCACCAGGGGGCGCCCCCGTTGCGCCGCCAAAGACAGCCGGCCGCCGTCGGCCAGCGCCAGTTCCAGTCCGGGCAGGGGCGCGGCCGGGCGCATCAGCAGCCAGGCGCCGGCGCCGCCGACCAGCAGCAGGATCAGCAGGCTGGGCAGCTGGCGGCGCAGCCAGCCGGTCATGGCTTGGCGTCGTGATAGAGTGCCTTGAGCACGTCCTTGCGCCGTTGCCGGAATGTCTCCGCGGTGCCCGCGGGTTCTTCCGGGGTGCCGCGGAACCAGCGCCGGACCGCGCGGAAGATGCGCTTGAGGGCGCGCCAGATGCGCGGCAGCAGCCAGGCCACGATGAGCAGGAACACCACCAGCGCGGCGAGGAACCACCAGGGGTGGTTGAGCGAGGCCCAGAGCCCGCCGATCACCGCCAGATCCTCGGTGATGGAGGCGGTCCAGTTGGTGAAGGGCTCCGGCGAGGTGTTGATCAGCAGGCGCGAGCCGGCCTTGGTCATGTGGCTGGTCGCCGCCATGCCCCCGCCGAGCAGGAAGGCGGTCAGCTCCGCGGCCGGGCCGATGTCCAGGCCCTGGGCGGCGCCCGCGGCCATGATGGCCCCGGCGGGGATACGGATGAAGGTGTGGATGGCGTCCCAGCCGCTGTCCACCCCGGGGGTCTTGTCGGCGAAGAACTCCACGAAATACATCAGCCCGGCGGCGGCCATCACCGTGGGGTCGGTCAGCACCTCCAGCGAGGGCGGCAGATCGACCTGGCCGGTGCTGCCCATCCAGCCCAGCACCAGGATGGTGGCGTAGAGGTTGATGCCCGATGCCCAGGCCGAGCCCATCATCAGGGCTATGGTATGAACAGCGTCCATGTGATCTCCCTAAGTGTCTGAATCGTCGTTGTTCTTTGACCGGCCACCGGCGCCGGAGTTTCCTTTCCCGCCGCGTGAGCCGATGAAGGCATGGGCCATGGTGTGATACAGCGGCCGCGGATTCACCAGATGCGAGGCCCCGTAGGCGATGAAGGCGGTGGCCAGCAGCGGCAGCAGCATGTCCTTCTCGGCGGTCATCTCGATCACGATCACGAAGGCGGTCAGGGGTGACTGTACCACTCCCGAGAAGTAGGCGACCATGCCCAGCAGGATCATGATCGAGGCCGGGGCCACCGGGAACCAGTGCGCCAGATCGCTGCCCACCCCGGCGCCGGTGGCCAGCGAGGGCGCGAAGATGCCACCGGGAATGCCGGTGAGATAGGAGGCGATGGTGGCCACGAACTTGTTCAGGCTGTACCAGGGGTCATAGGCCGCGCTGCCGTTGAGGATGGCCTTGGCCTCGCCGTAGCCGGTGCCGGAGGCCGCATAGCCGGAGAGAAAGGCGACCAGCGCCAGCACCAGGCCCATCACCAGGGCCACGCGCAGGGGCGCGCGCCGCGCAATGGGGGCGATGCGTTCGCTGCCGCCGACCAGCAGGGCCCCGAACAGGCCGCCCGCGGCCCCGCCCAGGATGCCGCACAGGAACACCGCCGGCCAGACCTGGGTGGGCGGCGCCTGCGGCGTGCTGATGACCCCGAAATAATGATAGGGCCCGAGAATGGCCAGCGCGGTCACCCCGGCCAGCACCACGCCCACGGTCACGATGCCGCTGGTGCGGTGCTCGAAACTGCGACTCATCTCCTCGATGGCGAACATGATCCCCGCCAGCGGGGTGTTGAAGGCCGCGGCCACGCCCGCCGCCCCGCCGGCCAGGATCAGCCCGCGCTCCATGTAGTGCGGTGGGAAGCGCACCAGACGGCCGATGCTGAACATGATCGAGGCCCCGATGTGCACCGAAGGCCCCTCGCGCCCGATCGAGCCGCCGGCCAGCAGCCCCAGCAGGACCAGCACGAACTTGCCGACAGCGATGCGCAGCGACAGGATGGCCGCCTTGCCCGGGATCTGCAGCGCCGCGATCGCCTGCGGGATGCCGCTGCCCTGGGAGCCGGGGAAGAAGCGGTTGGTCAGCCAGGCGATGCCGACCATGCCTGCCGGGGTGACCAGCAGGGGCAGATAAGGGTACTGCCGGGCCATGGCCATGAAGGCGCCGTTGGCGTGGTCGGCGAGCACCGCCAGGGCCGCGCACACCAGCCCCACCATGGTGGCGCCGGCCCAGAACACCAGGCGCACCTTCCAGGCCGTGGGCGAGAGAAACTTGCGCTTGGAACGGCGGATATGATGACGCATGGCCTGTGTACGAGAGACGCTTGAAAGCCGCTCATTCTACCCCCAAGCGGGCAGGCCGGACGATCCCGGGCGTCCGGAGTGACGTCATCTAAAACACCGCAGGCCGACAAGGGGCTCTGAAAAACGTTGTGAATTCATCCCTGTACGCTCGGTGGCGGCATCCTTGCCGCCAACGTTTTCAGAACCCCTTGCCGGCCTGCCTCATCGATAATGTGCGCCATTTGATGTAGGGGCCTGTCTGCGTGCCCGGTTCGGGTTAAAATGCACGCTTTGATCCGGGACATTGGGTGAACATGATCAAGGCAGGCATCGTAGGCGGGACGGGTTACACGGGCGTGGAGCTGCTGCGCCTGCTGGTGGTCCATCCCGAAGTCGAGGTGGTGGCCATCACCTCCCGCTCCGAGGCGGGGCGGCCGGTGAGCGAGGTCTACGAGAGCCTGCGCGGACATCTCGACCTGAGCTTCAGCGAGCCGGATATCGAGCGCCTGTCCGAGTGTGACCTGGTGTTCTTCGCCACGCCCAATGGGACCGCCATGAAGATGGCCCCGGCGCTGCTGGAGGCCGGCGTGAAGGTGATCGACCTGGCGGCCGACTTCCGGCTCCAGGACACCGCCCTGTGGGAGCAGTGGTACGGCATGCCGCATGCCTGTCCCGACATCCTGGCCGAGGCGGTGTACGGCCTGCCGGAGCTGAACCGGGACAGGATCCGCGAGGCCCGGCTGGTGGCCAATCCGGGTTGTTATCCCACCGCCAGCGCGCTGGGCCTGCTGCCCCTGGTCGAGGCCGGGGTGGTGGACAGCGGCAGCCTGGTGGCGGACTGCAAGTCGGGCGTCAGCGGGGCCGGGCGCAGCGCCAACGCGGCCATGCTCATGGGCGAGGTGGGCGAGAGCTTCAAGGCCTACGCCGTGCCGGGGCACCGGCATCTGCCCGAGATCCGCCAGACCCTGGGCTGGGTCAGCGACGCGCCGGTGGGGCTGACCTTCGTGCCGCACCTGCTGCCCATGATCCGCGGCATCCATGCCACCCTGTATGCGCGCCTCACCGGCGAGGCGGACCTGCAGGCCCTGTTCGAGGCGCGCTACCGGGACGAGCCCTTCGTGGACGTGATGCCGCCGGGGGCGCATCCGGAGACGCGCAGCGTGCGCGGGGTCAACCAGTGCAGGATCGCAGTGCATCGGCCGCAGCAGGGTGATACCGTGGTGGTTCTGTCGGTCATCGACAACCTGACCAAGGGCGCGGCCGGGCAGGCGGTACAAAACATGAACCTGATGTTCGGACTGGATGAGCGCATGGGCCTGGAGCAGGTGGCCCTGTCGCCCTGAACACGGAATTGGACCGGCGCCGGGAGGCGCCGGACACGGGGACAACAAGGGAGAGGGGAGGATGCCGGTGAAGCATTTCGAGACGCCGCGCATCGTGACGCCGGGGAGCCGACGCTCCCGGGTGTGGATGTTGCTGTTGCTCGTACTGGGACTGCTGGCCGGGGTGGCCTGGCTGGCCTATGACCAGGGTCGCCAGGCGGCCGGTTTTTTCTCCAGACGCAGCGATGCCGAGTACCGGGCGCTGGAGCAGCGCCTGCAGACCCTGTCACAGGAATGTGACCGGCAGCGCGAGCTGGCCGCGCGCTACCAGCGGGCCAGCCAGATCGACCGCGAGGCGGTGGCCGATGTGCGCGAGCAGCTCAAGGCCCTGCAGGACGAGCGGGCCGCGCTGCGCGAGAAGGTCACCTTCCTCAACAGCCTGATCTCGGGGAAGATGACCGGGCTGGAGATCTCGTCCATGGCGCTCAAGCGCGAGGGGGACGGCAACAGTTATCGCCTGAGCTTCCTCGTCTCGCGCCGGTCCAAGGGCGAGGGCCGGGTCAGCGGCAGCCTGGAGATCCGGGTCAAGGGGCAGCTGGCCGGCAAGGAGACGGTGATCGATTCGGGCCGCCTGGGCCTGAAGGAACCGCTCAAGATGGGGTTTCGCCACTTTCAGAAGTTCGAGGCCCTGCTGACCCTGCCGGCGGGCTTCATCCCGCGCGAGCTGAAGGTGGTCGGGCATCCCAAGGACAAGGTGTTCAAGCCCTTCGAGCAGACGCTCAAGTGGCAGGTGGGCCCGGCCTGAGTATTCATGCACACAGGCGCGCAGCGCCGGAGACAGACGATGGGTAGAAAGCGTTACAAGGCCCCCAAGGTATCCACGGTGATCGGCAAGGACACCGAGATCACGGGGGATATCGAGTTCGAGGGCGGCCTGCATCTGGACGGCAGCGTACGGGGCAATGTCAGCGGCAAGGCGGACGGCACCTCGTCCATCACGATCAGCGAGCACGGGCGTATCGAGGGCGATGTCCGGGTGGATGTCCTGATTCTCAACGGCACCGTGATCGGGGACGTCTATGCCAACGAGCGGGTCGAACTGGCCGCGCAGGCGCGGGTCAGCGGCACTGTCTATTACCGCCTGCTGGAGATGGCCATGGGCGCCGAGGTCAACGGCCAGCTGGTGCACAGCGAGGACCAGGAGCCGCGCATGCTGGGCTATGACGGCGAGTCCGGCGAGCCCGGTACGGAGGCCGCGCAGGAGGCCTGAACAGCCCCCGCGCCGCGCCCGCGGGCCCGACCGACATTCTTGACTAATTTGCTCAGGAAAAGGATACTTGGGGCATACAGTCACACCACGACGACAGGAACCAGACCATGAGTGAAGCGGCACAACAATCCGAAGCCCCCCTGGTGTTCACCTCGGCCGCGGCCAAGAAGGTGGCCGACCTGATTGCCGAGGAGGGCAACCCGGACCTGATGCTCCGTATCTACATCCAGGGCGGGGGCTGTTCCGGCTTTCAGTACGGGTTCAACTTCGACGAGAACATCAACGAGGGCGACGAGGTGGTCGAGACCGACGGCGTCAAGCTGCTGATCGACCCCATGAGCCTGCAGTACCTGATGGGTGCCGAGGTGGACTACACCGAGGGCCTGCAGGGCGCCCAGTTCGTGATCCGCAACCCCAACGCGACCACCACCTGCGGCTGCGGTTCCTCCTTCTCCGTCTGAGCGCGCCGCCGCGGCGTACAAAGACCCCGGGGCCGGGCGGCCCGCGCCACAC
>JALVTT010000039.1 GCA_027024025.1 Sedimenticola sp.
GGATTATCGCCCGGAGAAACATCGCGGCGCCCCTCCCCCCGCCCGCGGGCGGGGGGAGGGGCGCCGCGATGTTTCTCCGGGCGATAATCCTGTTTGGGGGAGGAGCCTGGTGGTGGAAAATCAATGCGTTGCGCTCAAGTGCGCAGCGCCCGGATCACGCCTTGCGGGCCATGGCCACGGTGTACTGGCGGCCCTGCTTGATCTTCTTGTGGTTGCCGAAGACCTCGACGAAGGCGCGCTCGATGAAGCGCCGCAGGCCGCTGATGACCACCACATAGAAACGTCCGCCCGGCTCCAGGTGGTCCAGGATGTCGTGAAAGAACAGGTAGTAGTGTTCCTTGCTGGTCTTGGCCGGAAGGTTGGTCACCGCCAGGGTGAAGCGCTGCGGCGGGATGTGGCGCAGGCCGTCGCTGAGCATGGCCTCGGCGTTGTCGATGCCGTTGCGCGCCAGATTGGCGTTGGCGTATTCCACCGCCACGAAGTCCTTGTCCACCATCAGGCAATGGCCCTGTGGCGCGCTTCGGGCGATCGCCATGCCGATGGGGCCATAGCCGCAGCCCAGGTCGATGGCCCGGTCGTCCGGCGCGACCTCCAGGTGTTTCAGCAGCAGCCGGGTGCCCTCGTCGATGGCCTTGGGCGAGAACAGGCCCCAGGTGGTGTGAAACACGAAACGATGCCCCATCAGTTCGTCCTCGAACACGATGTCGCGGCGCAGGCGCGCCAGGTCAAGCGGGGGTTTGGCGGTCTTGCTCATGCAGTCTGGCCCAGGCCTCGATGCGTGGAAGGTGATCGGACAGGTTGTCGAAGCGGTGGCTGCCGCCGGGCTCGATGACCAGATCCTTGCCGGCATAGTATGCGGCGGCCTGGCGATAGTCGAGTATCTCGTCGCCGGTCTGCAGCAGCACCAGGTAACGCTCGTGCGCGCCCAGTTCGGGGCGGTACAGGGCATGGAGTTCGTCCAGGGTGCGGCGGGTCACCTCGAAAGGCCGGTCGTGGCAGCCGCGGTGCTCGCCGAGATAGTCCTCCAGCAGCAGAAAGGGCACGATCGCCGGGTTGATCAGGACCGCGGGGATGTCATGACGGGCCTTCAGCCAGGTGGCGTAATAGCCGCCCAGCGAGGAGCCGACCAGCAGTTCGACCGGATATTCCGCCAGCAGGGAGGCCAGTCGCGCGCAGACCTCGCGCGGCTCATGCGGCAGATCGGGCATGAGCACCCGGTCCGCCCCGAAGTGGTCCCGCAGGGCGGCCGATTTCCGGCCCAGGCCGCAGCTGCCGAAGCCGTGGATGTAGAGGATCATCCCTCGCCGCATACCGGGCAGTGTGGGTCGGGGCGCAGCTTCAGTTCGCGCCACTGCGGGTGCAGGGTGTCGATCAGCAGCAGGCGGTTGCGGGGGCTCTCGCCGGCCCCGCTGAGGATCTTGAAGGCCTCGATCGCCTGCATGGCCCCGACCAGTCCGACCAGGGGCGCGGCCACGCCGTTCTCGCTGCAACGGAGGTCCTCGGTGCCGTCCTCGGGATAGATGCAGCGGTAACAGGCCTCGCCCTCGCCGTAACGGAACACCGCGAGCTGCCCCTCCCAGCGGATGGCCGCGCCCGATACCAGCGGGGTGCGGCTGGCGTGGCAGCAGCGGTTGACCAGAAAACGGGTGGCGAAATTGTCGCTGCAGTCCAGCACCAGGTCGGCGGCCGCGACCCGTTCGGCCATCTCCGCGTCGTCCAGACGGCGCGCCAGCGGCTCGACCGCGCACAAGGGGTTGATCTCGCGCAGGCGGGCCGCCGCCGAATCGACCTTGGCCTGGCCGATGCGGCTGCTGTCATGCACGATCTGGCGCTGCAGATTGCTCAGATCCACCCTGTCGTCGTCCACCAGGGTCAGGCGGCCGACCCCCGCCGCGGCCAGATACAGCGCCACCGGCGAGCCCAGTCCGCCGAGGCCGATGATCAGGGCGTGACTGTCCGCCAGGCGCTGCTGCCCCTCGAAATTGATCTCGGGCAGCATGATCTGGCGGCTGTAGCGGAGCAGGGCTTCATCATCCATGCCGCCATTGTAGCCGGAACCCCGGCTGACCTGTGGCATGCCGTCGAAAGCGCGCCAGACCGGCTGTCGGCGGCCGCGTTGCGATTTCTGCTCCAGCAGCCAGGCTTTGCCTTCCCGGTCGGGATGGGCCACAAAGAAGGCACCCCTCCGACGGTTGCGACAACAGGAATGTTGTCCCCATGAATAACCCGGCTGGTCATGCATGTCATAGAAAACGCCGAGCGGGAGTTTATTCAGGCCGATGGTAGGTTCCGCGCTGGGCGAGGATAGAGGAGGCGGGCGGAAAATATCTGCGGGTTGTTCTGCTGCCTGACGGGAAAACCGTACACAACGCGTTTTTTGACCGAAGGTTCAAGCCATGAAAGTGAAATATTTCCCCGATACGGACACGCTGTATATCGACCTGAATCCGTGACTTCGCCGACCACCTGAGACTCGTTCACCCGATGGTGATCACGTAAAATGGCGATTCCAGCGGTTTTCATGACTTCACCCATGGGGTGAACTTCCGATGACCTTCATCTTCGA
>JALVTT010000040.1 GCA_027024025.1 Sedimenticola sp.
CCCTTCCCCACGCCCTGCCGCCGAGACGGCGGCGCTCCCCAAGTGGTGCTCACATGCCCCTCTGGGAGCGCCGGCATCCTGCCGGCTTCCTCCCTTACGCCATGCCGCCGAGACGGCGGCGCTCCCCAGGCCGCCCATCCACCCTGGGAGCGCCGGCATCTTGCCGGCTTCCCTTCCCCACACCCTGCCGCCGGGACGGCGGCGCTCCCATGGGCGCTCCCATACGGGGCGCCTAGCCCCACAAGCGCTCGTACAGGCCGCTGCTGCGCTCGACCTGGCGGGCGATGCCGGCGCGCAGCACGCCTTCGCCGGCGCACAGCAGCACCGATTCGCGGGCACGGGTGATGCCGGTGTAGATCAGCTCGCGGCTGAGCAGCGGGGTGTCGGCATCGGGCAGCACCAGCACCACCCGGTCGAACTCCGAGCCCTGGCTCTTGTGGATGGTCATGGCGAACACCGTCTCGTGCGGCGGCAGGCGCGCGGCCAACAGGCCGCGCACGCCCTCGGGACGGCCGGGATCGGGGAACCAGACGCGCAGGCGGCCATCGGCGTCGGGCAGCACCAGGCCGACATCGCCGTTGAACAGGCCCAGGGCGTAGTCGTTGGCGGTGACCATGATCGGCTGGCCGGGATAGAAGGCCTGCCCCTCCGCGCCCAGCAGACGCGCCATGCGGCGGTTGAGCTGGCGCACCCCCTGCGGGCCCTCGCGCAGGGCGCACAGCACCCGCACCTCGCCCATGATACGCAGGGCCCCGGCGGGATCGGCGGCCTGGCGGGCGGCCTGCACCGCGGGCAGGAGATGGGTCCGCAGCAGGGCGTCCAGGGTGGCGCGGTCGTTCGGCTGGAGATCGACCTCGGCCTCGCCGGCCAGGGCCGCGAGGGCCGCTTCGGCATCGCCGGCATTGACCGCGCGCGCCAGGCGGCCGATGCCGCGCCGCGGGTCGAAGCGGCGGCTCTCGGTGAGTTCCACCAGGTGATCGGCCATGCGCGGCAGGTCGTCGTCCGCCGGCACCGCGTCCCCAGTCAGGTCCCGCACCCGGTCGGCGAGCGCCCCGCTGAAACGCCCCCCGCCGGGACCGCAGAGGTCGGCCATCACCCGGCCCGCCTCCACCGAGGCGAGCTGGTGGTGATCGCCCAGCAGCACCAGGCGGGTCTCCGGGCGCAGGGCGGCGAACAGGCGCGCCAGCATGGGCAGGTCCACCATCGAGACCTCGTCCACCACCAGCAGGTCGAGCGGCAGCGGGCGCTCAGCACCGAAATACGCACGCACCCGGCCGGGACGCATGCCCAGCAGGCGATGCAGGGTGACCGGCTCGGGCAGACTGCCCGCCAGCTCGGAATCGGCGGCGGCGATGGACTCGGCGAGCCGCCCGGCCGCCTTGCCGGTGGGCGCGGCCAGGCCGATGCGCAGCGATTCGCCGCCGGGCTGGGCGCGCAGCAGCGCCAGGATGCGCGCCACCGTCCAGGTCTTGCCGGTGCCCGGCCCGCCGCTGATCACACACAGCGGGCGCAGCAGCGCCAGCACCGCCGCCACCCGCTGCCAGTCCACCGGGGCGGCCGGCTTCGGGAACAGCCGCGCCAGGCCCTCGCATGCGGCCGCCTCGTCGATCTCGTAATCGGGCATCGCCAGGCGCTGCGTCACCGCCTCGATGATCTGCCGCTCCCAGGCGTGATAACGGGCCAGGTAGAGCCGGTCGCCGTCGCGCACCAGGGGCCGAGGCTCGGCGGCGTCGGGCGGGGTCACCAGCCCGGCCGCCTCCAGCCGTTGCAGCGCCGCCTCCGGATCCAGGCCCAGCCCCGCCGGCGGCTCACGCAGCGGCAGGCAGACGTTGCCCTGGCGGATGCGCGCGCTGAGCAGGGCCAGCAGGGCGCGCACCCCGGCCTCCTCGATGCCGCCCAGCGCGCACAGATGACGCGCCAGGTGCAGATCGGCGGTCTCCACCCCCTGGGCCTCCAGGGCCGCCTGCACGGGATCGCGGGGGTTGGTCATGCCGCCGCCTCCCCGCCGAAGGCGCGCTCCAGGGCGACGATCAGCGCCGGCGTCAGCGGCCGCTGCCAGATGCCAGCCCCGCCGCCCGGCGCCATGCCGCGCAGGAACAGGTAGTGCACCCCGCCCAGGTGGCGCGCCGGATCGTAGCCCGGCAGGCGCTGCTGCAGATGGCGGTGCAGGGCCAGGCCGTAGATCAGGGCCTGCAGTGGATAGCGATGCGCCTGCATCGCCTGCGCCAGGGACTCGGGGCCGTAGTCGTCGAGGCGGTTGGACTTGTAATCGACCACGTGGAAACGGCCCTGGTGCTCGAACACCAGGTCCACGAAGCCGTGCAACAGACCCTGCAGGCCGTGGAAGTCCAGGCCGTCGGCGGCACCGGCCCAGTCCGACAGATCCGCCAGGGCCGCCTGCAGGCGCGCCGGCGTCAGGGCATGGACCCGGAAGTGGAACTCCATCTCGTCCAGTCGGCGCGCGCGCGGCAGCTCGCCCAGGGCCAGCCCCACCCCGGGCAGCGGCGTGGCCAGCACCCGCTGCAGCAACGCGTCCACCGCCGCCAGGTCCAGTCCGCCCAGGCCATGACGCAGGGCCAGGCGCTCGGTCAGCGGTCGCGCCGCCTGCGGCTCGAAGGTAGTGAAATCGAGCTGCTCCAGCAGGCCGTGGATGAAGATGCCGAAGCGCGCGCTGGCCGGCAGGGCCTGCACCGGGTCGGGCGCCGCGGGCGCCGCCTCCTCGCCGGCCTGGGCGTCGAAGTCGGGCCGGTCGCTGTCGTGGCCGCTGATCAGCCCAGAATAGCTGCTCACCCGCCAGGCGCTGTCGATACGCCCCTCGAAGGGCCGCGCCTGGAGCCCGCTGCGATCGACGACCCGCGGCGGCGTGCCACTCGCCTCGGGCGGATCGCAGACCGCGATCCCCTCGGGGCAGGCCTCGGCCAGCCGTTCCAGCGGGGCGAAGACCTCCGCCTCGTCCGGTAGGCGCTTGGGCCGGGCGATGTGCTCGCCGCTGTAGAGCAGGGCCGCCAGGGCACTGTTCTGACCCTTGTTCACCCGGCCCCAGCAGAGCACACACAGGCGCGCGGCCCGGGTGAGCGCCACATAGAACAGGCGCATGGACTCGGCCAGGGACTCCTCCCGCCAGGCCTGCTGGACCTCGGGCGGGGCCTCCTTGAAGGTGCCCAGCCAGAGACAGGCCCGGCCCTCGCTGTCGTGATAGAGAAAGCCCGGCTTGGGGCTGTCCTTCCCATGCCAGGGAAAGGGCACATAGACCACCGGATACTCCAGGCCCTTGCTGGCGTGCAGGGTGACCACCTTGACCAGGCGGGCGTCGCTTTCCAGGCGCTGGCGCTGGGCCTCGCCGCCCGCGCCCAGACGGATCTGCGCCTCCAGCCAGCGCAGCAGCGGCTCGATGCCGGGATGGGCGGCGCTGGCGTGCTGGCACAGCTCGGCGAGCTGCAGCAGGTTGGTCAGGCGGCGCTCGCCCTGAGGGCCGGCGAGCAGACGCGCGGCCAGGTCCTCGTCGTGCAGCAGGCGCATGAAGGCCTGGATGAAGCCGCGCTCCTCCCAGATGCGCCGGTAGTCGAAGAAGCGCTCCTGCACCGCCTCCCAGGCGGCATCGTCGGCCAGCCAGGCGGCCAGTTGCGCGGCGTCGTGGCCCAGCAGCGGCCCGCCCAGGGCGCCGCGCAACAGACGCGCGTCCTCGCAGCCGGCCAGGGCCTGCAGCAGGTGCAGCAGGTCGGCCGCCTCGGCGCTCTCGAACACGCTGTCGTTGCCCAGGTGCACCGAGGCGACCCCCGCCCGGCGCAGCGCCGCCTGCACCTGTTCGGCCTGCTTATGGGTATCGACCAGCAGGGCGATGTCGCCCGCCTGCAGCGGCTCGCCGTCCAGGGTGGCGTGCCCGTCCAGCAGCCAGGCGATGTGGCGCGCGCAGTGGTCGGCGGCCTCATCCCGGGCATCATCGACCTTGATGGCCTTGCCCTCGGTCACCCACAGGCGCCAGCACTGCAGCGGCACCGGCGCCTCTCCGTCGATCCGCAGGGGCTTTTCGTCCGCCCTGGGTGAGGGTTTCACCGGCTGATAATCGATGCCCGGTTGGACGAAGGCGTCCGCCCGGCTGCCGAACAGGGTGTTGAAGGCCGCCAGCAGGCGCGAGCTGGAACGCCAGTTGGTGTCCAGGCCGTAGCGGCTGCGGGCATCGCGCGCGGCCCGCAGATAGGTGAAGATGTCGCCGCCGCGAAAGCCGTAGATGGCCTGCTTGGGATCGCCGATCAGGAACAGGCCATGCTTCTCATTGGTGTCGCCCGCCTCTCCATAGACGCGCGAGAAGATGCGGTACTGCACCGCGTCGGTGTCCTGGAACTCGTCGATCATGGCTACGGGATAGCGTTCCCGCAGCCGCGCCGCCAGCGCGTCGCCCTGCTCGCCGTCCAGCGCCGCCGCGAGGCGATCGAGCAAATCGTCGAAGGCCAGCACCTGGGCCTGTTCCTTGTAGCGATCAAGGTTCTCGCGGATGGCGGCGCGGGCCTCGCGCAGGAAGGCGATGCGGTAGCGTGCCGCCCGGGCCTGTACCTGCTGGGCCTGCCGCCAGTAGTCGTCGCAGGCGTCGAACAGGGGGTTATGGGGTAGCTCCTTGCCCTTTCTTACGGAAGCCTGCAGTGTCTCGGTCGTCAGCAGTTCGAACTTCGCCTCCAGATCCGCCAGGGGCCGCTCCCCCTCGCACAGCGCCCGGAGCTGGGTCAGCGCCTTCTCGACCCCCGACTCTCTGTAACGATTTCGGTTGAGCGCCTCGGAATATCGGACGAGATCCTCCGCCTCGGCACCGTGCTCGACATACGCCTGCTTGAGCCCCTCCCAGCGTTTCTCCAGCGCCTGCTCCTCTCCCAGCAGCGCCTCGCCCTCTTCTTCCGGCGTGCCGGTATCCGGCTGCGGGATCAGCGCCGTATCGTTGAGGCGGGTACGCAGGCGCGCCAGCAGGGCATCCGGGCCCTTTATCGCATCCAGCACATAGTCGCGCAGTCGCGGCGCAATCTCCGCCGCCAGCCAGCGGCGCCAGAAGTCGCGCGCGGCGCGCGCCCGCAGTTCCGACTCGTCCTCCAGGAACTCGGCCTCGAAGGGCGCGCCGGTGTCGAAGGCCTGCTCGCGCAGCACCCGCTGGGCCAGGCCGTGGATGGTGGAGATGGCGGCCTGGTCCATGCCCGCCAGAGCGGCGCGCAGGCGCACCCGATCCGCCTCCGCATCCGGGCGCTCGCGCAACCACTCGGCGAGGATGGCGTCTTCCTCGGCATGGGCGGCCCAGTCGCCCTGTTCGAGGAAGCGCAGGGCGCTGGCCAGACGCTCGCGGATGCGCTCGCCCAGCTCCTCGGTAGCCGCATTGGTGAAGGTGACCACCAGGATCTGCTCCACGGTCCGGTCCTGCTCCAGCAGCAGGCGCAGGTAGAGGGTGGTGATGCTGTAGGTCTTGCCGGTGCCGGCGCTGGCCTCGATCAGGCGCACCCCGTGCAGCGGCAGCTTCATGGCGTCGAAGGGCTGGAGCGTGCTCATTCGTCCTTCTCCAGATGCACCAGCAAGGGGCCATAGACGGCCTTGGCCAGTTCGGTGAATCGGGGATCGGCCAGGGGGTCACGGTCGCGGAAGGCCAGGCGGTTGGTCCTCTCATCCAACACCTTCATGGCCTGGTCGTCATAGTCCTTCTTGTTATTCGTAATCCAGGCCCAGGTCGCTCTGGGGAAAAACGGCAAGGGTGTCCTCAGGCCCTCCGCATACCATCCCAACAGCACGGCCAGATGCTCACAGGCCACATCCGGATCCAGTGGCGGCAGCGTCAGGCCCCCGTCCTCGCTCGCCAGGAAGCGGGCCTCAGCGACATCCTCGCGCGCCGCGCACAGGGCCAGATGCCGGATCCACAGCGCCAGCCGGTGCTCGGCCCGGGTCTTGCCCACGCGCCAGTCCAGCAGGCCCCGGCCGTCCCAGCGGCCGATCTCGCCCTGCAGCCGCCAGCCGTCGATTTCGAGATCCAGGGCCAGGGGCGGCGCCAGCGACTCGCGCAGCGTCACCACCTGTTCGGCGAAGGGCGCGACCTCCTCCAGCAGCCCCGCCAGGGTGCGCGCTCCCGCCTGGCCGTGGGGCAGCAGACCGGCGGCCCGCAGCCGCGCGCCGACCCGCTCCGGGTCCTGCCCGGCGAGCAGATCGTCCAGAGCCTGCCGGCGAAGTTGCCACCACTCCAGACCGGCCGGCACGAAGGGCTCCTCGTCCTGGGGTTCCTCCTCGTCGCGGGGCAGGCGCAGCTGCAGACGCTGTTTCAGAAAGAACCCCGCCGGGTCGCGCCAGAAGTCGACCAGCGTCTCCAGATCCACCACCCGCTCTCCTTCCGGCTCGGGCAGCGGCTGGGCCAGGAAGGGACCGGGCGGCTCGCCGGCGAGGCGCCAGTCGGCATCGAAGGTCCAGGTCGCCGGTGATTGCGGGTCCAGGGCCCGGGGACTGAAGGGCTGCAGCGGGTGCTGCACGAACAGCTCGAGGGGTTCGGCATGGCTGGCGGCCAGATAGTCGATCAGCTCGCTCACCGGCCCGGCGGGGCGGCAGGGCTGGTCGCTGCGCGGGTCGCGCGACTGATAGCTGATGAGCAGGCAGTCGCCCGCGGCCAGCAGGGTCTCGAGGAACAGGTAGCGGTCGTCGCGGCGGCGGTCGCGGTCGCCGCGCTGCGGGTCCGCCGCGATGAGGTCGAACGAAAGCCTGGGCTGGGCGCGCGGGAAGTCGGCGTGGTTCATGCCCAGCAGGCAGATCACGCGGAACGGCAGGGCGCGCATGGGCAGCAGGTTGCTGAAGGTCACCCCGCCCTGCAGGAAGCCGCGCGCGCCCTGCGGGTTGTCCAGGGCCTCCTCCAGCAGACGGCGCAGCACCTCCGGCGCCAGCGGCGCCTCGAAGCCGGCGGTCGTGGCGCGCTCGACCAGCTCGTCGAGGCGGTCGCGCAGGGCGTCCAGCAACTGCCCCTCCGCCTCGTCGGCCGGCTCGAAGAAGGTATCGAGCAGGGACTGGATGCGCCGCTGCCATTCGCCGGGCGTTGCCGCCTGGCCGAGGCGCGCGCGCCACCGGCGCAGGGCGTCCACCAGCGACTGCAGGGCGCCGAGCCAGGGCAGCTCGCCGCCCTCCACCTCCAGGCAGGGCAGGCAGTCCTCCAGCAGCGGCGGTGCCTGCTCCACCGGCAGGGTCAGGCCGAGGAACAGGCGCCGCAGGCCGAAGGCCCAGGTGTTGACTTCGTCGTCCGGCAGCCCCAGGGACTGGCGCTGATCGCCGTCCAGGCCCCAGCGGATGGCCGCCTCGCCCACCCACTGGCGGACCCGCTCCAGGGCCTCCTCCTCCAGGCCGAAGCGGCGCTGCACCGCCGGCACCTCCAGCAGGGCCAGGATCTCGCTGGCGCCGCAGCGCGCCTGCGGCAGCTGCAGCAGCCAGCGCAGCGCCCCGGCCAGCGGCAGCTCGCCCCCGGCGGGGCGGTCGGCCAGGGTCCAGGGGATGTGGCGCTCCGGCGGTGCGGTGCCGAACACCGCCTCCACCAGCGGGGCATAGGCCGCCATGTCCGGGGCCATCACCAGGATGTCACGCGCCTCCAGGCCGGGCAGCGCCTGGAAGCAGCGCAGCAGGTTGTCGTGCAGCACCTGCACCTCGCGCCAGCGGCCGTGGGTGCCGTGCACCTGGATGGAGGGGAAGGCCTCGTTCGGCGGCGGGCGGGGTGCCTCGCGGCCGTCGCGCAGCATCAAGATGTCGTCCTGCAGGCGGGCCAGCAGGCCGTCGCCGCCGGCGGCGCGGAAATGGTCGTGGGACGCGCCCTCGAGCTGCAGCAACTGGTCCAGGAACACCTGCCCCACATGGCCCAGGGAGGCGAGCAGCGGATTGCCCAGGTCGAGGAAGGGCGCGAAGGGGTCGTCCCGCCCCGCAAAGGCGCGGGCGCGGCGCGCAACGGTCCGTTCGCTGCGGATGTCGGCCCAGTATTCGCGGCTGGGATTGAGATGGAACAGCACCACGTCGAAATGCCGGGCCAGGCGGTCGAGCAGGTCCAGGTACACCGGCGGCAGGGCGTTGAGGCCGAAGAAGAACAGGCGCGGCGGCAGGTCGTGACCGTCCGGCGGCGGCGCCTGCATGGCCTCGGCGAGCTGGTTCAGCAGGCGCGCCCGGTGGCGGTCGTCGCGCGCGGTGATGGCGCGCCACAGCTCGGCCTGCCAGTCATCGCCCTCGCCCCGCTCCCACGCCAGCACCATATCGGGACGGAACACCAGGTACTGGTCGAACAGGTCGGCGATGCGCCCGGCAAGCTGGTACAGGCGCAGGGGATCCTCGGCATAGCGCGCCGGCTCGGCGAAGGCGGGCCGCTGCAACAGGCCGGGCAGCTCGGCGAGGATGCGCCACAGCAGGGTGTCTCGGTCGAAAGGCGAGACCCGCGCCTGCGGCAGCCAGGCGCGCAGCACCCGCCAGAAGAAGGCCGCCGGCAGCGGCAGGTCCAGGTTGGCCGCCACCCCGCTGCGCTCGGCCAGGCCCTGCGCCAACCAGCGCCCGGTGCCCGGATTGGGCACCACCACACACTGCGGCTGCAGCGGGCCGCCGGGCGCGGCGCGCAGTTGCTCGAACAGGACATCGGCCAGATCGGCCAGGCAGTTTCCGTGGTGCAGGCGGAGCAATGTCTTTCTTCCCTATGAGGCCCCGAATCAGGGCCACGTCATTGGACGACGCACATGACTGACGGCACAGGTCGACAGGGGGTTCCGAAAACGTCGGCGGCAGGGATGCCGCCGTCGAGCGTACATGAATGTATTCAAAGCGATTTTCGGAACCCCCTGTCGGCATGCGGCGTTTTAGATGACGTCGCCCTGGGTCCCGGATACTAGCATTGCCGGGCATTCGTCCCCAATCGGGTAGAATGGCCGCTTTCCGGCAACACCGAACAGCGCAAGATGAAACGCAGAACCTACAGAGACTTGGTGGCGGAGATCGCCCCGCAGATCAAGGAATGCTTCCCCTGGGATGTCGAGGAACGCATGCAGAAGGGCGATGACTTGTTGTTCCTGGACGTACGCGAGAACGAGGAATACGACACCATGCACATCGAGGGCTCGCTGCATGTGCCGCGCGGCGTGCTCGAGACCGCGGTGGAATGGGACCACGAGGAGACCGAGCCGGAGCTGGTCAAGGCGCGCAACCGCCAGATCGTGGTGGTGTGCCGCTCCGGCAGCCGCAGCGTATTCGCGGCCTACACCCTGATGCAGATGGGCTACAAATACGTCACCTCGCTCAAGACCGGGCTGCGCGGCTGGAACGAGTACGATCTGCCGCTGGTGGACATGGAGGGCAATGTGGTCGACCCCGAGGTGGGCGACCGCTATTTCGCCAACAAGCTGCTCGACTACCAGCGCAAGCCCGCGGACTGGGTGGAGCCGGAGTAGACCCTGCCCTCAGGCGGAGGCCAGGCCCATCCACCACTCCCTGGGAGCGCCGCCATCCTGGCGGCTCAGCCGGCGAGACGCCGGCGCTCCCGGTATTCGAACCCGCCTCAGCGGTACTGGCGCAGATACCACCACTCGAAGAAGCGCTTGGCCCAGTGGAACACCACATTGCCCGGCAGCACGGTGCCGCCCTTTTCGGTGCGGCTGACGAACATGCCCTTGGTGCGCGAGTCGACGATGCACATCAGCTCGGCCTTGAAGGTCTTGTCCGGCTGGCGTCCGGCGAGCTCGGCCAGCAGGTTGTGGGCCGCGGCCTCGGCCTGCAGGTCGGCCATGTGAGCCTGCTTGGGCAGCCACTCGGGGCCGGGGAAGCTGCCCGAGTCGCCGGCCACATAGACGCGTTCCGCGCCCTCGACCTGACACAGGGCGTTGGCCTTGAGCAGGCCGCCCTCGGAGCGCGCCAGGCCGGTCTCGGCGAACCACTTGTTGCCGGTCATGCCCGGCATGAACAGGATCAGGTCGGCCTCGAACTCGCCCCCCTCGGTGATCACCTTGTTGGGCTCGAAGCCCTTCATCTTGTGCCCCAGGTGGGTCTGGATGTCGCGTTTGCGCATCTCGCGCAGCAGCCCTTCCACGGCCTTGGGCCCGAGACGGGCGCCGGGCTTGGGCGCGGGGGTGAAGAACACCAGCTTGAAGCGCTCACGCCGGCCCTGTTTGCGCAGCCAGGTGTCGATGCCGAACAGGAACTCGAACACCGGACCACCGCGCATGGCCGCGGGCTCCTTGGGGTTGCCGGCGAAGCCGAAGGCCAGGGTGCCGCCGTCCATCTCCGCCAGGCGGTCGCGGATGGCGGTGGTGGCGGGGATGCCGCCGCAGGGGATGATGGCGTGTTCGATCCCCGGCAGCTTGCGCATGAACTGGCCGCCGGAGGCGATGATGATGCCGTCGTTGGAGATGTCTCCGGCGCTGGTGCGCAGGGTGCGGGCGTCCCCGCTCAGCCCGGTGGCCTCGGCCTGGTGATAGTCCACCCGCATGCGGCGGAAGAAGTTGTCCAGCGGGATCACCAGATCCTCGGGCCGGCGCAGCCCGGTCGGAATCCAGATGGTGCCCGGGTAATAGACGAACTCGGGCCTGGGCGCGACCACGTCGATCTGCAGGCCGGCGTCGGCCGCGCGCAGTTTGCGGATCGCTGTCAGCGCGCCGAAACCGGCGCCCACCACGGTGACTCTGTTCATGGCATTCCCCCTCCAAAACCGACGTACATTGTAACGCCGGCGGGCCTCCGGTAGCCTGCCGAAAAATGAAATTGTTCCGCGCCATCGTGCTAAGGCCCTGATCTAGCGCCTGGAAGACGGCTTCAACCCAGATATTCCGCCTGGGAACGCGATGATCGTGCCGGGATCGGTGTTCAGGTGCGGGTTTTCGATCAAATCAGTTGCTCAACCCGAGCTAATGATGATTGATCAGATACCACGCATGGATAGTGAGACCGATGCAAGGGCGCGCTCAGCAACGGCTGGTGACACTTTGTACCTGAATCCGTGACTTCGCCGACCACCTGAGACTCGTTCACCCGATGGTGATCACGTAAAATGGCGATTCCAGCGGTTTTCATGACTTCACCCATGGGGTGAACTTCCGATGACC
>JALVTT010000041.1 GCA_027024025.1 Sedimenticola sp.
AGATGGGATGAAACAGTGAAAGTGTCTAAGTGACTGTTTTTATTGGAGGGGGTGGGATTTGCATTACTTTAAAAATCAATGGCTTATAACTTTTGATGCGTTTCGTATGCCCAAATGTATGCCCAAAATTCATCGGTTGGAATAGCTACCTGCCTCGCCTGACACCCTCCCACACTCATGTCGGCTGTTGACAGCATGGCCATGCACAGGGCCAGAAAATACCCAATCTCAAAATGTTGTCAACAACGTCAACAATGACAACAGACAGCCCCAAAACCCGCGCCAGTACTGGGCTGGCGGTGTTGACATGGCCTTGTCAACATAGCGCAACATCAAGGGGGAACGTGTCAACACGGGTGCTCAACACTGGGTTGCCCCTCGAATATTCTGGACACACATTTGGTCGTAGGTCGTAGAGTGAGAGCGACAGGAGGTGTCCATGAGCAAGAAGTCTGTGAAGCGTTGGTCGGCAAAGCGCAAGCAGGAAGTGGTGTTACGGCTTCTGCGTGGCGAGAGCCTGGATGCATTGAGCCGTGAGACTGGCCAGCCGGCCTCGGTATTGTCCCAGTGGCGTGACGAGTTTCTGGAAGGCGGCCTGGCGGCGCTGAAACAGCGCACCGATGACCCGAAGGTCGCAGCTCTGGAACGGGAACTCAAACGCGCCAAGCGCCTTGTAGGGGATCTCATGATGGACAAGGAGCTGCTGGAGATGCGGATTGCGCGCTTTGAGGGTGAACGCCCTTTTCCCAGGCGGAGATCGAATCTGTGAGCCGGGCCTGCTCGGTCTCCGCACAGCGTGTCTATGGCAAGGCCCGGGTGTGCCGGCTGTGGGGTGTGGCCCGTTCCACGCACTATGCGCGGCAGGCGGCCGCTGAGCGGCTGGTTCATCCGCAGCGTCGAGGCCGCAGGCCGATACTGCCGGACAAGGTCTTGCTGGAGAAGATCCGAGAGGTGCTGGGCGAGGCAGAATCCCTCGGGTTCCGGGGCGAGGGCTACCGCAAGGTCTGGGCACGGCTTCGGCACCGGGGCATCCCGGTCGCGAAGGAGCGGGTGCGTCGCTTGATGCGCAAGCACGGCCTGCAGGCCCCGCACCGGATGGGCACCGACCGAGGGCCGCAGACGCACGAGGGAACGATTATCCCCGACGCACCGAACCGGATGTGGGGCACCGACGCCACCCAAGTCCCTACCCGGCTGGAGGGCATGGCCACGGTGTTCGTGGCCGTGGATCACTTCGTCGGTGACGTGGTCGGCATCCATGCCGCCCGACCCGGGACACGCTTCGAGGCGCTGGAGCCGATCCACCAAGGCATCCGGGACCACTACGGCCCGCTGGCCCAGGGCACCGCCAGAGGCCTTATACTGCGGCATGACCATGGCCCGCAGTACATGAGCCATGCTTTCCAGGCGGAGATCGCCTTTCTCGGCATTGAGTCGAGTCCGAGTTTTGTGCGGGCACCGGAGGGCAACGGCGTAGCCGAGCGATTCATCCGTACCTTGAAGGAACAGTTGCTCTGGGTGCGGACCTTCGACACCGTCGAGGAACTCCGGCAGGCGCTGCTCGAGTTCAAGGACCGGTTCAACCGGCACTGGCTACTCCAGCGCCATGACTATGCCACCCCGGCCAAGGTTCGTGCAGCGCACATGCCAGTAGCGGAGGCAGCATGAGTTTTGTGCAGTTTAGTGTCCAGCATTTCGGGGGCTTTACACCAAAGCCATGTCTCTTTTGACGGACATCCTCTCCGGCCCCAAAGACCAGATCAGCCTGCAAGGCAGTGGGCGACTGGCCGACGGCCGGGATGCGGCCGACCTGATGCAGGCGCTGGCCTTCGGGCTGAACCGGCATGTCAGTCGATACATCGAAGTCACCGCAGGCGCAGCGCTCAGGCCGTTTTTTCAGATCTGGCTGATTGGCAAACAGGCCCCATCCCTGCCCACCATGCGTCATGAAACGGCCATTGCGCTGACACCGCCCGCCTTGCCTCAGGAAACCATCGACTGGCTGGCGCACCTTGGCATCATGCGACTGACCGTAAAGGGTTCTTTCACTTCAGACAGGCTGCGCCCGATGATCACCGCGCTGGTCAGTCTGACGGGCACACCGGTGATCCCCCCTTTCGATATGACCTGGCTGGATGCGCTCTTCCCGCAAGGCCGGTCAGGCACCATCAAGCTTGTGCCGCATGAAACCGACTGCTGGCAGGTCATCGCCAACGCGACACGACAGGGAGAACACGCAGTGCTGTACATCTGTCCCCTGCACGAAGGTATCCCCCTGAGCGATTGCCTGGTCGAATCGGACACGGACAGGGCCGACATCTTCTGCTTCTGGCCGCCTGCTACTTTTCCCTGCACGGAGGGAGGTACCCTCATATGCCATTGACCCCATCAATCCCTGATCACAACCTGTTCATCCACACCGGCAACCGTACCGAAGCGCTGTTTGACGGTGTGGCCACGCTGATCGAGCACGACCGCCGCCCGTTCGCCCGGTTCACCTTTCTGGTGCAGGGGCGTGGCATGGAGCGCTGGCTGCAGCAGCGGCTGAG
>JALVTT010000042.1 GCA_027024025.1 Sedimenticola sp.
ATCGCGGCGCGGTGGACGATCAGTACGGCCTGGGCTTCACCCGCGACCTGCCCACCCGCAAGTGGCTGGAACGCGCCCTGGATGCGGTGGTCGACGGTCGCCGGGTGGCGATGCCGGCCACCACCGCGCCGGGCTGTTACATCGACAACGATCCCGAAGAAGAACCGAGCCTGCAGCCGTGGTCACCGGAAGAACAGCACAGTTGAGGGTGATAGAATCGCGGCCTGATCAATCGCCGGGAGCTTGTGTTGCCATGTCGGGATGTCATTGTGGTTCGGGACTGGATTGGGACGCCTGCTGCGGTCCCCTGGTGCGGGGCGAGCAGGTCGCCGAGACCGCCGAGGCGCTGATGCGTTCGCGTTACTCGGCCTATGCCGTGGGGGCGGTGGATTACCTTGGCGAGACCCTGCATCCCGAGCACCGCTCGGACTGGGACCGGGAGGCCACCGCGCGCTGGGCCGAGCAGTCCACCTGGCTGGGGCTGGAGATCCTGTCCACCGAGGCCGGCGGGCCGCAGGACGAGACGGGCGTGGTCGAATTCGTGGCGCGTTTCACCGAGAAGGGCCAGCCGCGCCAGCACGTCGAGCGCAGCCGTTTCCAGCGGGTGGACGGCCGCTGGTACTACGTGGACGGCGAGACCCCCAGGCCGCAGACCCTGCGCCACGAGGGGCCCAGGGTGGGGCGCAACGATCCCTGCCCCTGCGGCAGTGGCAAAAAGTACAAAAAGTGCTGCGGCAGGTGAACCGTCCTCATGCCGAGTCCTGCGAGCAGAACCGCCGGCCCATCCTGGCGGTCCTTCAGCGTCATTTGGATGAACAGTGCGAGCGGCTGCTGGAGATCGGCAGCGGCACCGGCCAGCACGCGGTGTATTTCGCCCCGGCCTTTCCCTGGCTGATCTGGCAGCCCAGCGACCGCGCCGACAATCTGCCGGCCATCGAGGCCTGGATGGCCGCCGAGCCCAGTCCCAATATCGCGCCTCCGTTGCGCCTGGATGTGCTGCACGATCCCTGGCCGTCCGGTCCTTTCGACGCCGTGTTCAGCGCCAATACCGCCCATATCATGTCCGAGGCCGCGGTCGAGGCCATGTTCCGGGGCGTGGGCGGGGTGCTGCGCGGCGGGGGACTGTTCCTGTTGTACGGCCCCTTCGCCGTGGGCGGCCGCCATACCGCGCCGAGCAATACGCGCTTCGACGCCTGGCTCAAGGCCCAGGATCCGGCCATGGGGGTGCGTGATCTGGACTGGTTGAACGGGCTGGCGCGCGGGGCCGGGCTGGACGAGGCCGAGGTGATCGACATGCCGGCCGACAACAAGGTGCTGTGTTTCCGTCGGAATGGATGAGCGCGTCTCTCTTGTGATGGGGCTCGATAGTATTGTCGCGGTTTCGATGCTAGGCTGTTGTTTCAAGAAGCGCTATTCCGCTCGCCCTGCTTGAGGGGCGATGAGTACCTGCCTGCTATCGTTGTGATGAAGCCGATCCGGATGAAGGCCCGCAAACCGATATATCTGACGCTGTGCGCCATGCTCCTGTGGGGCCTGGCCGCTTCTGCGTGGGCGGATGTCTACCGGTATCGCGACAGCGAGGGGCGGGTCTATCTCACCGACAAGCCGATGAAGGGGGACGTGCGCCTGGAGAAGCGCTATCACTTCAAGGCCTATCCGCACGGGCCGCGCAGGCCGGACTCGCTGGTGGCCATGGAGCGCCGGCGCAAGCGTCTGGCGCCGTTGATCCGCGCCGCCGCGCGCGCCGCGCATCTGCGGCCCGAGTTGGTGCAGGCCGTCGTGCGCGCGGAGTCGGCCTTTCGCGCCGACGCGGTCTCGGACAAGGGGGCGCAGGGGCTGATGCAGCTGATGCCGGACACGGCCCGGCGCTTCGGGGTGAGCGATCCCTTCGATCCCGGTCAGAACCTGCGCGCGGGCGCGCGTTACCTGGCCCTGTTGCTGGAGACCTTCGACAACGATCTGCGCCTGGCGGTCGCGGCCTACAACGCGGGCCCGAGCGCGGTCATCAATTACGGCCGTCAGGTGCCCCCGTATCCGGAGACCCGGCGCTATGTCGAGAAGGTCCTGGCCTTCTACAAGGCCTATCGCGCCGCCGGGCAGCTGGCCGAGCGTTAACCCGAATATTTCACCCGGTCGGTGAAAAAATCTAGTCCTCTCCGATCACCCGTTCCTCGCGCGGGGCGCTGAGCAGCTTTTCCGCCTCCACGTCGTTTTTGGCGAAGATCATGCGGCACTCCCGGTTGGGATTGCTGCGGTCCATGTTCGCCCGGGTCTCGCGTGCCAGGGCGCGGGCCTCTTTGTAGTTGTCCTTGGTGTCGATGTGCTCCAGCGTCTTGGTGTTGGTGGCCGGATTGACGGTGACGTAGTAGATGAAATAGGGCATGGCTCGTTCGAATCTGCTTGCGGATGACCGGCACAGCCTACCACGCCGCCAGAGCGGCTAAAACCTGCCCGGGGCGGGGGATGGGCCGTCTCAGCGGCGTTCCTGGTGGCGGTAGAGGCGGGCGTAGAGTCCGTCGCCCTGGATGAGCTGCTCATGGCTGCCGTTCTCGACGATCTGGCCGTTTTCGAACACCAGGGCGCGATCGGCCTGGCGCACGGCGCTCAGGCGGTGCGCCACGATCAGGGTGGTGCGGCCCTCGAGAAAGGTCCGCAGGGCCTGGTGGAGGTGGCGTTCGGTGGCCACGTCCAGGGCCGAGGTGGCCTCGTCCAGGATCACGATCTTCGGCTCTTGCAGCACCATGCGGGCCACCGCCAGGCGCTGGCGCTGGCCGCCGGAGAGTCGCACGCCGTCGCGTCCGATCAGGGTCTCCAGGCCGTGGTCGAGCCGGCGCACCACCTCCTCGAGCTGGGCCACGCGCAGGGCCTGCCACAGGGCCTCTTCCGGCAGTTCGCGGCCCAGGGTCAGGTTGGCGCGCACGGTGTCGTTGAACAGGGCGGGGTGCTGCAGCACGGTGGCCACGTTGTCGCGCACCACGTCCAGGCCGATCTCCTCCACCGGCACGCCGTCGAAGCAGACCCGGCCCTGCTGCGGCTGGTAGAGCCCCAGCAGGATCTGCACCAGGGTGGTCTTGCCGCCGCCGCTGGCGCCCACCAGGGCGACCTTCTCGCCCGGGGCGATGTCGAGATTGACGCCGTTGAGCACCGGGGTCTCGCCATCGTAGCTGAAGCACACGTCCTCCACGCAGATGCCGGTGGTGGTCTTGCCCTGGAAGGGGTTGCGGCGGTGCGGGTACTGCGGTTCCAGGCGCACGTCCATGAGCCGGTTGATACGCGCCAGGGCGGCGCGCGCGGCGTGCGAGGCGTATTGGATGTTGAGGATCTCCTGCACCGGTCCCATCATGAACCAGAGATAGGCGAACACCGCCATCATCTCGCCGATGCTGAGTCCGGAATAGAGCACCATGACCATGGACAGGGCGCGGAAGGCGTCGAAGCCGAACAGGAACACCATGAAGGACAGGCGGTTGGCCGCGTCGCTGCGCCAGGTGAAGCTGGCGGAGTGGTCGCGGATGCTGCCCGCGGCCTCTATGACGCGCTGGATGTAGTGCTTTTCGCGGTTGCTGGCGCGGATCTCCTGGATGGCGTCCAGGGTCTCGGCCAGGGTCTCCTGAAAGGCCTGGTAGGCGCGGTTCTCGCGCCGCTTGAGTTCCTTGACCTTGCGCGCGAAGCGGGTGGTGACGTAGATCACCAGCGGGTTGAGGAAGATGATGAACAGGGCCAGCTTCCAGTGCATCCAGAGCAGCACGCCGGCGGTGCCGACCACGCTGAGCACCGCGACGATGAACTTGCTGGTGGTCTGGCTGACGAAGTTGTCGATGGCGTCCAGGTCGGTGACCAGGTGCGAGGCCACGGTGCTGCTGCCCAGCAGTTCGTATTCGGCCATGGAGAAGCGCTGCAGGCGCAGCAGCAGGTCGCGCCGCATGCGGTAGATCACGTCCTTGGAGATGAGGGTGAACTCGCGCGTCTGCCAGACGTTGAAGATCAGGGTCAGCAGGCGCAGAAAAAGTGTCAGCAGGAGGATGGCGCTGATGTAGAGTATGGGGCCCTGCCAGGCGTCGGGGAAGATCCGCTGCATCAGGCGCACCGCCTTGCCGGGCTGGTGCAGCAGCACCTCGTCCACCAGCAGGGGGATCAGCAGCGGCACCGGGACGGATACGATGGCCCCGAGCACCGCGATCAGGTTGGCCATCACCAGTTCGCGCCGGTGACGGGCTATCATCTGTATCAGTTCGCGCCAGCTGTAGGTGTCGGAACGGACCTGGGATACAACGGGAGAGGACATGCGCGCAGTATCGAAGGGAAAGACGATCAGTTCAAGGATTTTCGGGGTGCTGGCCCTGCTGGGGCTGCTGGCCGGGCCGGCGCTGGCCGAGGTCTCGCTGGAGGGGCATTTCATCCAGGGCGGCATGGCCATCGGCCGGGTCGAGCCGGGCGCCCGGGTGTGGGCCGACGGGCAGCGCGTTCCGCTGGCGCCGGATGGCCGCTTCGTGCTCGGTTTTGCGCGCAAGGCGGGGCCGGTGGTGCGGCTCAAGGTGCGGCATGCCGACGGCAGGGTCGAGCGGCGCAGTCTCAAGATCGCGCAACGCAAGTACCGGGTGCAGCGGATCAACGGCCTGCCCAAGCGCAAGGTCACGCCCTCGAAGCAGGATCTGGCGCGCATCCGCCGCGATATCGCCGAGGTCAAGGCGGCGCGCGCCATCGAGCGCAAGGCGGAGGACTTCGCCAAGCCCTTTATCTGGCCGGTGACCGGCCCCATATCCGGGGTGTACGGCAGCCAGCGCATCCTCAACGGCAAGCCGCGCCGGCCGCACATGGGCGTGGATATCGCGCGCCCGACCGGCACCCGGGTGGTGGCGCCGGCCGACGGGGTGGTGGTGTTCGCGCGGCCCGATCTGTTCTTCACCGGCGGCACCCTGATCATCGACCACGGTATGCGCATGAACACGACCTACTGCCACCTGAGCAAGCTGCTGGTGAAGCAGGGCGATCATGTCCGCCAGGGGCAGCCGATCGGCCTGGTGGGCGCGACCGGGCGGGCGACGGGGCCGCATCTGCACTGGGGCGCCAATGTGCGCGAGGTGCGTATCGATCCGCAGTTGCTGGTGCCGCCCATGCCCAAGGGCCGGTGAGGGCGTGATTCAGGTCGCCCCCTGCATCATCCGGTTTGCGCCGGCGGAGGTTGCGGCGGTATCATAAAATTTATTATCTATCCATAAATGGAATGTAAGATGAAGAAGTTGATCATCGCTGCAGGGATCCTGGCCCTGCCGTTCAGTGTCACGGCGGCGGACCTGGCGGGGCTCTACCAGGAGGCCAGGGCGCACGATCCCCAGATCCTGGCGGCGCGCGCGAATCGTCAGGCCGGCCGGGAGGCGGAGCCCCTGGCGCGTGCCGGCCTGCTGCCCAATCTGTCCGCGGTGGGCAAGCTGGACTACACCCGGCAGGACATCAAGAAGCCGCCGGCCTTTGCCGGAGGCGACAGCTTTTCGAGCAATAGCCTGGCGCTCAAGCTGGTCCAGCCGCTGTTCCGCAAGGACCGGCTGGTGGCCTATGCGCAGTCGCATGACCAAGTGAAGCAGTCCGATGCCGATTACGAGGCCGCCGAGCAGGGCCTGATCCTGCGTCTGGCCAAGGCCTATTTCGGGGTGCTGTCGGCGCGCGAGAACGAGCTGTTCGCCGAGGCCGAGAAGAAGGCCATCGCGCATCAGCTGGAGCAGGCCAAGGAGCGCTTCGAGGTCGGCCTGGTGGCGGTCACCGATGTGCACGAGGCGCAGGCCCGCTATGACCAGGCCAAGGCCAGCCTGATCACCGCTCACAACGCCGTGGACAATGCCCTGGAGGTGCTGCGCGAGATCGTGGCCGACGCCCCCGGCAGCCTGGATGATCTGAAGGAGAAGCTGCCCCTGGTGATGCCCAGGCCGGCGGATATCGATGCCTGGACCCGCACCGCGCAGGAGAACAATCCGGGCGTGAAGGCGGCGCGTCTGGCGGTCGAGGTGGCGCGCAAGCAGATCGAGGCCAAGCGGGCAGGGCATTATCCGGCTCTGGATCTGGTCGGCTCGCTGAGCCGCGCGCGCTCCAATACCAAGTCTGGGACCGATGTGGACAACGCCACCATCGGCCTGCAGCTGAGCGTGCCGCTATACACCGGTGGCGGGGTGAGCGCGGCCACGCGCCAGGCCCGCTACCAGTTCGAGGCGGCGCGGCAGGTGCTGGACCAGAAACGCCGCGCGGTGGCGCGCCAGGTGCGCGACGCCTATCGCGGGATCGAGGCCAGCATCAGCCGGGTCAAGGCCCTGAAGGCCACGGTGCGCTCGGCCCTGAGCGCGCTGGAGGCCACCGAGGCCGGTTTCGATGCCGGTACCCGGACCCTGGTGGATGTGCTCAACAGCCAGAGCGCCCTGTTCCGCGCGCGGCGCGACTATGCGCAGGCCCGCTATGACTATGTGGTCAACACCCTCAGCCTGCTGCAGGCCGCGGGCACCCTGAGCGAGGAGGATGTCAAGCGGGTGAATGCTTGGCTGCAGTGAGCGGTCGGCGAGGCGTCCGAGCCGCGCGGCCGGGCGTTCGCCCCTCAGTCCTCATCGGGACGGCGGGCGTACATCAGGCCGTTGATCTGCTCCGACAGCAGGCCGATCAGAAAGGTCAGCAGCGAGGTGCTGTAGAGCAGGGCGCTCATGTTGGTGAAGCGTCCCTCGGTGAGAAAGTTGTAGCCGTAGAGCAGGGTGGCGGCGATAAACAGCGCCAGGCTGACCGGAGCGAACAGCTTCATCGGCGAGTACATCACGCCGATGCGGAAGATGATCAGCAAAAAGCGTCCGCCTTCCTTCCAGATGTTGAGGTGACTGTCGCCGATGCGCGGCTGCACGTCCACCGGCTCGTAGCCCACCGAGTAACCGGAGCGGAAGAAGGCCATGGTCGAGGTGGTGGGGTAGGAAAAGCCGTTGGGCAGCAGATGCAGAAACTCGCGGAAGCGGGCGGCCTTCACTACCCGCAGGCCACTGGTCAGATCGGGGATGCGGTGTCCGGTCATCCAGCTGGCCAGCCAGTTGAAGATGCGGTTGCCGATGCCGCGCAGCATGCCGGCCTGGGCCGACCAGGGGCGGGCGCCGACCAGCATTTCGTAATCTCCCTTCTCGAAGCGCTCCAGCAGACGCTCGACATGCGCCGGCTGGTGCTGGCCGTCGGCATCCATGAACACGATCACCTCGCCCTTCGCATGACGCGCGCCGTGCTTGATGGCCGCGCCGTTGCCCATGGGGTAGGGGCGGCTCAGGCAGCGCACGCCGTGATTGCGGCAGATCTCGGCGGTGTCGTCGGTGGAGCCGTCGTCCACCACCAGGATCTCCGCCTCCGCAAAGCGCTCGCGCAGCGCGGGCAGCAGGCCGGCCAGGGCGGTGGCCTCGTTGCGGGCCGGCATCACGATGCTGAGATGGGGTGTTGTCATTTGCTGCTCTTGCGTGTCGCTGGGTTACTTGTCAGGGCCAACGGTTCATCGCACATTTGGCCAAGGAGTATGATCGTAATCGAAGTGATCCCAATCGTCTTATATATGGCTGTCGTCATTCCGAGACGGCGTTCAAGCTGGCTATTGGCCCCCGATAATGCCAGCGTTGGCGTCACAGGCGAAGTGTGGTGGTGGCGTGTTGGAGGATCTTGGGCTGAATCGAGGACTTTGCCGCGGGTTGGTTATTGGCTGGGGCGTCTATCAATCTTCATTAGGCATCTTTCATGATCAGAGGTGATGGGGCATGCTTTTCGGTGTTTGGAGAAGCAGCCTTCGCATAAAACAGAGGGATGTATGTTCCTAGTTCAGATGGTTTTCAGATTAGTTTACAGGCCGATTAGGTGGGAAGGTATTTTGTACGATTGGGTGCGCCAAAGTAGATATACCACACGAGGCATGGCGTTTTGGTGCATGGCTGTCAGTGTTGGTGCGAGGTAACCGTGCAAAGTTTGCGTAATCGGTTATTTCAGGGGGCAGCGTGGGCTGCTCTTGTTCGCGCTTTATTGGTGGTAACCAGTTTGGCTGTAAACGCCCTGCTGGCGCGATTGTTGTCGACAGAAGCCTTGGGCGCATATTTTCTAGGCATCAGCCTGGCGACCTTTCTGTCAGTTCTTGGAAAATTCGGTATGCCACTAGCAATGGTTCGCTATGTGGCCAGTGCCTTGGGTCGTGGGCAGGCGGGAGAAGCAAGGGCGAGCATTGCCAAGGGCTTGATAATCGCCACGATCATGGGTGGGTTGACAGCTCTTGTGGGTGCCATGGGAGGTGTGCAATGGATGGCGGCGCATATTTTTCATTCTGCCAGCATGGAAAAAGTGGCGACCTGGATCTCGCTCATGGTGCTATTTATGACCCTGCAGGGTGTCGTGGCCGAGGTATTTCGCGGTTTCCATGATATACGCCTGGCCTCGTTGTTTGGAGGCGTGTTGACTTCTCTGTTTTCTGCCTTGGCGTTTTTGATCGTCTGGTTGATGCAGGGCTACGGGAGCCTTGAGCTGGCCTTGAAGCTGTCGGTGGGTTCGGCCGCTTTATCGCTCGCCATTTCATCCACGATGTTGGCTTCCAAGGTCAGCCCGCTAAACGGTGATGGGAATATTGAATGGACTGAGTTGTGGCGTACGGGATGGCCGCTGGCCGTGTCGTCCCTGACAGTCATGCTGGCCATGCAGGGCGATCTGTGGGTGGTCGGCGCCATGCTGGGTGAGAAGGATGCGGCCGTCTATGGCGTGGCGTTGCGCTTGTTGGCGCTCATGACCATGGCGCACGGACTGGCGGTTTCCGTGGTGCAATCTAGCGTGGCCGAGCTTTATGGGCAGGGGAAACTGAAAACAATGGAACGGCTTGTGCAGAACGCTTCATTTGTTGCTTGCGTCGTGGCGGGTGTGGTGTTGTTGGTGCTGGCCCTTGGAGGTAAGTGGCTGATTTCGACTGTATTCGGCCCGGCATATTTGTCGGCTTATGGGCCGTTGATGGTGTTGGGTGGTGGGCAGTTCGTGGGGATGTGGTTTGGGTTAACAGAGATGGTGTTGATTATGTGTGGTCGGCAACATGTTGTGATGTGGATATTGCTATGCAATACCTTTTTGGGACTGATGTTGGCCATCTTGTTTGCGCCTCGATATGGGTCGCTTGGAGTGGCTTGTGCTTGGGCCTTGCTTGCAATTGTAGAAGGGGCAAGTACTTGGGGCATTGTTCGGATTATGTTCGGGACATCGTGTCATGTAAACCCAATAATTTGGCTACGGGCCGAATGGCGGGCCGGGGTGCGTCCGTGAACTGAAAGGTGGAGTTTGAATAGAGGGAAATACATCACATGAATCAAGCCTCTAAACGGGCAAAGAGAGGCTGGCGTGCTATGACCACACGGTTATTGGGCAGAGGAAGCTTTGTCGGGGATTATTCGACTTGGGTTGAGGCTGAAAAAGCAGCTAGTGGCTACAACGCGCCGGCAATTCTGGACCGGGTCCGCGAGGCCGCCCTGAAGGTCAAGCGCGGCGAAGTGGCATTCGAGCGGGATTCCGTTTGCTTTCATCACGAAGAATACCGGTGGCCGACCCTGGCTTGTTTGTTGCGCATTGCCGCCGTGAATGGCGGGCGCCTGCGGGTGCTGGATTTTGGCGGTTCATTGGGCAGCTTTTGGTTCCAGCATCGTAAACTTCTGGGAGGTTTACGCGAGGTGCGCTGGGCTGTGGTGGAGCAGTCCCACTATGTGGAGTGCGGACGCGAGGAATTTCAGGATGAAGTGCTGAACTTTCATGCGTCTGTCGAGGATTGCTTGCGGGAAGGGGCCGTGGATGTGATCCTGCTTTCCAGCGTGCTGCAATACCTGCCTGAACCCTACGGCTGGCTGGAACAGTTTGCAGAAACGGAGGTTCGCTGGTTGTTGCTGGATCGCACGCCGTTCATCGAGCAGGACAGGGACAGGCTCACCGTGCAGCATGTGCCGCCTTCGATCTACCCTGCCAGCTATCCAGCCTGGTTTTTCTCCAGGCGTCGATTCTCGGAATCGGTCAAACGGGCTGGATATGATGAGGTTTTGCGGTTCGATGCCATGGATGATGTGGGTATTGGCCGATTCGAGGGACTGTGGCTTGAACGGCGCTCTTGAAATGTTGCGTGCCCGCTACGCACGAGAATCTTTTTTCCCCACATGGTTGGGGCTGTTTGTCAATCCCTTTTATTTCGCGCGCAAGGGGCTGGCGCGGCATGTGAGGGGTCTGGGGGGAAGGATCACGGGGCGAACGCTGGACGTGGGGTGCGGCAGCAAGCCTTACGAGTCGCTGTATGCGAGCGTGGAATACATCGGTCTGGAGTACGACACGCCGGCCAACCGTGCTTCCAAGAAGGCGGATCATTTCTATGATGGCGAGACCTTTCCGTTCGAGGATGCATCCTTCGATTCACTGGTGGCCAACGAGGTGTTCGAGCATGTGTTCAATCCTGATCGCTTTCTGGACGAGGCGCATCGCGTGCTGCGGCCCGGCGGTATGTTGCTCATGACCCTGCCTTTCGTTTGGGACGAGCATGAGCAGCCGCACGATTTTGCGCGCTATTCTTCGTTTGGTATTCGCCATCTTCTGGAGAAACACCGTTTCGAGGTGCTTGAGCAGCGTAAGTCCACGGATGATGTGCGGGTGATCTTCCAACTCATCAACGCCTATATCTACAAAAAGACCGTCTCAGGCAATGGTTGGCTCAATCTGGCCGCAACCGTGCTGCTGATGGCGCCGTTCAATGTGT
>JALVTT010000043.1:0-34155 GCA_027024025.1 Sedimenticola sp.
CACCGACGCGGCGCGGTGCGCCAGCAGGGTCCGCAGGTGGCGCAGCTCGGTCTCCGCGTCCATCTGCCAGCGCGCGCGCGCCGCGTCGGTGAGGGTGCTCATGGGCACCACCACCGGCGCCTTGTTGATGTGCACCTCCTTCAGCGCCAGGCGCTCCACCCCCTCGGGCAGGTCCTCGCTGCGGGTATAGAGCCGCTCGCGCAGGGTCTCGGCGTCCAGTTCCAGCAGGGGCGCGGGATCGGCGCGCAGATCGAACACGATCACGCTGTTGCGGTTGCGCGGGTGCATGGCCAGGGGCAGCACCGCCGCGATGCAGCCCAGGCGCGCGGGATAGCGCGCCGAGACATGCAGCACCGGCTGCCGGGCGCCCGGATCGAGCATGGCCGCCAGGCTACGCTTGTCACGGTGGCTGAACACATAGTCGAACAGGCGCGGCTGGCGCTCGCGCACCAGGCGCGCCAGGGCGATGGTGGCATGCACATCGGCCAGGGCGTCGTGCGCCCCGCTGTGCTCGATGCCGTTGGCCTCGGTCAGCCGTTCCAGGCGGAAGCTGGTCACCCCCGGCTCCTTTTCCGGCCACTCGATGCCGTCGGGACGCAGGGCGTGGGTCAGGCGCACCACGTCGATCAGGTCCCAGCGTGAATTGCCGTTGCGCCACTCGCGCTCATAGGGGTCGAAAAAATTGCGGTACAGCCCGTAGCGGGTGACCTCGTCGTCGAAGCGGATGGTGTTGTAGCCCAGGGCGCAGGTGCCGGGCTGGCTCAGCTCGGCGTGGATGTAGCGAAAGAAGTCGGCCTCCGGCATGCCCTCGGCATGGGCCTGCTGGGGCGAGATGCCGGTCACCATGCAGGCGCCCGGCTGCGGCAGCATGTCGTCGGCGGGCTGGGCGTAGATGACCAGGGGCTCGCCGACCGGATTGAAATCGAGATCGGTGCGCAGACCGGCGAACTGGGCCGCCCGGTCACGCGCCGGATCGGCGCCCCAGGTCTCGTAGTCGTGCCAGTAGAAGCTTCGGGTTTTGTGGTTCATGAGCGCATTATCACCGGCCAGACGCGCGAAAGGCCACCGGGCGGATCACCCGGTGGCCTTCCGGCCGGGTCCGCGGGCCGGGCGGCCCGCCGCGCGGCTCACTTGTTGGCGATCTTTTCCTTGATGCGGGCGGCCTTGCCGGTACGACCGCGCAGGTAGTACAGCTTGGCGCGACGCACATCGCCACGACGCTTGACCTCGATGGAGGCGATCTGCGGGCTGTAGGTCTGGAACACGCGCTCCACGCCCTCGCCGTGCGAGATCTTGCGCACCGTGAAGGCCGAATTCAGGCCACGGTTGCGCTTGGCGATGCACACGCCTTCGAATGCCTGCAGACGCTCGCGGTTGCCTTCCTTCACCTTCACCTGGACCACCACGGTGTCGCCCGGACCGAATACGGGCACCTCTTTGTTCATCTGTTCTGCTTCGAGTTCCTGGATGATGTTGCTCATCGACCTGGCTCCTGGTTGATGCCTCACGGCATGATCATTGGGTTAATCCGTTGCACCCCCGTGGGTGCGTTTGAAATCTTCGAGCAGCGCCTGCTCTTCCTCGCTGAGCCGCCGGTCCCGCAGCAGGTCCGGGCGTCGCAGCCAGGTCCGGCCCAGTGCCTGCTGCAGGCGCCAGCGCCGGATCTGTTCGTGGTTGCCCGAGGTCAGCACCTCCGGCACCCTGCGCCCGAGCACCTCCTCGGGCCGCGTGTAATGCGGGCAGTCCAGCAGGCCCTCGGTGAAGGAATCCTGCTCGGCCGAGTCCGCGTGCCCCAGCGCGCCGGGCAGCAGGCGGATGATGGCGTCCGCCATCACCATGGCGGGCAGCTCGCCGCCGGACAGGACATAGTCGCCCACCGACCATTCCTCGTCCACCAGGGCCTCGACCAGGCGTTCGTCCACGCCCTCGTAGCGTCCGGCCACCAGGATCAAGCCGGGCAGCCTTGCCATGCGCCTGGCCGCCTGCTGATCGAAGCGCCGGCCCTGCGGGCTCAGGTAGATCACCCGGCTGTCCGGGGCCGCCGCGCGCGCCGCCTCTATGGCCGCCTGCAGCGGCTCGACCTTCATGACCATGCCCGGGCCGCCGCCGTAGGGCCGGTCGTCCACCGTGCGGTGCGCATCGTGCGTGTAATCCCGCGGATTCCACAGCACCAGCTCCGCCAGGCCCTGTTCCAGGGCGCGCCCGGGGATCCCCTCGCGCAGCGCCTCGAACATGCCGGGAAACAGGCTGACGATATCGAAACGCATGCCAGCCCCGGCTAGAATTCCGGATCCCAGTCCACCCGCATCACGCCGGCGTCCAGATCCACCTCGCGCACCACCTGCTCCCAGACATAGGGGATCAGGCGTTCGCGTTCTCCCTGCACCACCATGACATCGTTGGCCCCTGTCTCGAACAGGTGGTCCAGCCGTCCCAGCGGCGTGCCGTCCAGGGTCTCGACCCGCAGGCCCTGGAGGTCCGTCCAGTAATACTCGCCCGGCGTCTCCAGCTCGGGCAGCTGCCCGCGCTCGATGGCGATCTGCGCGCCGATCAGGGATTCGGCCCGGTCGCGATCGTTGCAGCCCTTGAGCTTGAGGACCACATAGCGCCCCTGACGCCGGCCACTGGCCAGCTTCCAGCGTTGCCAGCCGCCCTCCAGCCGCAGCCACAGGTGGGCATAGCTGGCGATGTTCTCGCGGGGCGAGGTGTCGGAATAGACCTTGATCCATCCCTGCAGACCGTGCGCCCCGGTAACGCGACCGAGGGTGACAAGCGCTGTGCCGTCACCCCCGGTACCCTGCCTTCGTTGTTCGCCCGTTCCGCTCATGCGGGAAAGATTCGGGCCCCGAACGCCTGCGCGATCAGGCTGCGCTGGCTTCCTTGCGATAGGAATCGACCAGCTTGGTGGCGCGATCGGTCAGCTTGGCGCCCACCGACACCCAGTAGTCCACGCGCTCCAGGTCGATACGCAGGCCCTCTTCACCCTCGACAGCGATGGGGTTGTAGAAGCCCAGACGCTCGATGTAGCGGCCACCGCGTGCCCGGCGCGAGTCGGCCGCGACGATGTGATAGAAAGGACGCTTCTTGGCGCCACTTCTGGCAAGACGAATCGAAACCATGTCTATATCAGCCTGTTAGTTCGTTACCGTATCCGCGAAGGGCCCGCCGGCCGCGGCGCACGCGCAGCCGCCGGACGGACCCCCACGAAGGAAACCGCGTATTCTACGCATATTCTCGGGTTTGTGAAGCCCCAATTCGCTCCCGGCCCAGACGACCCGGGGCCGGGGCGGCCTCAGGCGGCCTGGTCGCCGTCCTCGAAGCGCTCCGCCCGGCGGCGCACGCGCACCGCCATGTCGGAGATCTCGTCCGCCACCACCTCCAGCTGGTCGAGCACCGCGGTGCTGATCGCCGACTCGACCATCATGGCCAGCTGTTCCAGCGCCTCGCCGCCGAGGCACTCGCGCGCGGGCTCATCGAGCAGTTCCACGAAGCCCTGGACCACGGCCCGGGCACGCTGTTCGTAATGCTGGGTCATTTCCCGCTCCCCCTTACTGGGCACGCAGACTGGAAGGCACCGAGGCCATGGTGTGCTCGCCCTCCTCGTAGATGTCCGAGGCGCTGCCCACGATCAGCGGGTCCGGCTCGCCCACCACCTCGTGATCCTTGTTCGGGTAGGGCATCTGCGACAGCAGGAAGCGCATGGCGTTGATGCGGGCCCGCTTCTTGTCGTCGGACTTGATCACCGTCCAGGGCGCGTCGGCGGTATCGGTATGGAAGAACATGGCCTCCTTGGCCTCGGTGTAGTCGTCCCACTTGTCCAGCGAGGCCAGGTCGATGGGGCTGAGCTTCCACTGCTTGAGCGGATCGTGCTCGCGCGCCTTGAAACGCCGCAGCTGCTCGCCCCGGCTGACCGAGAACCAGAGCTTGAACAGACGGATGCCGCTGCGCACCAGCATGCGCTCGACCTCCGGGGCCTGGCGCAGGAACTCCAGGTATTCGGTGGCGGAGCAGAAACCCATCACCCGCTCCACCCCGGCCCGGTTGTACCAGGAGCGGTCGAACAGCACGATCTCGCCGGCGCTGGGCAGGTTTTCGATATAGCGCTGGAAGTACCACTGGCCGCGCTCGCGCTCGGAGGGCTTCTCCAGGGCCACCACCCGGGCGCCACGGGGGTTGAGATGCTCCATGATGCGCTTGATGGTGCCGCCCTTGCCGGCCGCGTCGCGTCCCTCGAACAGGATCACCACCCGCTCGCCGGTCTCCTTGACCCAGCTCTGCAGCTTGAGCAGCTCGATCTGCAGCTTGTACTTCTCGGCCTCGTACTCCTTGCGCTTCATCTTCTTCTTGTACGGATAGATGTTGCGCTTGAACAGCTCCTTCAGCGAGGTGCTGGCCAGCTCGGCCGGGATCCTGACCCCGTTGCGCTTGCCGTTCTTTTTCGCCTTGGCGGACTTGTGCCCCTTCTTCTTTTTCCCTTCATCAACCACTGCGCTGATCGCTTCCGACATCGTTTTGCTCCCATGAATCAAGGTTCGACCAATCCTTTAAGTATGGTCCAGGATCGGGAAATCTGTTTGACGAGCGTCAAAAAGCCTGTCGTTGAGGCGGCGCGGGGTCCGCTCAGTCCCCGGGGAACTCGAGATGCAGCTCGATGCGGCGGTCACGCCGGTAGTCGGCCCGGCTGCTGCCCGGGGCACGCGGCACGGTATCGGCCAGGGCGACCGCCTCCAGGCGCTGTCCCGGGAGGCCGTGGCGGCGCAGGTAGCGCAGCACCGCGGTGGCGCGCGCCGCCGACAGCTCCCAGTTGGTGGGGAACTCACGGGTGTCCTTGAGCGGGCGGGGATCGGTGTGACCCTCGATGCGCAGGCGCCAACCCAAATCGGCCGGCAGCGCCTCCAGGGCCGCGCGCAGGCCCCGCGCCAAACCGGCCAGGCGCGCCTCGCCCTCGGCCCCCAGGCGCGCCTTGGAGAAGATGAACACCAGATCGGCGGGCACCACCACCCGGTCCCGCTCCACCCGGTACACCGGCGAGGCGGGCAGCCGCCGCGCCAGATCCTGGAAGAAGGCCTGGCGGACCTGCCGCTGTTGCCTGGCGCAGGCGGCGCGCTGCTTGAGCGTCGCCTCCAGGCGGTCGATCAGCCGTGACTGCAGCCGGTTGCGCCGCTCCGCCTCGCCGAGGTCGGCCTGCAGACGCTTGACCTGCTCGCTGACCTGGGCCAGATAGCCGCGCAGCTTGTGCAGCTCGTCCTGCTGCGCGGCCAGGCCGTCCGGGGCGGCGCAGACCAGCGCGGGCAGGACCAGCAGCGGGATCAGGCAACAAGAAAGGACACGGCGAATCAAAAAGGCAGGCCTCCACCCGGCATCCCGGGGAAGCGGCCCTTCATGCCGCGCATCATCTTTTCCAGGCCGCCGCCCTTCATCTTCTTCATCATCTTCTGCATCTGCATGAACTGCTTGAGCAGCTTGTTGACATCCTGCACCTGGGTGCCGGAACCGGCGGCGATGCGCTTCTTGCGCGAGCCCTTGATGATGCCGGGAAACTCCCGCTCCTTGGGCGTCATCGAGTTGATAATGGCGATCAGACGGCGGGTCTCGCGGTCGCCCATCTGGGCCTTGACCGCGTCGGGCACCTTGTTCATCCCCGGCAGCTTGTCCATCAGGCTGGCCATGCCGCCCATGCGCTGCATCTGTTCCATCTGTTCCTTGAAGTCCTCCAGGGTGAAGCCCTGCCCCTTCTGCAGCTTTTTCGCCAGCCTTTCGGCCTTCTTCCGGTCGACCTTCTGCGTGACCTCCTCGACCAGGCTGAGCACATCCCCCATGCCGAGGATGCGCGAGGCCACCCGGTCCGGGTGGAAGGGCTCGAGCGCATCGGTCTTTTCGCCCACCCCGAGGAACTTGATCGGCTTGCCGGTGATCTGGCGGATGGAGAGCGCGGCGCCGCCGCGCGCGTCGCCGTCGGTCTTGGTCAGGATCACGCCGGTCAGCGGCAGGGCCTGGTCGAAGGCGCGCGCGGTGTTGGCGGCGTCCTGGCCGGTCATGGCGTCGACCACGAACAGGGTCTCGACCGGCCTGACCGCGGCATGCAGCTCGCGGATCTCGTCCATCATCTGCTCGTCCACGTGCAGCCGGCCGGCGGTGTCCACCAGCAGGACATCGTAGAAGCCCTTGCGCGCGGCCTCCAGCGCGCCCTGGGCGATCGCCACCGGCCTCTGCATGGCGTTGGAGGGATGGAAATCCACGCCGACCCCTGCCGCCAGGGTCTTGAGCTGGTCGATGGCGGCGGGGCGGTACACGTCGCAGCTCACCACCATGACCTTCTTGCGGTCGCGCTCCTTGAGCAGGCGCGCCAGCTTGGCCACGCTGGTGGTCTTGCCCGAGCCCTGCAGGCCGGCGACCATGACCACCGCCGGCGGCTGGGCGGCCAGATCGAGACCCTCGTTGGCCTCGCCCATGACCGCCACCAGCTCGTCGTGGACGATCTTGACCAGGGCCTGCCCCGGGGTGAGGCTTTTCATGACCGCCTCGCCCAGGGCCTTTTCGCGCACCTGGTCCACGAAGGTCTTGACCACCGGCAGGGCCACATCGGCCTCCAGCAGGGCCATGCGCACCTCGCGCAGGGTCTCCTTGACGTTGGCCTCGGTTATCCTCCCCTGGCCACGCACCTTGTGCAGTACGTCACCCAGTCTGTCCGAAAGATTCTGAAACATGTTGCGCTCACGAAGCGTTGATGTGGCAGCCATTATAGTGCCTGCGGCTCCGGGCCGGGGGATAAGATGGGCCACCCGGGACGGCCTTATCGGAGACACCGCAGGCTGACAAGGGGTTCTTGAACCTCGATCTTGCCAGGGATGTCTCTGGGAGCGCCGGCGTCCCGCCGGCCGGGCCGCCAGGATGGCGGCGCTCCCACTCCCGGGAGGTTGCCGACACCCGGGGCACGGCGTGATCGCCGCCGCTGCATTGCGGCCCGGTCTGTGCCATCATTCGCAGGCCATGAACGAGACATTCCTGACCATCGCCGCCACTGCCCTCTATCTGGGGGCCACTGTGCTGATCGTGCTCCAGCTGTACCGAGGCAGCGAGTACGCGGGCGGCCAGCGCCCCGCCATCCTGGCAGCCGGATTCGCCGCGCTGGCGCTGCATGGTCTACTCCTGTACAGCGAGCTGTTGACCGCGCAGGGGATCAACCTCAGCTTCTTCAACGCCGCCTCGCTCACGGCCTGGATGATCAGCGCCCTGCTGCTGGTGTCCGCCCTGGGCAAGCCGGTCGAGACGCTGGGCCTGGTGGTCTTCCCCCTGGCCTGCGCCTCGATGCTGGCCGACCTGGGCTTTCCCGGGCGCCACATGCTGGCCGACGAGGCCAACTGGGAGCTGCGCCTGCATGTGACGGTCAGCATCCTCGCCTATGCCATGCTCACCCTGGCCTCGGTGCAGGCCCTGCTGCTGGCCTTCCAGGACCGCAAGCTGCGCTCCCATCATCCGGGCGGCGTGGCGCGCGCCCTGCCGCCGCTGCAGACCATGGAATCGCTGCTGTTCGAGATGATCGGCCTGGGCTTCGTGCTGCTGTCGCTGTCGCTGCTCAGCGGCTTTCTCTATCTGGACGACATGTTCGCCCAGCATGTGGCGCACAAGACCCTGCTCTCGATCATCGCCTGGATCGTGTTCGCCGCCCTGCTGTGGGGACGCTACCGCTTCGGCTGGCGCGGCGCCACCGCGATCCGCTGGACCCTGAGCGGCTTCGTGCTGCTGATGCTGGCTTATTTCGGCAGCAAGGCCATCCTGGAACTGGTGCTGCACCGCTGAGCCGGCCATGGATCAGGACGACGCCCCCGCCTGTCCCCTGCCCCGGCCACCGGACCTCTCGGGCATCGAACAGATCGCGCTGCATCCCCAGCCCGCGCCCGCCGACTATATGGAGGCCATGCAACTGGCCGACCAGGAGGCCGACAGACGCTTAGGCGACGACTGGATGCGCCTGTCGTGGTACGACCGGGACCGGGACTTCGAGTCCCCGCAGCACAGCAGCGAATGCCACGCCGACAGCGCGGTACCCGGTTATGTGGACTATGGCATCAACCACGGGGCGCGGCTGAAGGTCGATATCGAAGACGGCCGTTTCGTGTTCTTCTACGCGCCGGTCTCGCTCTAACGCGATGTTCAGGCCATGTTGGCCTGGTAGGCGTGATTGGCGCGGTTGCCGCGGTTGATCTGTTCCAGGGCCTCGCCCAGCTGGTCACGGACCCGGGTGCTGGCCTCGATCAGGCCCTTGTCCAGCGCCAGGATGCGGCGCACCTGCTCCGCCTGTGCCTCGTTGAGCGGTTCCATGCTGGCGAAGGCCTGTTCCAGAACGCCGCGCCGCCGCGCCTCCAGGCCGATGACCTCCTGCCACTGGTCCTGCTCGGCGAGCGCCAGCATGCGGCAGGTCATGTCCAGGGCCTGCTCCAGCAGCGCGTCGCGTCCACCGTCCATCAGGCCCCGGCCTCCGCGGCGGGCGCGCTGCGGACATGCTCCGGCATGGCGTCCCAGGCGCTCTTGATCTCGCCCATCAGGCCGGCCACCTCGTCCAGAGGCTCGACCGCGTTCTCGACATTGGCGTCGATCAGGCGTTGCAGCATATAGCTGTAGAGGTCGTCGAGGTTGGCCGCGATCTCCCCGCCCTGCTCCAGGTCGATACTGGCGCGCAGGCCGTTGAGGATGGAACTGGCCCAGGTGATCTGCTGGCTCTTGCCGGCAAGATCCTGCCGCTGGATACAGCCCTTTGCCGTCGCCACCTTGTCCAGCACCCCTTCCATGAGCATCTGGACCAGGCGGTGCGGAGAGGCGTATTCGCCCTCGGACTGGGCGGCCACCTTGCCATAACTGGAGAGCGCGCGCTTGTTGGGATAGGTCATGCTTTGTGTCCCGGCCTGTTGATTTGGATGTACCTTCTGTATCGACGGAAGGCCGATTTTCTTTAAGCCTTTAAAGCATCAAAACGGCTATTTCGATGAGGAGAAGAAGCGCGAATTGAGGAACTGGGAGGTCGAATTGAGGCTGCCCACCAGGGCGTCCATGGCGGCGTATTTGGCGCGCAGCGATTTCTCTTTGAGCACCAAATTAGCCTCCATTGAGGATTGCTGATCCTGATAGTGCCGCACCCGCGTGTTGAGGGTATCGACCCGGCTGCTCAACAGCCCGTTGTTGGCCAACATACTGTCAGCCACGCTGATAAAACGGGTGGAATAACCGCTGGTGGCGTCCGTAAACACCGATGATACTGCCGTGAAATCGGTATTCAAGGCATTGCTGAAACGGGTGGCATCGAGTTGCAGATGCCCCGTATCCTTGTTGGTGGTGATCCCCAGTTCCGACAAACTGCTGAAGCTGCCAGTCAGTCCGCTGACAGGCGTATTCAATACCGAGCGGAGCTGGCTCACGACGCTGCGCAAGGTACTGTCATTTCCGATACTGCCATTTTTGAGTTCATCCACTTTCTTCAGCACGGCGTTGTACGCATCGACGAATGCCTGTGCCGATGATTGGATGGCCGAGGTATCACGCGAGACCGTCAGCGTACTTACGCCCACACTCTTCAGGTCAAAGGTCAGGCCATCCACGACGCCACTGGCCTGATTGCTGGCCGAAGTGACCGCGATTCCATCCACGCTGAACGCAGCGTCCAGTTGGGTCAGATCGGTTATGGTTGCCCCAGTCCCATCCTGGTTCAAGGTACCGAATCCAAAGGTCGTGGCCGTTATGGCGCCTCCGTAGGCGAGCTGAATCCGTTGCTTATAACCCGAATCATTGGCGGTCAGAATCAGATGTTCGTTGGTCCCATCATTGACGATAGTTGCGGTCACGCCCGGATTATCCGCCGCGTTGTTAATGGCATCGCGCACGCCCGCCAGATCCTTGGCAGTAGATAGATCTATAGTCGAGGAGGCCCCGTTTACGGTGAGGGTCAGGCTATCCCCGACTGCCCCACCAAAGGTAGCGGCTGGCGCGATCGCGGTGCTGCCCATTTTGTGATGCTGCGCCAAACGCTGCACATCCACCTTATAGCTACCACCCGCTGCCTGACTAGTAGTTGTTGCCGTCAGAACCGCGCTATCGCTGGATGTGGACTTAAAGATCTGAAACTTATCCGCCGTACTCAGCTTGACCATAGCATCCTTAAAAGCGGACACCGCGCTCTTGAGCGCGCCGAAGTCGCTGATCTGCGCCTTGGCCTCGGCCTCTTTATGCTGGAGCTTGACCAGTGGCCGGCGCTCCAACGACATAAGCTGGGTCACGATATTCTCGATATCGAGCCCAGAACCCACACCTGATGCCGTAATAGGCATATTGCCTCCTTCGGAGCCGCTTACATCAGACGGCGCCCTCGAACAACACCCCAGCAGCCTCCTTCAGGCGCTGGCGCAACTTGATAACCTCTTCGGACGGTATCTGGCGCACCACCTTTTGGGTCTCGCTGTCAATGACCTTGATGATGGTCTCGCCGCTCTTGTCGTCCACCGAGAACTGCAGATTCCTATGCAGGTTCTGTACCATTTTGTTCAGCCCGGAGACCACGTCACCCAGAGCCTCGGGCTGGGCGGCGCCAGCGGTGGCGCCCGGTTTCGGCGGATCCGCGCCTTCGACAGTGCTTACCGGACGAGCACCCATCTTAAAAGACGCCTCTACCCGTCCCGGCCCACGCATGCCGCCTGGACGTATCGTGCTGATATCATTAGCCATTTTCGTCACCTTGCTGCGTCCTGGACGAAGGCCGTGATGATCACGGCCCCCGCCCAGTTAATCCGCCCACCCTGGGCGGACACTCTCACCGATTACCGGAGGAGCGCCAGGACGTTTTGCGGCAACTGGTTGGCCTGCGCCAACATCGCCGTGCCGGCCTGTTGCAGGATCTTGGTGCGGGTCAGGTTGGCAGTCTCGGCCGCGAAATCGGCATCGCGGATCCGCGAACGGGCCGCGCTCTGGTTCTCGATGGCATTAGCGTTGGCGCGCACGGTGGCCTCGAGACGGTTCTGCTTGGCACCGAACTCGGCACGCTTGGACGAGACCGTGTCGATCGCCGTATCCAGCATGGTCAGCGCGCTGCCTGCGCCGGCCACGGTACTGATCGTGGTTGTGGTCGAAAGCACGCTTCCAATACCACCGGCAGCGGCCTGCCCCATGCTCGCGGCAGACACGGAAATGGTGTAGTTGGCGCCGTTCTTGAAACCAACCTGGAAGGAGATACTCGCGCCACCGGACAGCAGTTTGGTGCCGTTAAATTCCGCCGTGTTGTTGATCCGCGTAATCTCGGACTTCAGTTGCTGGAATTCCTTGTTCAGCGAGGCCTTGTCAGAGGCACTTACGGTGCCGTTCTTGGCCTGCACCGCCAGCTCGCGCATGCGCTGCAGCATGTTGCCGACCTCGTCCAGCGCGCCTTCTGCGGTCTGCATCAGGGATATGCCGTCATTGGCGTTGCGGTTGGCCTGCTCCAGACCGCGGATCTGCGCGGTCAGGCGTTCGGAGATGGCCAGACCGGCGGCATCGTCCTTGGCGCTGTTGATGCGCAGGCCGGAAGACAGACGCTGCAGCGAGACTTGCATGCTCATCTGCGAACGGTTCAGCGCGCGCTGGGAGTTCAGGGAGAAAACATTGGTGTTGATTACCTGTGCCATTTTATAGCTCCTCGCAACGGGCCGGGCGCCACGCACCCTTGCGTTGCCTTGTCTTGAGCGGATATGCCGGGCCCATCCCTGCATTTACCGCTTTCACGTGCTGTTTCGGCCCCGTATCAGAAACCTTTAATACTTAAAGTACTGACTTGGCAAAGCCTTGCCGCCCAGGTGGCATGACACGACGAGTACTTGCCGCCGTTTCATCGGCATTTATCGCAAGTTCTTGAATCCATAAGCCCATTCAAGCTTTGGCACGCCTACTGCATATAGCAGAGCGACAGCAAGGCACAGCTCGAGCTGTGGCACTTTCAACCCGGTAAGCAACTGGAGAAAACATCAATGGCTATGCAAGCACAACAAATCCAAGACCAAGGCCGGGTAGAAGTCCGTACGCGTTTCGGTACTCTGCCCGTCAACAAGGAGAACCTGCTGGACTTCCCCGAAGGCCTGCCGGGTTTCGAAGACCTGCACCGGTTCGTCCTGCTGCACGATGAAGGCAACGAGAGCATTTTCTATCTGCAATCGCTGGACGATCCCGGTATCCGACTACCGGTCACCAGCCCACACTGGTTCCGCGTGGACTACGAAATCGAGCTAGATGATAAAGAGCTGGAGACCCTGCAACTGGACCACGCCAGTGATACCGTTGTCCTGGTGACGCTCGCCGATGACGAGGCCTCGCCGGTCGGCTATAAGGTCAACTTTCATGGCCCCATCATCTTGAACAGCGAGAAACGCATCGGCATTCAGAAACCGATGCCCGACGCACAAAGCTCGCTGCTCATCCGATCCCACTGACCCCGACCCGGGTCCAAGAGACGAGAGGGAAAACACAATGCCACAGATTATCAACACCAATATGATGTCGCTGAACTCCCAGCGCGCGCTGAACCGTTCGCAGATGAGCATGCAAGTCTCGCTGCAGCGTCTGTCTTCCGGCCTGCGCATCAACAGCGCCAAGGACGATGCCGCCGGTCTGGCCATCTCCGAACGCCTGACCGCGCAGATCCGCGGTTTGGAGCAGGCCAACCGCAACGCCAATGACGGTATATCCCTGATGCAGACCGCAGAAGGCGCGCTGGACGAGGTCACGAACATGCTGCAGCGTATGCGCGAGCTGGCGGTGCAGGCCAAGAACGGCACCGTGAGCGCCGCTGACAAGGTCTCGCTGAACAAGGAATTCCAGCAACTGAAGTCCGAGATTACGCGGATCAACAACACGGCGGAATTTAACGGCACCAAGCTGCTGTCCGGCGGCACCAAGCTCACCTTTCAAGTCGGTTTCAAGAACGGCACTAACTATCAGGTCAGCGTTTCAGCCGCCAGTATGGGCGCGGCCGGCACAACGGGCATTGGCAGCGTGCTTTCGACCACAACCACGATCAGTACCGTGGCCGGCGCCGGCAGCGTCATGAGCATGATCGACAACGCCATCGATGTGGTTACTTCCAAACGCGCTGAATTCGGCGCCAAGCAAAACCGTCTCGAGGCCGTGGTGCGCGCCAACGCCAACGCCATCGAGAACCAGAGCGCGGCCCGTTCGCGGATCCGCGATGCCGACTTTGCGGCGGAGACCGCCAACCTGACACGGACCCGAATCCTGCAGCAGGCGGGCACGGCGATGCTAGCGCAGGCCAACCAATTGCCTCAGAACATCCTCAAGCTACTGCAATAATCCCCATCGCTCGCGCCGGTCCATGCGGGATCGGCGTGAGCATGGATAAGATGGCATACCAGGCAGCAATGCCGGACACCAAATAATGAACACCAGCCGACTATTGAGTAACGAATTTGGTGACCGCTACCTGTATGAGGTCAACCGAAATACCTTTGCACGCATTGGCGCCAACAGCCAGTTTCAGCGCGCCTTCGGCGAATCCTTTACCACCCCGGATACCCTGCACATCATCGTCGGCACCGACTCCGGCCTGCTGACACGCTTCGTGCATGGACTGGATCGCCCCGAAGGCAGCAAATATCTGTTCATCGAACTACCCGACCTGATCCCAATAATCCGGCCACTGATCGAAAAGTTCGTGGATGACGAACATATCGTGCTGTCTACTCCCGAACAGTGGCAGACCGATCTGCAGCGTCTGAATGTCGCAGACTATGTTCATAACAACTCGTTACGGGTACATGCATCCCTGGGGGTTGCCGATGGTTTTTTGGAGGACTACCAAGCACTGAAAAACTCAGTGCAACAGACACTCGATGGCATCGTATGGTCGCTGCAACAACGCCTGGGACATCCGGTATTCATTGCCACCCAGATCCAAAACCTGGTCTATAACCGCACACCAGCCATTCGCCTGCGCGACAGCTTTGCCGGCAAGACCGCCGTGGTGCTCGGAGGCGGCCCTTCCCTGGACGAATTCCTGCCCTGGGTCTCCCGGCACCGGGAGCAACTATTAGTGATCGCGGTCTCACGCGTCAGCCGGCGCCTGGTTGAGGCCGGCATCTATCCACATATCGTGGTGACTGTTGATCCTAGCCAAATGAGCTTCGAGGTCAGCCGCGAGATGCTCACACTGCCCCCCGATACCCTACTGGTCAACGCCTACCATGCCTCGCCAAAACTACTGGGGCAATGGCCGGGACGTAGCGTGTATCTAGGTAAGCGCTATCCATGGAAAGACCGCAAGGAGGTAGAGAACGCCGCCGCGGTCGGTCCAACCGTCACCAATGCCGCAATCGAGACCGCGGTACTGCTCGGTGTTCGTCATATCATTCTTGGGGGCGTCGACCTGTGCCATGATCGGCACGGCTATACCCATGCCAAGGGCAGCGTCGAACACGAACTCGGCCCCCGGCCCGCTAGCCTTGACATCGAAATACCCACTAACGACGGTGGGACCGCGACCACCACGCCCGACTTCTACAACGCAATGTTGAGTATACAAGGCCAAGCGCGTCAGGCGGCCGCCCTGGGCGTGGAAATACTTAACCCGGCTCCCGGGGCGGCCCATATGGAGGCCGTTCGTCATGTGGCAATGGACGCGCTTCCCCTGACCAGCTTAGAGCGGCCGGCTACGGAAATCATCGCCGAGCACCTCGGAAAAGAAACCTCTGCCGAACGGCTCGCCGACTATCAGAACTTGACGCAATCCCTGGCCCGCGTCAACGGACGTATCCGCGCTATGATCAAGCTGGCCGAGGACGCACTGGATTGCAACGCCAGACTGTTTGGTCGCAAGGGCAAGCCCGCCGACTTTCGTTACAAGAAACGCATGGACAAAATCGAACGCCAACTTGATCGCAAATACAAGGATCTAGCTGGGCTGGTTAAGCTATTCAGCGCCCGCGCCTTTCTTCGCATGCCACCTTCTGACCGAGAGTGGAGCAACGAAGAACTCGAACAGGCTGGCATCACCTACTACACCGCCTACCGGGACAATGCCAGAAATCTACTCGCGCTGTTCGAGGCAGCCCAAGAATATGTGACCTTCGCCATCGCCGAAGAATCCGACCGACCCGACATGGCAGCACTGGCGAAACATTGGCTTGAGCATGACATACCCGGGCGGGCGCGTGTCTGGAGGCGGCTACATCCCGATACCGATGAGCGCCTCGACCAACGTGCTCGAGCCGAACTGGACCGCCTGGACGCGGCATTCCAAACCCAGCTCCTGGAACAGGACACGCTACACCGGAAACAGCTCGCGCAAAGCTTCGACCTGAGCGGCATCCGCGCGCGCCTACATCTGCTCCACACGCGCCAGGATCTGCAAGGCCTCGAGCGACTTCGGCGGCAGCTGACACCCCTGGACGGTCCTCAAGCCAAGGAGTTGGCGGTACTGGCCTCCGGCTATATCGCCTTGCTCAGGGACACCAGGGAGACGGCCTTTACCCAGTTCGCCCAACTCATCGATTTGGCACAGCAAAACATGGGCGAAGACGCGCCCAACCCCCGCTTGGAAGACGCCCTGTGCAATATGGCGACCATCGCATTGGATCTAGGTCAGAACGAACAGGCACTGCTGATCCTAGAAACCCTCAACGAGCTCTCGCCCAATTACCTGCCGCAATTCGGCGAGCTGCTGCGCCTGACGGGCCACATCCCCGAGGCCGAGACGCTGTACAGCGAGCATCTGGAAAACCACCCGGACGACGCCGTGACCATGTTGGCATTGGGCCGGCTCTATCAGGAACAGGGCGCCCAGGAATCGGCACGCATGGCTTTTCAACATATACTAGCAAGAGATCCAGCCAACGAGGATGCCCGGACACTGCTCGGCCAAATGGAGTCTTCTTCGAGCCCATGAAAAAAATACTCGTCACCGGCGCGGACGGCTTCATCGGCTCGCATCTCACCGAGGCGCTGGTGCGGCGCGGCCACGAGGTGCGCGCCTTCGTGTACTACAACAGCTTCGGCCATCGCGGCTGGCTAGACAGCAGCCCGCCCGAGATCCAGGACGCGCTGGACTTTTTCGCCGGCGACATCCGCGACCCGCATGGCGTGCGCACCGCCATGCAGGGCTGCGACACCGTGCTGCACCTGGCCGCGCTGATCGGCATCCCCTATTCCTATCACTCGCCCGACGCCTATGTGGACACCAATGTGCGCGGCACCCTCAACGTGGTGCAGGCCGCGCGCGATCTGGACGTGGAAAAGGTGGTGCATACCTCCACCAGCGAGGTCTATGGCACGGCGCAATACGTGCCCATCGACGAGAAACATCCGTTGCAGGGCCAGTCGCCCTACTCGGCGACCAAGATCGGGGCCGACCAGATCGCGCTGTCCTTCTACCGCGCCTTCGACACTCCGGTCACCGTGGCCCGTCCCTTCAACACCTTCGGCCCGCGCCAGTCCGCGCGCGCCGTGATCCCGACCGTGATCACCCAGATCGCCAACGGCGAGCACGCCCTCAAGCTGGGCGCGCTGCACCCGACCCGCGACTTCAACTATGTGAAGGACACGGTCGCGGGCTTCATCGCCATGGCCGAATCGGACCGGGTGCTGGGCGAGGAGGTCAACCTGGGCAGCAACTACGAGATCAGCATCGGCGACACGGTACGGCTGATCGCCGAGGTGATGGACGCCGAGATCACCATCGAGACCGACGCGCAGCGCCTGCGCCCGGAAAAGAGCGAGGTCGAGCGACTCTGGGCCGACAACCGCAAGGCCCTGGAACTGCTCGACTGGGCCCCCGCGTACGGCAGCCGCGAGGGCCTGCGCCGCGCCCTGCGGGAGACCGTGGCCTGGTTCACCGAGCCCGCCAACCTCGGGCGTTACCGGCACGGCGTCTACAACATCTGAATCGTCATGGACAGCGCAGCCGAGAGCACAGCGGACGGAATCGCGGAGCGGATCGTGGAGATGCTGGACCGGGCGCTGCCGGGCGAGCGCCCGATCGCCCTGCACGAACCCGCCTTCCAGGGCGGCGAGTGGGACCGGGTGCGCGACTGCCTGGACTCCGGCTGGGTCTCCTCGGTCGGCGGCCATGTGGACGGCTTCGAACAGGCCCTGGCGGCCTATACCGGCATCCCGCACGCCCTGGCCACGGTCAACGGCACCGCGGCCCTGCACAGCTGCCTGGTGCTGGCCGGGGTCCAGCCCGGGGACGAGGTCCTGCTGCCGGCGCTGACCTTCGTCGGCACCGCCAATCCGGTGGCCCATCTCGGCGCCACGCCGCATTTCGTCGACACCGACCGCGCCACCCTGGGCGTGGACCCGCTGGCCCTGGACGACTACCTCTCCGACATCGCCCGGCTGCGCGGGAACACCTGCTACAACCGCCACAGCGACCGCCCTCTCCGCGCCCTGGTGGCGGTGCACGTGCTGGGGCATATCGGCGACATGGACGCGCTGCTGGCGGTGCTCGAACGCTACCGCATCGGGCTGATCGAGGACGCGGCCGAGGCCCTGGGCTCCTGGCGCGAGGGCCGTCACGCGGGCGGCTGGGCGCGCCTCGCCGCCCTGAGCTTCAACGGCAACAAGATCATCACCACCGGCGGCGGCGGGGCCATCCTGACCCGCGATCCCGATCTGGCCCGGCAGGCGCGCCATCTGACCACCACGGCCAAGCGCCCCCATCCCTGGGCCTTCGAACACGACCAGGTCGGCTACAACCACCGCATGCCCAATCTCAACGCCGCCCTGGGCGAGGCCCAGCTGGAAGGCATCGAGACCCTGCTGCGGGCCAAGCGCGCGCTGGCCGAACGCTACCAGGCCCTGTTCGACGGGCAGGCCGGTGTCGAACTGTTCCGCGAGCCCGCGGGCTGCCGCAGCAACCACTGGCTCAACCTGCTGCTGCTCGACGATCCGGCGCAACGCGATCCGCTGCTGCGGCGCGCGCACGAGCAGGGCCTGCAGCTGCGTCCCTTCTGGACCCCGCTGAACCGCCTGCCCATGTATCGCGACTGCCCGGCCATGCCGCTGCCGGCGACATCCACACTATTCGAGCGCGGGGTCTGCCTACCAAGCTCCGCCACACTTGAACTGCAACAGGACTTGGCACATGAAAAATATCCTGATCATTGCCCCTCATCCTGACGACGAACTACTGGGCTGTGGTGGAACCTTACTGCGCCATCTTGCGGCGGGCAATCAGGTACATTGGCTGATTGTCAGCAAGATGCACTCTCGAGCTGGCTACAGCCGGGAACAAATCAAAGCCCAAGAACGCCTTATCCAGCGAGTAAGCAATGCCATCGGCTTCAGTTCCGTACGGCAGCTAAACTTTCCAACAACCCAGCTCGACACAGTGCCCTTGTCAGAGATTGCCTCATCCATAGGCCAGATGACACGCGACAGCCAAGCCGACACCCTTTATCTGCCCAGCCCTAATGATATCCATACCGACCATTCGGTGGTATTCAACGCCGCCAAAGGATGCGCCAAATGGTTTCGTTATCCAGAAGTACAGCGGGTCTATGCCTATGAAACGTTGTCGGAAACAGATTTTTCACTGAGCACTGATGGACCTGCCATTCGCATCAACCACTATGTGGATATCAGCGAACAATTGCCGCGCAAGCTAGAACTGCTGGATCTCTATCGGGCTGAATGCGACGAATTTCCTTTCCCTCGCAGCGAAAAGGCCGTTGAGGCCCTAGCCCGACTCCGCGGCGCAGCCTGCGGCTGCAGGGCCGCCGAGGCCTTCCAACTATTAAAGGAAGTCGTATAGCGGTCTTCAATAGGTCAGTTTCTTGGCCAACAGACGAGGCTTGGGAGGCAGGTTCTTCAGGATCTGCAAGGACCGCTGCGCCATGTATCCATCACCATATAGGGACTTGCCGATCTGCAGACCGTCACGATAGGCCGGTTCAAGGGCACGCCGCAAAGCAGCCATGACAGGGGCAGGCGCGGCATCCACGAACTGAACATTAGGGCCAGCCAGACGGCCCCGCTGACGCTCTCCAACATTGATGACCGGAAGGCCAAGGTATTCCGCCTCATGTAGGCCCAATGATGAATTACCTAACAAACAGGCCGCATATTTCAACAATCCAGCAAAGACATCCCGCTCAAGATTCCGGTACACATGAATCCCGGGCCTATCTTGATATTCCCGGATCGCATCGACCACCCCTTGCGATCCTGGATCACTGTTGGGCGCACCCACGAAAACCGGCAACCCAAGCTGCTGACATTGATCAAGAATCACCCTTACCTCATCCCCACTCTGACGTGGTTTACATCCAAGTGGATGATGAATCAACACGAAATAAGGCCCCTTTACATCATCACCCAATAGGTCTGCTAATGCACCCCTCGATAAGCCAGGCCTAATCCGAAGGCGATCAACCCCTCCGCTGCCCACGGTAAAGACTCGCCAAGACTCCTCGCCAAGCTTAAGAACTCGCTCACTATGGGCTTCAGCCATGGTCAAATGCACATGACTCAGCTTGGTGGTGGCATGCCTCACCTCTTCATCAACATTACCGCCGACAGGATGTGTATGATCGCCACCAGCCAAATGGACCACCGGCACCCCGACATATGTACCGGCAAGCGCGCCAATGACCGATTCCTCGCGGTCACCAAGCACGATCAAGAGATCAGGATCCTCTCGTTCCAAAACCGATGGCAAAGACGTGAGCAAGATTCCCGCCGACCGCGCCTTGCTTTGTGGAGTATCTGAAAAAAGGAGGTTTTCAATCCGCTCGACAATACGAAAACCATCTTTCTCAATAGCACGGACCGAATAATCATGTAGGGGCGACAGATGCGCCCCGCAGACGATCACGCCAAGATCGAAGTCGTCATCTTGCTCCAGCGCCTTCATCAAGGGAAACAGCAAATCATATTCAGAACGTATGCCAGTCAGCACCAAAGTCTTAATACAGCCGCCACATGCATTCAACAGGACATCATTTTTCATAGTGAACTATCCAGTGACGCGAACAAATCCCCAAAAACTCATGTGAAAACGACCCAATCTCACATTCTGAACAATCGAAGTAACTGGATAATTCCCGTTCCTCCAACACCCTCAACACAGCCCCTTCCTGGCCTTGGCAACCGATTCGAAAAACACCCTGTCCCAATACCTCCGCGCCATCTTGTCTGCTGTCTCCAGGCGCGGTAATCGCAGCAATAAACAGCCCACCAGGGCGCAATACTCGATGCAACTCCGCCAACGCCTTTCTGAAGCCTGCGTCATCGTTGTAACAAAGCACTTGCCATGCTGTGATCGCGTCAAAGCTCGCATCTTTGAACGGCAGCTTCCCATCCATGCATATATGTAAATCCGCATCCAAGCCGGCACTGTAGAGGCGTTCCGAGGTCACTGCCAGTGCGCTATGACTGACCTCCACCCCTGTCATACTGAATCCTCTACGGCAAAGATGCATCAAATTCTCTCCACTTCCGAAGCCGTAATCCAAAACTCTTGGATGACGCCGCACATCCAACAATCGATACGTTACTCTCACAAACATATCTGAGGGATAATCCAGACGATGTCCTCGACTATAGAGCGATTCCCATACCTCATGATTCACGGTTGCTTCGAACATTGCCCCCTCCAAGATAAGCGATTGCCTGTTCAGGCCCTGCATGCATTAACATGTCGATCATCGACAAGCCAGGAATGAAATCATCGTAAGGCTGCTCATAGACTGGCGGCTGCGACGCCATATACTCGATCCGTATTCCGGCCTGTTCAAAGCTTTCCGGTTCCAGATACGCACTGGCCCCACGCCCGCTGAGATAGATATCCGCGCCGAGATGCCGGCAGATATTGAGTACACGCTCTGACTTTTGCCCAAGCACACCCAGCGTCGATAGCCGTACTATTGGGGTCGAGATCTCCAGCGCCTGAAAAAAAAATTTGAGGAATCGCTCATTGGCTTGACCTAGAGTGCCATATCCGTCCTGGTATAAAGCAGCCAAACCATCCGCGTATTTAGACCAATATTTAGATCTCCCATAAGCAGCTTGGATTGATTTCCAGTGTTTTACACGCCAGCGCGTGCCCGCGCAGACCTTCTCACTGATAGAATCCGCGAGTGAACCGCTTACTGGGATAGTCAACCAAAACGCACCCTGACGGTTACGTATTCGGTTACGGTTTTGTACACCATTTTTCTGGTACTGAACATCGTCCATCAGGACGAAACAATCGGCCTGCGCAATCTTTCGGAAATACGGAGGCCACGGCAAATATTGACTCTGATGGATGGCCACCTTCATGCACTCACCTCCTGATAACAGCTGAACACACGCTGCAATTGCCGCTCGTCCAGGCCCTCATGCAAAGGCAGAGACAGCAGCTGATGCCGCCATCGCTCGGCATTTGGGTATTCGCCCGGAATGTTGAACACCTCGTGCAGTAGGCTCGACCCCAATGGCCAGGCCATCACCCCTCTTTCTCGCATGGCACTAGCAAACGCACGCGAATCGCGTCCGGGTTCTAGTATCAACTGATATCGAAAAGGTACTACCGGATGCATTCTATCGGGCTCACCCAATAGCTGATCATACCGCTCCATCCATTTATGCCGCAGTCTCAGGGTTTGCGGATACCGCCTCAGTTGTTCATTGAGCATTGCGCATTGAAAATCGGAAACCGGCGCATGCAGCCGGAATGGCAACCCCTCGATACACTGTACCGCCTCATCCGCTTCCAACAAGTGCTGCATCCGCGCATGTAAAACGGGATCGTCGGTTACCACGGCACCAGCGTAACCGATTGTCTGGAGTTTGGTTGGGGAGAATGAAAATACCGAGAGTTGAGCTGCACTATCACATAATGGGCGCTGCGCCTGGGCACAATCCTCGATCACCCGATATCCTGAGTCGATCAATGGCGCTAGATCCCTGACCAAGCCGAACATATGCGGCACAATTACATGACGTATCCGATCTGGAGATGGCAAATCGGCAGCTAGCAAGGGTATGTCCGCAGCCACATCCAATACCACGGGCTCAGCTCCCACGCTTTTCACTGCATGAAACACACTTGGGCAGGTTACCGTGGGCACAATCACCGGGACTCCCGCTTGGACCCCCGAGGCCAGCAATGCACACTGCAGCGCCTGAAAGCCACTGCCCACCAAGTGAGCGTACATACGTCCCGAGAAGTCGGCCAAGGCCGCCTCTGCCGCCAGTTTGTATTCGCCATGCGACAGACAATTCTGGCGCAATGCCAAGACCGCAGCGCCGATTACCGATTCGTCAAGCACCGGGTAGCCATGAGGCACATCAGGTTCGTTCGTTTCCTTTTCTAATCGCGCCTTCAATGCGACACCACTGGATCGTTCATGAGTTGAGAAATTGACATCACTGGATAAGAAGCAGATTCCATGCCACCCGCATCTCTGTATCTCCCCAACACGCGACTATTCAGTCAATGACTCGTAACCCTTTGTATTGACGGCAAGACGAACACCTTGGATAGCCGACACATCATTCACTATAGCGTGATGGGAATTAATGGCCCATTCCTTGCTTATCAGTAGACAGACCCGATAACCATGAACAAAGACCGTCATGAATACCGTTTTACCATCCGTACCTCTGATCCATATCGGTCTACCCAAAACCGCCACTACTTTCTTGCAGACCCTATGGCTCAATGATCCCGGGATCTGTCTGTTGAAGAACGGCCTGCTACCCCTGATCCACGCGGCGCGCCAGGACGGGTTGAAGGACACGCCGGTTCCACGGACCCGGCACCCATCCGCGTTCGAATTCGATACGCCACCACAAGCCGGGCAAAAACTGCTGGCCAGCAATGAGGCGCTCTCGACCGCCTACATCAACCGGCGGGCCAGCGCCTCGCAGATCCAGCGCTTTCAGCAGCACGCGGCCGTGGCCATGAAGGCCCTGATCCCGAAATCCAAGGTTTTGATCGTGGTAAGAGAGCCCGCCGCATGGATCCTGTCGATCTACAACCAAGCCGTGAAGGAAGGGGGCAGCGACACATTTCGGCAGTTCCTCAATCGCGAACGCGACTATGTTCTGCAATCGCTCAATATGCGCGACCTGTTTGTCACCTGGCGGCAGCATTACGGGAACGGCAACATCCTAATCCTGCCCCTGGAACTGTTGCGCGACCGTCTCGACACCTTCCATGCGGAACTGAGCCGCTTCAGCGGCATACCCAGATCACCAGAGATCACGCCCGAACAGACCATCAACCCGTCTCTCAAGCACGGCCATCTGGATGTGATGCGCCAATTCAACAAATGGGTCGAATTGTTCCGGCGGCACGGCCGGCAGCAGATGCAAACACCGCTGGAGCTAGAGCAGATGCTCCGGCATATCCGCTTTGCTACCCGTTACATGCTCGAATCACCGAGCCCGGATCTGGAACGCCGCCTACGCCTGTACGAACGGGGCATGCGCCTACAACGCCCGGACAAAACTGACATCCCGCGCGAGCTGCTTAAAGCCATCCGCTCCAATAACAAAAAGCAACTGAAAAAGGACACCTTCTTTGGATACCGCGACCTCTACATCTGATACCAGGACACCGCGCATCCTGGGTCTGATTGCGGCACGCGGCGGCAGCAAACGCCTGCCGCGCAAGAATATCCGCCACCTAGGAGGCAAACCGTTGATTGTCTGGACCATCGAAGCCGCGCGCGCCAGCAGCCGCATCGATGACCTGATCGTTTCGACAGATGATCCGGAGATCGCCGAGATCAGCCATCGCCACGGCGCCGATATCCCCTTTATGCGTCCTTCCGAGCTGGCCAGCCATACCGCCAGTAGTACGGCTGTCATCCTGCACGCCCTCGATACGCTGGGCGCCCGGGGACAATACTACGATTATCTGGTGGAATTGCAGCCCACCTCGCCGCTGCGCGGCGCGGCGGACATCGACGGCGCGATCAATCTGGCTCTGGAACGCAAGGCCGACGCCGTGATATCGGTCTGCAAAACCGACCATCCGCCCGAGTGGAGCAACACCCTGCCGGCCGACCGCTCCATGAAGGACTTCTTCCGGCCCGGCGTAAAAGAGACCCGATCCCAGGATCTCCCGGTCAGTTACCGTCTCAATGGCGCCATCTATGTCTTCAACTGCCGGCGGCTTCTGGCACAACGCAATCTGGATATGGACGACAACGCCTACGCCTACATCATGCCGCGCGAACGCTCGATCGACATCGACACCCGGCTGGATCTGCGCATCGCCGAGGCCATCCTGGCGCACGGCGGGGAGGCGCGCCCATGAGCCGGCCGGTGTATCTCATCGCCGAGGCCGGGGTGAACCACAACGGAGACCCGGAACGCGCCCTGGCCATGGTGGACGCCGCGGCCGAGGCCGGCGCCGACGCGGTCAAGTTCCAGACCTTCGACCCGGCGGCCCTGGTCACCCGCGACGCGCCCCGGGCCGAGTACCAGCGGCGCAACGACGGCGACCACGGCGGCCAGCTCGCAATGCTGCGCGGCCTGGCCCTGCCCCCGGAGACCCACCGGCGGCTGGCGGCGCGCTGCGCCGAGCGCGGCATCGATTTTCTCTCCTCGCCCTTCGATCCCGACAGCGCCCGCTTCCTGATCGAGGAAATGGCGCTGCCGCGCATCAAGCTCGGCTCGGGCGAGCTGACCAACGGGCCGCTGCTGTGGCAGCTCGGCCGGACCGGCCGCAGGCTGATCCTGTCCACCGGCATGGCCGGACTGGACGAGATCGGCGAGACCCTGGGCCTGCTGGCGGCGGCCTTTCTGGGCCACGCCTCGCCGCCGCCGCGCAGCGCGCTCGGGGCGCTCTGGCAACAGCCCGAGGCCCACGCCCTGCTGCGCGAGCGGGTCGCGCTGCTGCACTGCACCACCGAGTACCCCTGTCCCCTGGACCAGGTCAATCTGCGCGCCATGGACACCCTGCGCGAGACCTTCGGCCTGGAGACCGGATACTCCGATCACACCCCGGGCATCGAGGTCTCGCTGCTCGCGGCGGCACGCGGGGCGCGAATCATCGAGAAACACTTCACCCTGGACCGCGGCCTGCCCGGACCCGACCACGCCGCCTCGATCGAGCCGGATGCGCTGAAGGCACTGGCCGAGGGCCTGCGGCGGGTGGCGACGGTGCTGGGATCGCCCGAGAAACGCCTCGCGCCCGTGGAAGAAGGCAACCGCGCGGTGGCGCGCAAGAGCCTGGTGGCGCTGCGGCCGATCGCGCGCGGCGAGCCCTTCACCGCGGACAATCTGGGCTGCAAGCGCCCCGGCACAGGACGCTCGCCCATGGACTACTGGGCCCTGCTGGGCCAGCCGGCGGAACGGGCCTACCAGGCCGACGAGGTGATCGAATGAGCCGGCCGGTGATCATTCTCGGCGGCGGCGGGCACGCGCGCGTGCTGGCCGAGCTGCTGGTCGGCGGCGGCACCCCGGTGCTGGGCTATACCGCGCCGGAGGACGGCGGCGCGCTGGCCCCCGGGGTGGGGTGGCTGGGCGACGACCGGCGACTGGCCGACTATCCCCCGGAGCGGGGCGGCCTGGTCAACGGCATCGGCTCGGTCGGCGATACCGCGGCCCGCCGGCGGCTGTTCGATCGACTGCGCGGGCAGGGCTACACCTTTCCGCTGCTGTGTCACCCCTCGGCCATGCGCTCGCCCAGCGCCGAGTGCGGCCAGGGCTGCCAGCTGATGGCCGGCGCCATCCTCCAGGCCGGCGCCCGCCTGGGCGACAACGTGCTGCTCAACAGCCGCGCCCTGGTCGAGCACGGCTGCCGCATCGGCCGCCATACCCATATCGCCAGCGGGGCCGTGGTCTGCGGCGACTGCGAGATCGGCGAAGGCTGTCACATCGGCGCCGGGGCGGTGCTGATACAGGGCCTTCGGGTTGGGAATGGCGCGATTATTGCTGCGGGTGCGGTAGTCACGCAAAACGTCAAGCCGATGACGCTGGTAGCCGGCGTCCCGGCCGAGGTCAAACGCCAATGGACGCAGTAAGCCCTTCCGAGCGCTGGAAAGAGATCGCCATCCCGCCCACCGCCACGGTGCGCGAGGCCCTGGAGACCATCGACCGCGGGGCGCGCCAGATCGCCCTGGTGGTGGCCGACGCCTGCCATCTCGAAGGCACCGTGACCGATGGCGACATCCGCCGCGCCCTGCTGCGCGGGCGCGACATGCAGACCCCGGTCTCCGAGGTCATGAACCCCAATCCGGTGACCGGCCTGCTGGAGGAGGACAACCGGATCTGGCAGCGCACCATGCAGCGCCATTCGCTGCGCCACCTGCCCATACTGGACACCCGCGGCTGTGTGATCGACCTGGTGGAATACCAGATCCCCAGCGAGCCCAGCCGCAGCACCCCGGTGGTCATCATGGCCGGCGGCCTGGGCACCCGCCTGCGCCCGCTGACCGAGGAGATCCCCAAGCCGCTGATCCCGGTCGGCCCCAAGCCGGTGCTCGAGACCATCATCGAGAACTTCGCCTCGCAGGGCTTCGAGAACCTCTTTCTGTGCCTCAACTACAAGGGCCAGATGATCCGCGACTACTTCGGCGACGGCGCGCATCTGGGGGTGGGCATACGCTATATCACCGAGGACCGCCGCCTGGGCACCGCGGGCGCGCTCAGCCTGCTGCCGGAGCCGCCGGACGAGCCCATCATCGTGATGAACGGCGATCTGCTGACCAAGGTCGATTTCGTGCGCCTGCTGGAATTCCACAACCGGCAGGGCTTCGTCGCCACCATGGCGATGCGCGAATACAGCCACCAGGTGCCCTATGGCGTGCTGCAGGTCGGCGAGGGCTACCGCATCGAGCAGCTGACCGAGAAGCCGGTGCAGCGGCACTATGTCAACGCCGGCATCTATGTGCTCTCGCCCGAGGCCCTGGCCCTGGTGCCGGAGCAGAAGTTCTACGACATGCCCAGCCTGTTCCAGCGCCTGATGGGCATGCGGCGGCCGGTGGGCAGCTTTCCGCTGCGTGACTACTGGATCGACATCGGGCACATCGAGGATCTGGAGCGCGCCTCCCTGGAATTCGCCGAGATATTTGGTTAATTGTCAGGCATCTTGGAAGGAGACCACCCTGTAGCCACGCGGCTGGTCCGGGTCGCGCACGATATCGGCCATGCGCACCGGAAAACGGCCCGCCCGCCGGTCCTCGAAATAGCGCCGCAGGACCAGCTCGACGGTGGCGAAGGCCAGCCGCCCCCAGGGCAGATCGGACTCACGGAACAGGGCGACCTCCAGGCTCTCCTCGCCGGGCGAGAAGTCCAGGTCCAGCAGACGCGCGCGGAACAGCATATAGACCTGGTCGATATGCGGCAGATTGACGGTCAGATACAGCCCCTGGATCTCGACCCGCGCGTTGGCCTCCTCCAGGGTCTCGCGCGCCGCGCCGGCGTAGGTGGTCTCGCCGTTTTCCATGAAGCCGGCGGGCACCGTCCACAGCCCGCGCCGGGGCTCGATGGCGCGCCGGCACAACAGCACCTGGTCCTCCCAGGCGGGGATGCAGCCGGTCACGATCTTCGGGTTCTGGTAATGCACCACCCGGCAGGCGTCGCAGATGTGGCGCTCGCGGTTGTCCCCCTCGGGGACGCCCAGGCGCAGCGGGCCACCGCAGTGTGTGCAGAATCTGGCTTCCATCCGGGCATCATACTGCCCTCCCCCCGCGGCGCAAATCGGAATGAAGCGGCGCGGGAAAAAAGGTAGCATGGGCACTCAGTGTCCACCTGGCCGGGAACCTTCCGGGGCTATGAGCAGCAGTACACCTGAGCACACCACCGAGGCGAGCTACGCCGCCATCGACCTGGGTTCGAACAGCTTCCACATGGTGGTCGGCCGCCTCGACAAAGAACGCCTGGTGATGGTCGACCGCCTGCGCGACCCGGTACGCCTGGGCGAGGGCCTGCAACCCGACAAATCCCTCGACCCGGTGGTGGCGCAGCGCGCCCTGGAATGTCTGGAACGCTTCGGCCAGCGCCTGCGCGGCATCCCGCGCGAGCGCATCCGCGCGGTCGGCACCAACACCATGCGCCAGATCAACGACGGCGGCGCCTTCCTGCGCGGCGCCGAGCAGGCGCTCGGCCACCCCATCGAGATCATCTCCGGCAACGAGGAGGCGCGCCTGGTCTATCTCGGCGTGGCGCACGGCCTGGCCGCCGGCCACGAGAAACGCCTGGTGATCGACATCGGCGGCGGCAGCACCGAGATCATCCTCGGCCAGGGCATGGAACCGGGCCAGCGGGACAGCCTCTACATGGGCTGCGTGAGCATGAGCCGGCTGATGTTCAGCGACGGGCGCATCAGCAAGGACACCATGTCCTCGGCCATGCTGCGCGCGGCCCTGGAGGTGCGCCCGGTGCGCCAGCTGTACAACGCCGGCCACTGGCAGCGCGCGGTGGGCAGCTCCGGCACCATCCGCGCCATCCGTTCGGTGGTCAAGGCCAACGGCTGGAGCGAGGAGGGCGTCACCGCGGCCAGCCTCAAGAAACTGCGCAAGAAGCTGATCAAGGCCGGGCATGTGGACAAGATCGAGCTGGACGGCCTCGCGGACGACCGCCGCCCGGTGTTCGCCGGCGGCGTGGCGGTGCTCAGCGCCCTGTTCGACAGCCTGGCGATCGAGAAGATGCAGGTCTCGGACATGGCCCTGCGCGAGGGCCTGCTGTACGAGCTGATCGGCTACTCCCGTCACGAGGACGTGCGCGGTCGCACCGTGCAGTCCATGGGCGTGCGCTTCGGCGTGGACAAGGCCCAGGCCCAGCGTGTCGAGATGACCGCCACCGCCCTGCTCAGCCAGGTGGCGCGCGCCTGGGATCTGACCGGCAGCGAATACGCGCACATGCTGGGCTGGGCCTGCCAGCTGCACGAGATCGGCCTGAGCATCTCGCACAGCGGCTTCCACAAGCACGGCGCCTACATCCTGGCCAACGCCGACCTGCCCGGCTTCTCGCGCCCGCAACAGGCCATGCTGGCCGCGCTGGTGTACAACCACCGGCGCAAGTTCGCCGACGCGCCCCTGCGCAACCTGCCCGATTATCTGCAACGCCCCACCCGCCTGCTGACCGTGCTGCTGCGGCTCTCGGTCCTGCTGCACCGCGGCCGCTCGCCCGACAGCAAGCCCATGTTTTACCTGGACGTGGACCACGAGCCGGATCATCTGCAGGTCGGCTTCCCCGATGCCTGGCTGGACGACCACCCCCTGACCCGCGCCGAGCTGGAACAGGAGGCCAGCTATCTGGCCAATGCCGGCATCCGCCTGAGGTTCTGAGCCCATGAACGACGACGCCCTGATCGGCTTCGGCATCAGCGACGGCGACGACGCGCCCAGCGCGGGCCCGCCGCTGGAACGCAGCAACGGCCACGCCCTGGCCCGCATCGCCTTCACCCTGGAATGGCAGTGCGAAAACGCGCGCCACCGCGACACCCTGGTGATGCCGCGCTTCAATTTCTGGCGCGACATCCTGCCGCCCGAGCTGGAGGCCGGGCTGCTGGACCAGCCCCGGGGCCATCGGGCGCGGCACCGCTTCGCTCCCGGCGAGCTGATCGAGAACCCCGCCCCGGACGCGCGCCGCCGCCTGCCCGCGCGCGCCTTCAACCGGCGCTATCGCAAGGGCAGCTTCGTCGAGCCCCGCGCCGGCCGCTTCTACCCGCGCGGCTTCATCGCCGGCACCGCCGGGATCTACCCCGGGGATGTCCGCCCCTTCCGGGTCACCGGGGTCGGCGAGGACGCGCTGGAGATCGACCTGTCCCACCCCCTGGCCGGGCGCTCGCTGTCGCTGGAGGCCCGTCTGGAGGCCATCTGGGCCGCCGGCGAGGAGCACGGCGGCCGCTGCGAGGACGTGGTCGAGCGGGTCTGCGGCAACGGCCCCGGGATGCAGGCGCGCTGGCGCAACCAGCCCACCGACTTCTTCAGCGACCTGCCCTTCACGCGCCTGGCCCCCGAACCGGACGCCGCCTTCTACGCCCTGCCGCGCCACACAGAACTGATCGACGCCCAGGCCTCGGCGCAGATCGCGGACCTGCACCGGCGCCTGCTGCCGGCGCAGGGGCACATCCTCGACCTCGGCGCCGGGGCCCATTCCCGCCTGCCTTCCGACACCCGGCTGCGGGTCAGCGGCCTGGGCATGAACGCCGCCGAGATGGCGGCCAACCCGGCGCTCGACGGGCACCAGGTCCAGGATCTCAACCTGGACCCCCACCTGCCCTGGGACGACGCCCATTTCGATGGCGCCATCTGCTGCCTGAGCGTGGAATACCTGACCCGGCCCTTCGAGGTGTTTGCCGAACTGGCCCGGGTGCTGCGGCCCGGCAGTCCGCTGGTGATCAGCTTTTCCGAGCACTGGCACGCGCCCAAGGTGGTGCGCGTGTGGGAGGGCGCGCATCCCTTCGAGCGGCCGGGCATCGTCCTCGAATATCTGCTGCGCGAGGGTCTGTTCCGCGACCTGGAGACCTGCTCGCTGCGCGGCCTGCCGCGCGCGCCGGACGATCCGGGCCATGCCCTGTGCGCCACCGCCGATCCCGTGTACGCGGTCTGGGGCCACCGCCGCTGAACATGCCGGCCTACGCCCTGCGCCAGCTCAACCCCTACGCCGGCGTGCTGCAGGTGGTCGAGACCGACAGGGGCCGCGCCTTCAGCAGCAATGGCCGGGTCTGGCGCCTGCAGATCCTGGCCGAGCGCCCGGACCATACCTGGCGCAGCGGCGGACCACGGGTGCAGCGCCAGTTCTTCAACTGGGCGCTGTGGTCGCAACAGGAGGGCCTGCACAAGGTCAGCGCCAACCCCCTGCTCGACATCGGCGCCATGCAGCGCGCCGGCGAGGCGCTGGTCGAGGCCCTGCGGGAACACCTGGCCGAGCTGCCCTTCGCCCTCGCCGACCGCTTCGAATACTGGGCCTGCGACTACCACGGCCGGCCGGTGGCCCTGATCGCCAGCACCCGTCACGCCGAACTGGCCAACGGCACCCCGGACACCGCCTGGCACGCCAGCCGCCTGGCCGACCACAGCTTCGAGTCCCCGGCGCTGAGCGCGGCGGGCATCCCCAACCACAACGACTACGGCCCGCGCGCCCATGCCAGCCGCCTGGAGTCGGAGGTGCGCCACCGCGCCCAGTCACGCTTCTGGTTCGAACGCCTGCCCGATGGCAGCGGCCGACGCCTGGACCGGGACCAGCGCCTGGCGGCCGCCGAGTTCCCGCGCTTCGGCATCGCCACCGAATGGGAACAGCCGCTGAGCCGGCACCTGGTCCGCGACTATCTGGACTGGCTCTCGCCCCAGTTGCTGCTGCTGACCATGCCCGAGGCCCAGCGGCGGCACCTGGAACAACAGGCCCGGGCGCACGCCGAGCGGGTCGCCGAACTGTTCCGCCTGTATCCGGTCATACTCCAGCCCGAACTCATCGAACAGGCGCGGGTGGAGGCCCGCCTGCGCCGCGCCTGATAGACTTGCACCCATCATCGAACAGCGAGCGGAAACGCCCCATGTCTTTCTCTCACGATCAAGCCGACCGCACCGGTATCCTGCTGGTCAACCTGGGCACGCCCGACGCCCCCGACCGCGCATCGGTGCGCCGCTACCTAAAGGAGTTCCTGTGGGATCCGAGGGTGGTGGAAGGCTCCCGCATCGCCTGGTGGCTGGTGCTGAACCTGGTCATCCTCAACACCCGTCCGGGCAAGAGCGCACGCGCCTACCAGAAGATCTGGACCGAGCAGGGCTCGCCCCTGCTGCTGATCTCGCGCGAACAGGAACAGGCCCTGGCCCGGCGCCTGGCCGCAGCGGACGGCCAGGGCCCCGTGGTGGCACTGGGGATGCGCTATGGCGCGCCCTCCATCGCCGAGGGCCTGCGCCAACTGCGCGAGGCCGGGGCGCGACGGATCCTGGTGCTGCCGCTCTACCCGCAGTATTCGGCCACCACCACCGCCTCGATCTTCGACGCGGTGACCCGGGAACTGCGCGCCTGGCGCTGGCTGCCGGAACTGCGCTTCATCAACCACTATCACGACGAGCCGGCCTACATCGCGGCCCTGGCGGACAGCATCCGCGACTGGCAACAGACCCACGGCGCGGCCGAACACCTGCTGATGTCCTTTCACGGCATCCCGCAGGAATACTTCGACAAGGGCGACCCCTACTACTGCGAATGCCAAAAGACCGGCCGCCTGCTGGCCGAGGCCCTGGCGCTGGACAACGCCGAATGGACCCTGAGCTTCCAGTCGCGCCTCGGCCCGCGCCAGTGGCTGCAACCCTATACCGACAAGACCCTGCAGACGTTGGCCGCCCGCGGCGTCGAATCGGTCCAGGTGCTGTGCCCCGGCTTCGCCGCCGACTGCCTTGAGACCCTGGAAGAGATCGCCATGGAAAACCGCGAGGTGTTCCTGGCCGCCGGTGGGGAACGCTACGAGTACATCCCCTGTCTCAACGCCCAGGACGCGCACATCGAAATGCTCGCCGGCCTGGTGCGGCGTCACCTCGCCGGCTGGCCCGAAACCACGGAAGACCCGGCCGCGGTAGCCGCGCGCGCACGCGCAATGGGAGCCGAATGCTGATGCAAAGACCGACCACGAGCCACCTGCTGGTGGCGCTGCAATTCCTCTCCATCGGCGTCGGACTGGTGCCCTGGCAGGGCACGCTCGGCTCGCCTTGGTGGCTGACCGCCTCGGCCCTGGGCGCACTGGTCGGCCTCTACACCCTGCTGCACAACCGCCCGGGCAACTTCGCGGTCTATCCCGAACCCCTGGAACAGGCCCGCCTGGTGACCAGCGGCCCCTACCGCTGGGTCCGCCACCCCATGTACCTGGCCGTGCTCCTGTTCATGCTCGGCATCGCCATGTACAACGGCGGCCTGTGGAACCAACTGTCCCTGCTCACCCTGCTGCTCGCCATCCTCGGCAAGATGCAGCGCGAAGAACGCTACCTGCACGCCCGCTTCGCCGAATACCCCGAATACGCCTGCCGCTGCAAACGCCTGATCCCCTTCATCTACTGACCGGCCACCACCCACAAACCAGCGCTGACCGACGCCCCCAAGGTAACGGTCGCCCTGGCCGGGGAAGGGATCTGCGTTCGGATCACCGCTCGGCTAGCCTCGGATCAGCGCTTCAGCCAGAAGCCGCCCCGATCTACCGTCATCATCCTTAAATCGTTGCCGAACTGGCAGCGATTAGGATAGGCTGGATCGAGGGCAGCAACCCTCGCCACTAGGCAATGGAAAGGCGAGGTTAGACAGAATATTCGACCCTTGAATTCACAGAATAACCGCAACGCCTGGAGCTGAAGAGGGGGTCAGTTGCCGCCTGGAATGGGTGGCTCTGACACCAACACCATACAGGCATGCACATGGGGCTCTGGACCAGGCGCCAAGCACTATCAGCCGGGAGCTGACATCCCATCCCACTCCGGAATGCAACACCACCCGGCTCAACGGCAGGCCGCGGTGCAGTGCACGGCCGTGGATGACCCCGCGTTGTGGTCTTAGCGCAGGAAGTTGAACAGATTCAGGTCCTGGATCTTCATGAAGCTCTGCTGCGAGGCCTGCAGCGCCGCGAGCTGCTGATTGAAGCGGCTGACCGCCTTGGCGTAGTCCAGATCCTCGAGGTTGGAGCGTACCTGCTCGACCGCCACGCCGAAGGCCTCGTTGGCGGTCTTCTGCTCGTCGATGGCGTTGAGGCGCGCGCCCACCGAGGAGCGGGTCAGGGAGATGCGGTCGATGGCCTGGTCGATATCGCCCAGGGCATTGGGATCGGTATTGCCCGCCTCGAAGGCGCTGGCCACGCGATAGAGGATGGCGCCGATATCGGTGGTTCCTCCGGCCCCGGCCGGAATGTCCATGAAGATGCTGCCCGGGTCGCCGGTGGCCACCTGGCGCGCGCCACCTATCTTGAGCACACGCTGTCCCTGATCGCCCTGGTAGCTGAAGCCGCCCACCCCGTCATGCGCCAGCGGCGGGGTGTCGCTGCGATACCCGGCGAACAGGTATTCGCCATTCGCGTCGCGGGTATTGGCCAGTTGCAGAAAGTTTTCCATCTGCTGCCGGATCTCGTTGCCGATTGCCGCCCGGTCGGCCTTGCTCAGGGTGCCGTTGTTGCCCTGCACCGTCAGTTCGCGCACCCGCTGCAAGAGGTTGCCGATCCCGGTGAGGGCGACATCTTCCTGATTCAGCCGGGCGCTGGCGGCC
>JALVTT010000043.1:34165-46391 GCA_027024025.1 Sedimenticola sp.
CCTTCCGACGATGCCGCGGCCTCGGCGTTGCGCTGGAACTGGTCGATGCGCGCCTTGCTCTCCTTCAGATCGAGCAGCTTGACCGAGGCCGCGGCATCGTCGGAAGGACGCAGGATGCGGTTGCCATTGGCCAGCTGCAACTCGGTCTGGCTGATCTGGACCTGCTTCTTGAGCATCACGTCCACCCCTTGGGCGAACATGTACGGCGTGGCGATTCTGTTGCTCATGCGATCAACCTCTCACTGCACCCAGCAGGGTGTCGAACAGGGTGTTGGCGGTGGATATCACCTGGGCCGCGGCGGAATAGGCCTGCTGGAAACGCACCAGGTTGGCGGCCTCTTCGTCCAGATTGACTCCGGAGACGGCCGACTTGGCGCTCTCCGCCTGGCCCAGCAGCTGCTTCTGCACATCGGCGTTGGCGTTGGCCTGATGGGTGCGGGTACCGACATCGGCCACCAGATAGCCATAGGCGTCGCCCAGGGTCGCGGTATTGCCATACAGCATCTGCCGTTTCTGCAGGCCGGCCAGGCGCAGGGCGTTGCGGTTGTCGCCCACCCCGCCGGTGTTGTCGGCCAGTGAGAACTGGTCCCCATTGGCCGGGGTGCCGGTCATGGTGAAGCTGAAATCCCCCAGGCCGGCGATGCTGACGGTGAGGGTCTTGCCGCTGTCGGTGGCCGGGTCGTAGGCGACCGATCCCCCGGTGGACAGATTGAAACGGCCGGCGGCGCTGTCGAAGGTCAGGGTCACCGGGGCGGCCAGCTTGGTGTTGCCGGTGCGCGTGCTCAGACCGCCGGGGCCGATCCTGCCGGTGCCGGTGTTGCCGCCGGCGCTGCGGGTGCGTACCGGATCGGCGGCGGCGATGTCCCAGGTGTCGGCGATCAGGGTATCGATGTCCAGGGCACCGCCCCGGGTCGGACGCAGGCGGTAGGTGTCGCCCGCCGCGGCGCCCGGGCCCACCACCAGCGCCACCCCGTCCACGACGAAGGGATTGACCGCTGTGCCGGCGCCGCTCATGGCGACGTTGCCGCCAGTGCTCAGATCGACCATGTTCCAGTTGCTGCCGTCGTAGCTGAGCTGGTATTCGTGATTGGTGAGATTGGCCACGTTGTCGAAGCGGGCGCTGACCGTGCCCGCATTGCCCGGGTTGGCCAGCAGCTGCGGCTGGCTCACGGCGAAGTAGTCGCCCCCCAGCTTTCCGCCCAGGTCCATGCCCAGACGGTGCTGTTCATTGAAGTTCTGCGCCAGGCCGATGGCGACCAGGCCCAGGGAATTCTGCGCCGGGTCCAGCACCTCGTCACGGAAGCGCAGCAGGCCGCCCAGGCGCCCGCCGGTGATCTGGCCGGTGACCACCGCGGTGGCGCCGCCGACCTGGGTGATGGCCAGCTCCTTGCGGTCGCTGGCCTCGGTATTGTTGACCACCGACATGCGGTTGGCCGTACTCCCCACCACCAGGGCCTGACCGGTGCCGATGAACACGTTCAGCGCGCCGTCGTCCTGCGGCACGGTATTCACGTTCACATACTTCGACAGCCGGTCGATGAGCTGGTCGCGCTGGTCCAGCAGGTCGTTGGGCGGATTCGAGCTGGCCGCCGTCACCGACTGGATGCGCTTGTTGATGTCCGCCAGCGAAGCGGCGATCCCGTTGATGTCGGTGACGAAGTTGCCCAGATCCTTGTCCGCCTGCACGCGCAGGTCGTCGAGCCAGCCGTTGAGCGAATGGAAGCGATCCACCAGCACACTGGAGCGGTTGAGCATGACATTGCGCGCCGGGATGGAGGTGGGATCGGCCGACACGTCCTGGATGCTGTTGAAGAAGTCCTGCATCATGCGGTCCAGCCCGGCGGAGGCGTCCGCGATCACATTGTCCACCTGGCTGGCGCGGTCGTAATAGACCGCGTACTGCTGCTGGCTGGCGTTGTAGGCGCGCACCCGGCCGGCCAGGTAGTCGTCATAGCTGCGGCGGATGGACGAGACCTGCACACCCGAGCCGATAAAACCCACGCTTCCGCCCTGCGGGTTGAGGGTCTTGAATTCCACGCGCTGGCGCGAATAGCCCTCGGTATTGACGTTGGCGATGTTGTGGCCCGTGGTCGCCAGCTGGCGCTGGAAGGCGTTGAGGGCGCTGATCCCGGTGTTGAGTATATTGGCCATGTGATCTCAGGCGGCCGGCTCAACCGGCCTCCGCCCCCTCCCGCCGGTCCGCCCCGCGCATGCCGAGCGGGGAATCATGAAGGATGCGCTTGATCTTCTCGGCATAGGCCGGGTCGGTGGCATAGCCGGCCTGTTGCAGCTTTTCGAAATAGCGCCCGGGGCGGTCGGCCACGCGCAGGGCCTCGCCATAGCGCGGGTTACGGCGCACGAAGTCCACATAGTCGCGGAAGCTCTCCTCCCAGGAATCATAGGCGCGGAAATCGGCGCGCGTGCGCACCGCCACGCCGTCGCGATACTCCAGGGTACTGACCCGGACCCGGTCGCCGCGCCAGTCCCGGCCGGCCTTGATGCCAAACAGATTGTGGCTGCTGCCGCCGTCGGCGCGGGGCATCACATGACGCCCCCAGCCGGTTTCCAGGGCCGCCTGGGCAAGCAGGGCCCGGGGCGGGATGCCCAGCTCCCTGGCGGCCTTCTCCGCCGCCGGCCACAGGGTCTCGACGAAGCCCTCCGGCGTCCCGTCCAGGGCCTTGTCCTCTGACGCCATCGGGGCCGGACGCCCGGGGCCTCGCACGGCCTCCGCGCGCGTCACCGGCTGCTGGCGGTAGGCCGCCACATCGCGGTCGTGCTGCGCGCCCGGCACCTGACCGGAGAGCTGGCGGCGGATCACCGCGGCCAGGCCGATGCCCTGGTGCTTGCTCATCTCCACCGCGATCTGCTGGTCGTACATCTCGCGGTAGAAACGGGTGTTCTGGCTGTCGAGCAGGCCATCGCCCATGCCGGTCTTGCGCATGCCCTTGAGCATCATCTGCAGAAACAGCGCCTCGAACTGGCGCGAGACCTCGTCCAGGGCCGCCTTGCGGTCGCGGCGCGCCTTGGCCTTGAGCGCGTCCAGCCCCGAAAAATCGGTATAGACCTGGGCCAGTTCGATCGCCATCAGATCACCACCAGGTCCGCCTTGAGCGCGCCGGCCTGCTTGAGCGCCTCCAGGATCGCCACCAGATCGCTGGGTGCGGCGCCCACGTCATTGACCGCGCGCACCACCTCGTCCAGGGTCACGCCCGGGGCGAACTTGAACATGCGCCGGCCGTCCTCGCTCACGTCCACCTGGCTCTTGGGCACCACCGTGGTCTGGCCGCTGGACAGCGGATTGGGCTGCGAGGCCTCGGGGTTTTCGCTGATGGTCACGGTCATGCTGCCGTGCGAGACCGCCGCCGGCGAGACGCGCACCGCCTGGTTGATGACCACGGTGCCGGTGCGCGAGTTGATGATGACCTTAGCCACCGCCTCGGCCGGGTGCACCTCGATGTTCTCCAGCATGGACATAAAGCTCACCCGCTGGCCGGCGTCCGCCGGGGCGTTGACCTCGATGGAGGCCATGTCCACCGCATGCGCGGTGCCGGGGCCTATGGTCTTGTTGATCGCCTCCACCACGCGCGCGGCGGTGGTGAAGTCGGCGTCCTTGAGGTTCAGGGTCAGTACCGGGCTGCGGGCGAAGCCGGTCGGCACCGCGCGCTCCACCGTGGCGCCGTTGGGGATGCGCCCCGAGCTGGGGATGTTGACCGAGACCTTGGAACCGTCCGCGCCTTCGGCCGACAGCCCGCCGACCACCAGGTTGCCCTGGGCGATGGCGTAGACATTGCCGTCGATGCCCTTGAGCGGGGTCATCAGCAGGCTGCCGCCGCGCAGGCTCTTGGCGTCACCGATGGAGTCCACGGTGATGTCGATGCGCTGGCCCGGCTTGACGAAGGGCGGCAGCTCGGCGTGCACCGTCACCGCGGCGACGTTCTTGGGATTGATGCTGGTACCCGGCGGCACCACGATGCCAAGCTGGGTGAGCAGGCTGCGCAGGCTCTGTTCGGCGAAGGGCGAGGAGCCCATCTTGTCGCCGGTGCCGTTGAGGCCCACCACCAGGCCGTAACCGAGCAACTGGTTGCTGCGCACGCCCTGGACGTTGGCCAGGTCCTTGATGCGCTCCGCCATCGCCGCCTGACCGAGCAGCAGTATCATCAATGCCATGCAGATCCGCTTCATGGTCCTCTCCTAGAACGGCATCAGGGCCGAGATGAAGAACTTGGCGAACCAGCCCATCTGGCTGGCCATGGTGTTCTGACCATCGCCCACATAGGTGAGGGTGGCGTCGGCGATCTTGGTCGAGGGCACGGTGTTGTCGGTGCCGATGTCCTCGGGACGCACGATGCCCGAGACCCGGATGTACTCGTTGCCCCCGGTCATGGAGATGCGCTTCTCGCCGCGCACCTTCAGATAGCCATTGCCCAGCACCTCGGTCACCATCACCGTGATCGAGCCCTTGAACTGGTTGTTCTGGGTATTCTCTCCGGAACCAGAAAAATCAGTGGACGAGCTGAGACTGGACTCTAGGGTAGCGCGCTGACCGCCCCTGATATGTGGCAAGGTAAAGCTAAGCGGCTTGCCAAAGACCGTGGGATTGGTGATCGAGCTGGTGTTGCTCTTTTTCACCTTGCCTGAGTTGGTGTGCTTGGCCTCGGTGTTCTCCACCAGGGTCACCAGCAGGATGTCGCCCACCCGGCGCGCGCGCACGTTCTCGAACCAGCTGCGTTCGAAACCGGCCTGGTAGATGGCCCCATTGACCTGGGCCGAGGGCCTGGGCACCACCGGCTCCACCGGCGCGAAATCGGGATCGCGCACCGGCCTGGACTGGCAGCCCGCGAGCAGGGCCAGCATCAGCAGCAACAACAGCGGCCGGATATCAGACCTCATGCCTCACCCCGTTCAGAGCTGCTGGCTGACATAGGCCAGCATGTTGTCGGTGGTGGAGATGGCCTTGGAGTTCATCTCGTAGGCGCGCTGGGTCTCGATCATGTTCACCAGCTCCTCGACCACGTTGACATTGGAACTCTCCAGCGAGCCCTGAATCAGGGTTCCGCTGCCGTTCTGCCCCGGGGTGTCCACCTGCGGCGCGCCGCTGGAGGCGGTCTCGCGGTACAGATTGTCGCCGATCGCCTCCAGGCCGGTCGGGTTGGTGAACCGGGCCAGGGTGATGTTGCCGATCTGGGTCGGCGCGGTGCTGCCGGCGACCAGGGCCGAGACCGTGCCGTCCGAGCCGATGGTCACGCTCAGGGTGTTGGCCGGCACCGTGATCGCCGGCTCGATGCGATAGCCGTTCTGGGTCACCAGCTGGCCGGTGCTGTCCATGCCGAAGGAACCGTCGCGGGTATAGACGATGCTCCCGTCGGGATGCGTCACCTGAAAGAAGCCGTTGCCCTGGATGGCCACATCGAAGCTGTTGTTGGTCTGCACGATATTGCCCTGGGAATGCAGCTTCTGGGTGGACACGGTACGCACCCCGGTGCCGAGATACAGGCCGGAGGGCAGATTGGTGTCCTGGGTGCTGCTGGCGCCGGACTGGCGCACGTTCTGGTACATTAGATCGGTAAACACCGCGCGGTCGCGCTTGAAACCGGTGGTGTTGACGTTGGCCAGGTTGTTGGAAATGACCGACATGCGGGTCTGTTCCGCGTCCAGGCCGGTCTTGGCGATCCAGAGTGCAGGGTACATGGCTGTTCCTCGCTATGATGTTGTTACTGTCACCATTTATCGAAGCAAAAAACCTGCCACCCAGTGAGGCTCAGGCAAGTAACTGATTCAACGTCATACCCCGGCCTCCCCCGACGGAAACGCGGCAAGGAATTGCCGCCAAATCCGCGGGCCCCTGGCAAACCGGGTTCGTCACCGCCGATGGCGTGTCATCGTGGGTGTGCCGTCGGAAATGCCTTTGGGCAGACTTGACCCTTCTTAATCTGGAAGGGCTGGCGAAATATGGGAAAAGGACCTGCGCGCCATCGACCCATCGGCTACACCGGTCGCAGGACGCTGGCGCCGGCGGTGGCGGTCTCCTCGGCGGTCTTCATCAGCTTGATCTGCATCTCGAAGCGGCGTGACAGCTCGATCATGTTCACCATTTCGTTGACGATGTTGACATTGCTCGACTCCAGGGCGCCCGAGACCAGGCGCTGCTCGAAGGCCGCCGGGGCCTCGCCGCCGTCCTTGAGCCGCATCAGGCCGTCCTCGCCCTTGACCATGCGCTGATAGTCCGGCGCCACCAGCTTGATGCGGTCGATCACCGCCAGCTCGCTGGCCGCCGCGCCCTGCGGACGGATGGAGATGGTGCCGTCGGTGCCGATCTGTATCGCGTCGTAGGGCGGCAGTGCGATGGGGCCGGAGTTGCCCATCACCGGCCGGCCGGCGCCGTTGGTCAGCACCCCGTTGGCGTCCACGCGCAGATCGCCGCGTCGCGTATAGGCCTCCGCGCCATCCGCGGCCTGGACCGCGATCCAGCCGCCGTCCTTGACCGCCACGTCCAAGTCGCGCCCGGTCTGCTGGATGGTGCCGTGGGTGAAATCGGTCTGCGGTCGCTCGTCCAGGGCGTAGACCCGGGTGGGATGCCCCTGACCGAAGACCGGCATGCTGCGGAACTGGTTGAGATCCGCCAGAAAGCCGGTGGTGTTGGCATTGGCCATGTTGTTGCTGGCATTGCCCTGCGCGATCAGGGTCTCACGCGCGCCGCTCATGGCGACATACAGCATGCGGTCCATGACGGTCTACTCCATTCAGCGCAGGTTGATGATGGCCTGGGTGATCTGGTCGCCGGTCTGGATTACCTGGGCGTTAGCCTGGAAGTTGCGCTGCGCGGTGATCAGATTGACCAGCTGCTCGGCCACGTCCACATTGGAGGCCTCCAGGGCGCCCGACTGGATCTGGCCGAAGCTGGAGGTGCTGGCCTCGCCGAGCTGCGCGGCGCCCGACTCGTAGGACTCGGCCCAGGAAGAGTCGCCCAACTGGCGCAGCCCCTGGTTGTTGTTGAACTTGGCCAGGGCCACCTTGCCCAGGGGCGAGGACTGGCCGTTGGTATAGCGCGCGAACACCACGCCCTCGGTATCGATATCCACCCCGGCCAAGCGCCCCGAGGTATAGCCGTTCTGGGTCAGATTGTTGACCGCGAAGGCGGCCCCGTACTGGGTGGTGCCGCTGAAGTCCATATTGACGGTCATGGCCGCGCCGCCACCGGCCGGGGTAAAGGTCGGCAGGGTCACGACACCGCCCGCCGGCGAGGTCAGGGCGCCCGAGGAGTTGAACGCCAGGGTGGCGTCCGCGGTCGCGGGCGGCGTGGCGGTGCCGGTTGCCACGCTGTTGCCGTCCACATAGGCGTAGGCGTCCCAGGTGTTGGTCGCGGTCTTGCGGAAATAGAGCGTCGTGGTGTGCGGATTGCCCAGGGAGTCGTACATCGTGGTCGAGGTCGAGCTGTTGTAGCTGGCCGGATTGGTCGGATTGAAGGGCGCGGTCGGCGCCGTCTCCGAGGAGTTCAGATTGAGCGAGGCGGTCACCGCGTCGGTGGCCTTGGGCGAGCTGGGCGTGGTCGGCAGCGTCAGATCCTGCAACACCCCGGTGTTGAAGGTGGTGGTCCCGCCGGCGCCGGTCACGGCCTGATACACCTGCAGGCGTTCATTGGCATGGTTGATGACATTGCCATTGCGGTCCACGCTGTAGGCCCCGGCGCGGGTGTAGCTCACGGTGCCGTCGGGATTCTTGAGCACAAAGAAGCCCTGGCCGCTGATCGCCAGATCCAGGTTGTTGGAGGTGAAGTCCACCGAGCCCTGGGTGAACTGCTGCGCCACCCGCACCACCTGCGCGCCCTGCCCCGCGGCGTTGTTGGAGGTGTCCTGGATGGCGTTGGCGTACAGGTCGCCGAACTCGGCACGCGACAGCTTGAAGCCGTTGGTGGAGGCATTGGCGATGTTGTTGCCGGTCACCTCCAGATCAGTGCTAGCTGCGTTCAACCCGCTGAGTGCAATTCGAAAAGGCATCTTGATTACCTCCGCTTAGAAAATCTGTTTGACGCTGTTGAAGGACACCGGTCCCAGCCCGGCGAGATTGAGGGTCAGGCCGTCGGCTCCCGAAAGACTGACCGACTCCACCGTGGCGAACAGCTGCGGCTGCAGCAGCACCGACTGGTCGCCCTGCTGGGCCGCGACCTCGATGCGGTAGCGCCCCGGTGGCAGGTAGTTGCCCTTGTCGTCCAGGCCGTCCCAGCTGAACCGGAGCGGACCGGCGGAGGCCGCGCCCAGCGGCAGCTCGCGCACCAGTTGCCCGGCCGGGTCGTACACCCGCAGGTCCACCCGGCTGCTGGACTCGGGCAGATCGACCTGGCCGCGCAGCGTGCCGCCCGCCTGCAGCACCCCGGTATCGACCGGCACCAGCACCTCGCGTCCGACCAGCGAGCCGGCCTGCAGGGCCTGCCCCGAGGTGAGCGAGGCGGACAGATCGCTGATCTTGTTGTTGAGCTTGTCCAGCCCCGTCACCGATCCGAACTGCGCGATCTGGCCCAGAAAGGTGCTGTTGTCCATGGGCTTGAACGGATCCTGGTTGTTGAGCTGGGTCACCATCAGCTTGAGAAAGGTGCCCATGCCCAGCTCGCTGGGGTCGCTGCCCCCGCCGGTCTTGTCCCGCGGACGCGCCAGGCCCAGCGATTTGAACAGTTCATCCTGCGTGGCGATCGGGTTCATGGCGGTTTACCTCAGCGGCCCAGGTTGATGGTCGCCATCATCATCTGGCGCGCGGCGTTGAGCACATCCACATTGCTCTGATAGGAACGCGAGGCCGAGATCATATTGGCCATCTCCTCGACCGCGTTCACATTGGGGCGGTAGATATAGCCGTCCTTGTCGGCCATGGGATGGTTGGGCCGGTACTCGCGCACCAGCGGGGCCTTGCTCTCCACCACCCCGGCCATCTCCACGCCGACCGCCGGTGCCTGGGGATCGAAGCGGTCCAGCATGGCGCGGAACACCGGCTCGCGCGCACGGTAGGTGTCCTTGACGCTGCTGGAGACGGCGTCGACGTTGGCCAGGTTGGACGAAACGATGTTGAGGCGCAGGTTCTGCGCGTTCATGCCGGAACCGGCGATATCGAATATCTTGAAGCTGCTCATTGCGGATTACCCGTGATCGCGGTGCGAAGTGTCCTGATCCGGCCGTCGAGAAAACGCAGGCTGGCCTGGTAGCGCACGGCGTTGGCGCTGTACTCGACCTGCTCGCGCTCGGCCTCCACGGTATTGCCGTCCAGCGAAGGCTGCTGGGGGATGCGGTATTCGAGGGCGCCGATGGGCAAGCCGCCGTCGGCGGGCTGTATGTGCCCCGGCCGGGTCACCTTGAGATGCCGCGCCGGGCCGTCCATCTGACCGCGCAGGATGGCCTTGAAGTCCAGGTCGCGCGCCTTGTAGCCGGGGGTGTCGGCGTTGGCCAGATTGGAGGCCAGCACCTCGGCCCGCCGGGCGCGCAGCCGCAGCGCCTGTTCGTGGATGCCGAAGACCTTGTCGAAATTCATGCCGGATCTGCCTGTGTGTCGATTTCGGTAAACACAAAGCAGGCTTCATGCCAGACCTGCAAGGCGTGACGGATCAATGGCTTGCGGGAGGACGGAACCCGCCGGAGCGGCGATCTGGCAAGCCCTTGCCGGTGGCGGCAATCAGCGGCGGCGGTACACCAGGCCGGTGCCGTAGCGCTGCATCTCGAACAGATCCTCGTGCCCGTTCATGGACTCGGTGGAGCCGAGAAAGAGCCCGCCGCCGGGATTGAGCACCTGGGCGAAGCGCTCCAGGATGTCGCGCTTGCGCTCGGGCGAGAAATAGATCAGCACATTGCGGCAGAAGATCACGTCGAAGCGGCCCAGCAGGGCATAGCTGTCGAGCAGATTGAACTCGCGGAAACGGATATTGCGCCGGTAGCGCGGCTGCAGCTCGATACAGTCGTCCTTGCCGACGAAATAGCGCTGGCGCTGCTCCGGGCTCAGACCGCGCACCGCGGACATGCCGCAATAACGGGCCGACTCGGCCTGGCGCAGGGCGCTGGGAGAGATATCGGTGCCCAGGATCTCGGCGCTCAGGCCCGCGGGGAGCCGGCCGGCGGCCACCGCGTCCTGGATCGAGATCGCAATACTGTAGGCCTCCTGGCCGGTGGAGGCCGCGGCCGACCAGATGCGAACGCGGTCGCCGCCGAGCGCCGGCAGCAGGTCACGCACCAGGATCTCGTAATGCGTGGGATCGCGGAACCAGAAGGTCTCGTTGGTGGTCATGGCGTCGATCACGCTGGCCACCAGGGCGCGTGGGGTGCCGCTCTCCAGCGCCCTTAGCATGTGCTCGAAGTCGGGCATGTCATACTCGCGCCGGACCGCGCCCAGCCGACTGACCACCAGATACTCCTTGCCCGGACCCAGGCGAATGCCCGCCCGCTCCTCGAGTAGGCGCGAGATCCGCGCATACTGATCCGCGTTTATCCGCATAGCACGCTCCGCGCCTTCAGCAACCCGCCCAAATCACGCGGCCCGGGCACGATCGGCATCGTGCTTGTGCAGGTACTCCTGGACCATCATGGCTAGGGTGTCCGGCTCCCACTTGGGAAGAAAATCATCCGCGCCGACCTTGGCCACCATGCTCTTGTTAAACACCCCGCTGAGCGAAGTATGCAGAATCACCTGTAGGCCAGCCAAAGCTTGGTTCTCGCGGATCTGCTTGGTCAGGGTGTAGCCGTCCATGCGTGGCATCTCCACGTCCGAGATCACCAAGGACAGGAACTGACGCAGATCGCGCCCCTCCTCGACCCAGGCCAGGAGCTGCTCCCAGGCCTCCTGACCATCCTTGCAGGCAGTGTACTCGACGCCCATCTGCTCCAACACCCGCGTCACCTGCTTGCGCGCCACGCCGGAATCGTCCGCCACCAGGACATGGTGCGGCTGCGCGTCGTCGCGGGTCTCGATAATCCCTTCCGAGACCTCCTCCTGACCGCCGATCACCTCCTTGAGCACCTTCTCCACATCGATGATCTCGACCAACTCGCCGTCCACCTGGGTCACCGCGGTCATATAGGATCCCTGGGCCGCACCCTTGGGCGGGGGCAGGATGTCCTTCCAGTTCATATTGATGATGCGATCCACCGAATCCACCAGAAAGCCCTGGATCTTGCGGTTGTACTCGGTGATCACGGTGAACTTGTTTTCGAAATCCTCCAGCGGGCGACCGCCGATGGCCATCGACAGATCCATGATAGTGATGGTCCGGCCGCGCATATTGGCGATGCCCTTGACCACCGGATGCGCCTGCGGCACCTTGGTCAGCGGCGGGCAGTGGATCACCTCCTGCACCTTGAATACATTGATCCCGTAACGCTGGCGACCGCTCAGCCTGAACAACAGCAATTCCAGGCGGTTATGCCCGGCAAGTTGGGTGCGTTGATCGACTCCATCCAGAATGCCTGCCATTTTGATCACCTCGAATTCACATGGTCCCTAACTGCCACGCAAGGCGCAGCAATCTGCCTACTGCGGGTTAGCGGCAATCTGGCCCCGGGCTTTAGCGGGATGTTGAAACTAGTTTCTGTACACCCATTGATCCAGGGCTTTTCCGATATACCGCTGCACGCGGCACAGCTATCCAGGGATAATGATCAATGCAACACGATACTTTTTTGATGGCCCAGAACCGGGCTTTCGATTCCGGCAAGGGAAATGATAAGGATAACCATGACAAAAGCTCAGAATGCGGTGGACCTGCTGAGAATGATTCATGGGGATACCGACAGGCGATTACCGAAGAAAGAGGCATCCGGGTCGCCATCCGCGACGGCCTGCGACGACTCCGAGGGCCTACTCTGCAAAAGACAACGGGCACTGCCTTGTCACATCCCCAACGAAGACGAGCCGCCCATATCCCTGAATGCTAATAAAGCATCCAGGCCTCCATCGAGTAGGCCAAGAACCTCTAGCTCAGCCTGTAGGTCCAATAACCCGCACCTGATCCTAATTGGGAAGCATTTGAGAATTGGGCTGGCTTTGAAAGTGCTGTTGTCTTGCGGCCTTTAGCAGGCCGTTGAAAATAACCCGACTGAAGGGGCCCTTCTGGCGGCCAGCAGCGGATGGAGCACGGCGGCTCCTACCCTCTGGCCGGAAATTGGCCAATTTCGTCCGATTTGTCCGTTTCCAGGCACACCAATCCCTTGGGGCTCGGCCATCAACATGCCGCCACCCCCAGATTGCGCATCCGAAC
>JALVTT010000044.1 GCA_027024025.1 Sedimenticola sp.
GCGTCCTTGGCCGGATCCGTGTCAGATCCCTTTGCAATGAAAAAGGCCCCTGCGTTTGCATAGGCCCCGGGGTATGGCGTGCTTGGTAGGATGTCTCGCCTCTGGTCCGGCCGGCGGGACGCCGGCGCTCCCCAGGGTGCCCTTGGCCGGATCCGTGTCAGATCCCTTTGCAATGAAAAAGGCCCCTGCGTTTGCAGAGGCCTTGGGGTATGGCGCGCCCGGCACGATTCGAACGTGCGACCGCCTGGTTCGTAGCCAGGTACTCTATCCAGCTGAGCTACGGGCGCTGAGTTGAGGCGCGTATTTTATCGCCGGAGACGGGTTTGTCAATCGTCTGTGGGCGGCTATTTGGGCTCGAAGCTGAATTTCTGACCGGCGATCACGGCCTCGTACATCAGGCCCTGTTTGGGCAGGGTGAAGACCGCGACGCCGTTGCTGTAGTCCACGTCGGCGGAGACGCCGGCCTTGAGCGCGACGGCGGAGGCCTGGGCGCCGAGTTCGAAGTTGCCCTTGGTGAATTCGTCGAGATAGTGCTTGTTCTTGAAGAAGATGATCTCGATGTAGGACTGTCCGCCGAGCTGGAAGCCGAGGGTGAGCTGGGTCAGGGTGGCGTCGCCGATGTAGCGTCCCTTGCGGTAGACCTCGCCCTCGCCGTAGGCGCCGCCCAGGCCGATGCCGGCCTTGCCCACGGTGGGGAAGATGGCGTAGCCGTAGGCCTTCTGGAAGAAGCGTTTCAGGCCCGGGTCGCGCGTGCGCAGTTTGGCGATGGCGCGCGCCACGCTGCGGCTGGCGTGGTGGCTCCTGGTGGTCTTGCTGTCCTCGTCGGGATCCCAGCCGCCGATGGCGAAGGCGCTGGAGCTGAGGCACAGGCTGGCGATGAGCGACAGGGTGGCAAGGCGTGACAGCAGCATGGGATGACTCCTGCTTGGGTGATTCGACGATGCCCCTCAAATGTAAAGCCAGCCGCCGGTCAAGTCGAGGGGTCGGGGCTGCGCCGATACGGGCAGGGGCGCCGATTGTGCGCTGGTTCTGGTTTGTGGCGTTCCGGGGCGCTCCCGGGAACTAGCGGTGCGGTCCAAGCGGCAGGTATTTGTCCTCGATGCCGGTCAGCATGTCCATCGCCCAGTCGTATCGCTCATCGCCCGGGGCGACCACGCCGGTGGCGGGCGGCGTCGTTCCCGGGTTCTTGGCCAGCAGGATCGGTGAGGTGACCGGGTAGTAGCCGATGTCCCGGATCTCGTTCAGGGTCATGAGAAAGCCCTTGATGACCAGGGTGTCGTCTTCCTGGCGGGGCATGCTGGTGGAGATCAGCCGCACCCGGCCGTCTTCGGAGCGCACCATGAAGTGCATGACGCCCAGATTCGGCGGGATGAGGATATCCCCTTCGAAGTGGTACTCGTAGGACTTGCCGCGTTGGTCGCGGTTGTGTTGTGCCTCGCGGAAACGCAGGGCGGGCAGGGTCTCGTCCCAGAGGATCTGCAGTGAACTGGCGATGAGGTGTCCGGGACTGTCGAAGGAGCGGCGATAGGCGGTGTACCGGCCCGCATAGTCGATCACCGCCTGCTTGCGGTAGCCGCCGTGGGAGAGCGGGGCGGCATCGGTCTCCCGTGCCTGGGTGGCGCCGGAGAGGTCGATCTTCAGGGCCTCTTCGATCCACTGCAGGGTGCTCGGGCGCACCGCCTGGCCGGCGCGCAGGCGGTCGACCGTCTTGCGGTCCACGCCGGCCTTGCGGGCGACGTCACGGGACGAGAGACGCTTCCTGGCGAGGTGCTGGTTGAGTCGCTTGGCCACCCGTTTCCAGTCGTTCATCGTTCCGCTCCCTGAGCCGCTTTCTGCCCTTCGCTGCATGGCGGCGGGGGCCGCCCGCCGGTTGGGCATAGTCTAAAGGACGACTGTCCTTATGGGTACATTCGGGGGCGTTCGGGACAGTTCCGGGGATCCCGGTGACAATCTGGGTGAGCCGGCCCCAGCGACTTTCCCGGGACTTTCCCCTTGTCGGCGCTCCTGTCCCAAGTGCCTGCATAGGCTCTCCATACCTGTTCATGCATGTGGAGAAAGTCGATGGCACAGTACAGCGTCTCTTTTCGGATCATCCAGCACCTGCTGGTCCTTCTTCTATTCGTTGGCCTGCGCGCGGTGGCCGCCGCGCCGCCCGAGATGGCGCCGGTGCATTCCCTGGACGAGGTGCAGCGCGGTAGCCTGCTGTTCGAGGCGGAGTCGGGGAGCGAGCGCCGCCTGCTTCTGGCGCCCACCGTTGATACGGATGTCACGATGGACATCACCGCCATGGTCGCGCGGGTGCGGGTCCGGCAGACCTTCACCAACCCCTCGGACCATTGGGTCAACGGCGTCTATCAGGCCGTTGAAAATAACCCGACTGAAGGGGCCTTTCTGGCGGCCAGCAGCGGATGAAGCACGGCGGCTCCTACCCTCTGGCCGGAAATTGGCCAATTTCGTCCGATTTGTCCGTTTCCAGGCACAC
>JALVTT010000045.1 GCA_027024025.1 Sedimenticola sp.
GCTGGGAGCACCCCATGGTGCGCGGCGCCATGCACTCGACCAGGTAAAGCAGTTCCAGGAACAGGGTGCCGGTGCGGTAGTCGGGATGGCTGCACACCGTGACCGCGGCCGCGCCCAGCTCCCCGCTGGTCAGCATGTCCATGGCGCCGCGCACCATGGGGTGCTCCCAGCTCATGAACTCGCGGTCCTCGTGCACCAGGGCATCGGCGCGCGACCAGGTCACGGTGGCGCCGGCGCGTCCCAGGCCGGGGAAATGCTCATGGCGCATGTGGGCGCCGGGCCGCACCACGTCGGACTCGCCCCGCCCGGCGCTGTGGTTGACGCCCCAGGCGTCCCAGTAGCGGTACATATAGTCCTTGAGCCCGGCGGCGCGGTCCTGCTCGCGCACCGCGGCCACCAGTTCGGCCGACCGCTCCGGGCGGTGGGAATGCAGCTCCAGCAGGCGGTCGCGTCCCTGCTCCAGCGCCTGGTTGAGTTCGCGGGTCAGTTGCGCCGCCTCCTCGATCAGCGGCCGCGCGGCCTCCGGATCGCCCAGGGTCGCGCGCAGACGCTCGCCCAGGCGTGCCTGCACCGCGCCCGCGGCCGGGCAGATGGCCACGAAGGCGTCCAGCGCGTCCTGGTACCAGTGGAACAGGGTCTCGCCCGCGCTCTGCTCGATATAGGGTACATGGATGCGGATGGTCTCGGTCTGGCCGATACGGTCCAGGCGGCCGATCCGCTGTTCCAGCAGGTCGGGCTCGAAGGGCAGATCGAACAGTACCAGATGATGCGCGAACTGGAAGTTGCGCCCCTCCGAGCCGATCTCGGAACAGATCAGGGCCTGGGCGCCCTCCTCGGGATCGGCGAAATACACCGCCGCGCGGTCACGCTCGACGATCTCCATGCCTTCATGGAACATGGCCACGTGCATCCCCTCCTTCTCGAACAGGATGTCGCGCAGGCCCTTGGCGGTTCTGGCATGGGCGCAGATCACCAGCACCTTCTCCGGCGCCAGCTCGCGCAGCCTGCCGATCAGCCAGTCGACCCGCGGATCGACCCGGCCCCATTTGCGGGGATAACGGGTCTCGGGGGTGATGTCGGCCCGGTACTTGCGATAGTCGGCCGGCAGGGGCAGCGGATAGCCCCGCACCTCGCGCCCGGGAAAGCCCTTGATCGCCTGACGGGTGTTGCGGAACAGCACCCGGCCGGTGCCGTGCCGGTCGAGCAGGCGTTCGATCAGGGCTTCCACGCTGTCGAACCGGTCGCCGCCCAGCAACTCGCGCAGCAGCGGACGGTCCTCCTCCCCGATCCGCCCCCGCGCCAGAACCCGGGCGACCAGCTGCGCCACCGGCTGGTAGCGTTCCTCCTCCTCGATGAAGGCCTGATAGTCGTGGAAACGCTGGGGATCGAGCAGGCGCAGGCGGGCGAAATGGCCGGCGCGGCCGAGCTGTTCGGGGGTCGCGGTCAGCAGCAGCACGCCCGGGGCCGTGCCCGCCAGGGCCTCGATCAGCTCGTATTCCAGGCTGGCGCCCTCCGGGCTCCATTCCAGGTGGTGGGCCTCGTCCACCACCAGCAGGTCCCAGTCGCCCTGCAGGGCGGCGCGCGCCACCGGGGAGGCGCTGACCAGGAACTCCAGACTGCACAGCACCCGCTGTTCGCCGAGAAAGGGGTTCTCCTCGCCGGATTCGGTGAAACGCGCGTCATCCATGATCGAGAAGCGCAGGTTGAAGCGGCGCAGCATCTCCACCAGCCACTGATAGAGCAGCGCCTCGGGCACCACGATCAGCACCCGCCCCACCCGCTCGGAGAGCAGCAGGCGGTGCATGATCAGGCCCGCCTCTATGGTCTTGCCCAGGCCCACCTCGTCGGCCAGCAGCACGCGCGGCGCCTGGCGGCCGGCCACCTCGTGGGCGATATAGAGCTGGTGCGGCACCAGATCCACCCGCGCCCCGACCAGGCCGAAGACCGGCGAGCGCCAGAGGGCCGCGTTCTTCCGCCAGGTCTGATAGCGCAGGCTGAACCAGACATCCGGATCGATCCGGCGCGCCAGCAGCTTGTCCTGCGGCCGGTTCAGGCGCAGCCGGTCGTTGAGCTGCTGCTCCGGCAGGACCACCGCCTGGCCCGCGGCGTCGCTGCAGTGATAACGGTACAGGCCGTCGATCTCCTCGACCGACTCCACCCGCAGCATGCGTCCGGACTGGTCCTCGATGTTCTCGCCCTCGGAAAAGCTCACCCGGCTCAGCGGCGCGCTCTGCTGCGCGTAGGTGCGCGTCTCGCCGCTGGCCGGAAAGGCCACCCGGACCTGCCGCCCCTCGACCGCCACGATCGTGCCCAGGCCGATATCCGGCTCGGCCTCACTCATCCAACGCTGTCCCGGAACAAACACCAAATCCGCCGCCTCGAGGGTCAAAGCGGCGCATTGTAGCCGAGATTGCCAGGTGCCTGCCGCTTGGTCATAATCGCCGCCCCTTCCCAGCCGGTATCCCGCCATGTGGTTTCGCAATCTGCAGCTCTATCGCCTCATCGAGACGCCCGACCTGGACCCGGACGGCCTGCAGCGGCAGCTGGCCGAACACGCCTTCCAGCCCTGCAGCGGCCTGGACAGCCACCGCCTGGGCTGGGACGCCCCGCTCGGACGCAAGGGAAAGCTGCTGCATCACATCACCCAGGGCCGGGTGATGCTGTGCATGCGCCGCGAGGACCGCCTGCTGCCGGCCCCCGTGGTACGCGAGGCGCTGGAGGAAAAGGTCGAGCAGATCGAGGTGAACGAGGGCCGCCCGGTGGGGCGCAAGGAAAAGACCCGCCTGCGGGACGAGATCGTGGTGGACCTGCTGCCACGCGCCTTTACCCGTTCGCAGCGCCTGTTCGCCTATATCGACCCGCGCGCGGCGCTGCTGGTGGTGGACGCCGGCACCGCGAAAAAGGCCGAGGAACTGCTCAATCTGCTGCGCGAGACCCTGGGCTCGCTGCGGGTCCAGCCGCTCCAGGTCAGCCAGTCACCCGCCCTGGTGATGACCCGCTGGGCCGAGGGCCGCGCGCCGGAGGACTTCGTGCCCGGTGACGAATGCGAGCTGAAAGAGCCCGTGGACAATGGCGCGGTGATCCGGGCGCGCAGGCTGGATCTCTCGGGCGACGACATCCAGGGTCATCTGGAGCACGGCATGCTGGTCACGCGCCTGGCCGTGGAATGGAATAGACGTCTGCGCTGCGTCCTGGGCGACGACCTGGTGATCCGCCGCCTGCGTTTCACCGACCTGGTGATGGAAGAGGCCGCCGAGGTCGATGCCGAGGACGCGGCGGCGCGCTTCGATGCCGACTTCGCCCTGATGAGCAGCGAGCTGGCCCATTTCATCCCGCGCCTGCTGGAGGTCTTCGGCGGCGAGGACAGGCCGGACTGAGCCGTTCCCACCCGGGACGGACTGTCGTCAAAACCTGACACATATCAACACGGCGACCAAATCATTGTCGTATGCTGGCGCTCCAAGCGATACCCGACAAATGGAGCCAGAACATGCCGACCGAACTCTTCAACAACGGCGAACATATCTGCGTGGCCTTTCGCGACCTGGTTGCGCAGGAGGCCGTGCAGGCGAACCAGTTTCTGATCTTCGACTCCAACCACGCCGCCCTGCTCGATCCGGGCGGCGAGCTGACCTACACCGACCTTTACCTCGGCATCGCCGCCTACATGAACGTCAAGGAACTGGACTATGTCGTGGCCTCGCACCAGGACCCGGACATCGTCGCCTCGCTCAACAAGTGGCTGGTCGGCACCAAGGCCAAGATGGTGGTCCCGCAGCTGTGGGAGCGCTTCATCCCCCACTTCACCCGGCCGGGCAAGCTCAAGGGGCGCATCATCACGGTGCCGGACGAAGGCACCAATCTGCAACTCGGCGGCATCCAGCTCAAGGCCCTGCCCGCGCATTTCCTGCACGCCGAGGGCAATTTCCAGTTCTACGACCCCAAGTCCAGGATCCTGTTCTCCGGCGACATGGGCGCCAATCTCTGCCCGCCCGAGCAGCTCGACCAGCCGGCCAGAAAGCTGAGCGAGGTGTTGCCCTATATGGAGGCCTTCCATCGCCGCTACATGAACAGCAACAAGGTCTGCCGCTTCTGGGCCAATATGGTGGCGCAGCTGGACATCCAGATGCTGGTGCCGCAGCACGGGCGCGCGCTCACCGGCAAGGCCATCGGCGAGTTCATCAACTGGATCAGCAATCTGCAGTGCGGCATCGACCTGATGACCCAGGACAACTACCGCATCCCCTGACGCCTGCTTGAAAAGCGGCGCCCATTGATGGACCCTGCGCCGCATGAACGTGTTTGTCCTCAACAGCGGCCGCTGCGGATCCACCACCTGGATCCGCGCCTGCGAACACATCCGCAACTACAGCGCCGGACACGAGACCCGTATTCACCTGGCGGGCCCGGCGCGCCTGGCCTATCCTGAACGGCATATCGAGGCCGACAACCGCCTGAGCTGGATACTGGGTCGCCTCGACCAGGCCTATGGCGACCGCGCCTTCTATGTACACCTGAGCCGCGAGCGCGAGGCCGCGGCCGCCAGCTTCGCCCGGCGCGCCGACTTCGGCATCATGCGGGCCTGGCGCGAAGGGGTGCTGCTCGGCGCCACCCCGGAGACAACGGACCTGGACCTGGCACACGACTATCTGGAGAGCGTGGAACAGAACATCCGCCTGTTTCTGCGCGACAAGCCCCGGGTTCTGGAGGCCCGACTCGAACACCTGCCCCGGGATTTCCGCCGCTTCTGGTCGGCCATCGACGCGGAAGGCGATCTGGAGGCGGCCCTGGCCGAGCTGCGGATACGGCACAACGCCTCGGACGCCTCAACCCTCACCGGGCCATAACAGACGCACGCAGCCGCGTTCGGCCTCCAGCGCCTGCGCCTCCAGCCCCGGATAACGCGCGCGCCAGCGCGCCACGGCCTGCCGTTCGTCCTCGCGCCCGGCGTCGTCGAGCAGGATCTGGCAGCCCGGCGCAAGGCGCGAGGCCAGCATGGGCAGTGCCGGATAACGCGACAGGGGCTGCAGAAAACCCGGCGGCCCGTCGATCGCCAGCAGACCGGCACGCATGGGCGGCAGGCGCGACAGGTCATACCACTGCCAGGTCCCCTCGCCCAGGGGGGTGCTGCGCAGCGGCGCATGCATCACCGTGGCCCAGTCCTGCAGGCCATAGGCCGCCAGGGCCGCGCGCGTGGCCGCGACATACTCCGCCCCGTGTTCCAGGCTCCAGACCATGCCGCTGCCCGCCCGCTCGCAGGCGCGCGCCAGGATCAGCGTGCTCAGGCCGCTGGAGCATTCGATGATCTGGGCCGGCCGTCCGGCCAGCACCGCCTCGACCAGATGCTCCAGAAAGTCGGCGCCGGCCGACCAGTTGGGCGTGTACGGTATGCCCTGATCCAGGCCCAGGCGCTCACACAGGGGACGGTAGGCGTCCGGATAGTCTTGTCTCATGGCTGCTCCGCAATACGATCGAGTACATGGGCCGCCGCGGCCAGGCCGAAGGCGGCGGTCACCGGCATGCAGGCGCCGAAGCCGGCGCAGTTGAGTGAGGCGTCGCGCCGGCAGACGCCCGCATCGCGCACCGGCTCGTCCGACCAGACCGCCGGCACGCCGAAGCTGCGCCGGGGGTTGCCCGGAAACCCGAACTCACGGCGCAGGATGCGGCGGGTGCGGGCCAGCAGGGCGTCCTGTTCGGTACGGCGCAGATCCGAGACCCGCACCCGGGTCGGGTCGCGCTGCCCGCCGGCCGCGCCCACCGTGATGACGGGTCGCCGGCGCGCGCGGCACCAGGCGATCATGGCCGCCTTGACCCGGGCGTTGTCGATACAGTCGATGACCCAGCCGGAGTCCGCGCCCAGGATGGCATCGAGATTGTCGACGCTCACGAAGTCGTCCACCAGGCGCAGCGCGCAGCCCGGATGGATATCGGCCACCCGCTCGCCCAGGACCTCGATCTTGGCCCGTCCCAGGGTCGAGCCCAGGGCCGGCAGCTGGCGGTTGATATTGGACTCGGCGACATGGTCCATGTCCACCAGGGTCAGGCGTCCCACCCCGCTGCGGGCCAGCGCCTCCACGGTCCACGAACCCACCCCGCCGACACCGACCACGGTCACACCCGCGTCCGCCAGGCGGTCCGCCGATGCCTCGCCATACAGACGGGCGATACCGGAGAAACGCCGCTCAATCATAAGCCTGAGCGATGCCCGGCCCACCGGGGCCCCGTTGCGGTCTGCCTGTGCTCATCAATATCTCTGACATAGGAATTCGCGCTGTCATCCCCAAATTCCGCCCCTCCCGGCCTCCCCCCCCGCAAGCGGTGGATGGGGCTTTACGCGGCCCGATGCTCGCCACCGCCTACCATCAAAGACGGCGGCCAATGATACACTTTGCGGCCCGTCAGCAGACACCCGAGCCAACCGATGTCCCAGCTTGAATTCGCGCCCGATCTGCCCGAGACCGACGACTATCTCTCGCTGTTTCTCAGCGACACCCCGCTGCTGGACGTGCGCGCCCCGGTGGAATATGCCGAGGGCGCCTTTCCCGGGGCCGAGAACATCCCGCTGATCGACGACCTGCAGCGGCACGAGATCGGCCGGACCTACAAGCACGAGGGGCAGGACGCGGCCATCGCCCGCGGTCTGAAGCTGGTCTCCGGCGAATTGCGCGAGCAGCGCATCGCGGCCTGGCGGCGCTTCGCCGAGGCGCACCCCGAGGGCGCGCTGTACTGTTTTCGCGGCGGCCTGCGTTCGCGGGTATCCCAGCAATGGCTGTTCGAGGCCACCGGCATCCGCTACCGGCGGGTGCGCGGCGGCTACAAGGCCCTGCGCCGCTTTCTGCTGGAGCAGCTGGCGGCCAACGCGGCCGTGATGCGCCCGGTGGTGATCGGCGGGCGCACCGGTGTGGGCAAGACCCGCTTCATCAAGCGTCTGAACCCGCATATCGATCTGGAGGGCCTGGCCTGGCACCGCGGCTCGGCCTTCGGCCGGCACGCCACGCCCCAGCCGCCGCAGATCGGTTTCGAGAACGCGCTCTCGATCGCCCTGCTGCGCCTGGTGCACCGGGGCAACCCCGCCTTTGCCGCCGAGGACGAGAGTCGCAACATCGGCACCCGGCACATGCCCATGGAATTCTTCGAGCGTTTCAGCAAGGCCCCGGTGGTGGTGCTGGAGGCGGACCTGGAGACGCGGGTGGGGATCACCCGCCAGGAGTACGTGGTCGACGCGCTGGCCGAATACACCGCCCTGCATGGCGAGGCCGAAGGATGGAAGGCCTGGTCGGACAACCTGCGCGACAGCCTGTTCCGCATCCGCAAGCGCCTCGGGGGGAGCAACTACCAGCGCATCTCGCAGCTCATGGAAAAGGCGCTGGAGATTCATGAACAAAACGGCGACCTGGATGCGCACGACCGCTGGATCGAGGCCCTGCTAAGCGATTATTACGATTCGATGTACAACTACCAGTTACAACAAAAGGCTGATCGCATCCGTTTCCAGGGTGATATGAATGCGGTTCGCGACTACCTTTCCGAGAAATATGATATACGGTACAGCTGATCCCGCACACTCATATCAGCGAGACGTCGATATATATTACCCACACACCCTTGTATAACTCCGATCCATGAATATAATAGTCACCACAGATATGCTTCTACTAACTTTATGAGGCATGTCAGGGGGTAGTCAAGGATATCCCACCGGGCGTCACGTTCCGAAGCTTTATGTCGGTCGATGGCACACCCAATGGCAAACTCAAATATTCACGAGGATCACGATGGCTAAAAAGAAAAGTCTGGAAGAACTCTCTGCCGAGGAACTATACGAGCTGGCCAAGAAACGCGAGGCCGAGGAACGCGAGCGCCAGCGCGAGACCGTGCGCGCCGAGGTGGACAAGCTGAAGGCGGAACGCAAGGCCATGCTGGCGCGTCACCGCAAGGAAATCGCCGAGATCGATGCGCGTATCCGCAAGCTGACCGGTCGTGGCGCCCGTTCCGGCCGTGGCAGCGGCATCAGCGCCAGCGTGCTGGAGATCCTGTCCGACAAGAAACAGCACAGCACCCGTGACATCAAGGCCGCGCTGGCCAAGCGCGGCGTGGTGGCCAGCAACCTGGCCCAGACCCTGGCCTATCTGAAGCGTCAGGGCAAGGTGAAGTCGCCGAAGCGCTCGGTCTACACCATCGCCTGAGCAGCCTGCGACAGGCTGATACAGCCCCCGCGCGGGTCCGCCCGCCGGGGATTTTTATTTGTTGCGCACGCCCCGGTCATCGATCAGACGCTGTTCCCGCCGGGCGCGGTCCCGCGCCTCCTCCTCTGTCTTGCGTTCCACCACCCGGCCGATGGCGCGTGAATGGGTGTACTCGCCGTTCCAGGTCTGGCGGGCCTGCTCACAGGCCGTCTGCCGCCGCGCCAGGATACGCTGCTGCTCGGCGATCGCCTGCTCCAGCCGGGTGATGAAGGCCTGATATTCCTGCAGACGCGCCGTGACCCCACCCGCGGCCACCGCCGCGGCATAGCGGTCGAGATACTCGGCCCGGTAATCCTGCAGCTCTCGCAGGCGCTGGCGCGCCTCGTCGCGCTGGCGGCGCGCCTGTCCGAAGCGGGCCGCGGCATCGTTCTCCTTCTTTTTCGCAATACGCTGTATGGCCTGAAACCTTCGGGCGTTACAACTCATCTACATCACCTCTTGGGGTGTTTACTGCTGGGGAAACAAATTCGTCAGATCCTCCAGGCTCCGCCCCAGGTCCACCTGGGTATCCATGTCCTGACGCAGAAAGTCCTGCAGCGCGGGCATCATCCGGATCGCGGTGTCGATCTGCTCGTCGGAACCCGGTTCGTAGGCGCCCACGCTGATCAGGTCGCGGTTCTGCTGGTACAGGCTGTAGAGCTGCTTGAAGGCGCGCGCGGCCTGCTGATGCTCGCGCGTGGTGATGTCGTTCATGGCGCGGCTGACCGAGGCCTCGATGTCGATGGCCGGATACTGGCCACTCTCGGCGATGCGGCGCGACAGCACCACATGCCCGTCCAGGATGGCGCGCGCCGCATCCGCGATGGGATCGTTCTGATCGTCGCCCTCGGCCAGCACGGTGTAGAAGGCGGTGATGGAACCACCGCCCCGGTCGCCGTTGCCGGCCCGTTCGACCAGCTGCGGCAGCTTGGCGAACACCGAGGGCGGATAGCCCTTGGTGGCCGGCGGCTCGTTGATCGCCAGGCCGATCTCGCGCTGGGCCTGGGCGTAGCGGGTGAGCGAGTCCATCAGCAGCAGCACCTGGCGGCCCTGCTCGCGGAAATATTCGGCGATCGATGTGGCCAGCATGGCGCCGTGCATGCGCCGCAACGGCGGCTGGTCGGCCGGCACCGCCACCACCACCGAGCGCGCCAGGCCCTCGGCGCCGAGGATGTTGTCCACGAACTCCTTGACCTCGCGGCCCCGCTCGCCGATCAGCCCGACCACCACCACATCGGCGTTGGTATAGCGGGTCATCATGCCCAGGAGCACGGACTTGCCGACCCCGGAGCCGGCGAACAGCCCCAGGCGCTGGCCGCGCCCGACACTGAGCAGGGCGTTGATGGCGCGGATGCCGACATCCAGCGGCTGGCGGATGGGGTCGCGCGCCAGGGGGTTGATACTCTCGCCGTTGAGCGGCCAGCGCTGGCGGGTCGGGATGCGCCCGCGTCCGTCCAGGGGCTGTCCGCTGCCGTCGATGATGCGCCCCAGCAGGGCCTCGCCCACCGCCGCCTCGGAGACCCGCCCGGTGGGGACCACGCGCGCGTCCGGCTCCAGGCCGCGGATGTCGCCGGTGGGCATGAGGTAGATGCGCTCGCCGGCAAAGCCGACCACCTCGGCCTCGATGTGCTCGCCACCGGCGTTGATGACATTGCAGATCTCGCCGATCGCGGCGCGGCAGCCGATGGCCTCCAGGGTCAGGCCGACCATGCGCGTCAGCTTGCCCTCCACCACCAGGCCGCGGGTCTCGGGCAGCAGTTCGTTGAGCCGCGCGATGCGCCGGGCCCAGATCTCACTCCTCTGGCCGCTCGGCAGCATCGCCACCCTCCCTTTCACTGCCCAGCAGCGGCGCGATCAGCGCGTTCAGGCGCGACTCCAGGGTCGCGTCGATCTGCGAGTTTTCGGTGAACACCCGACAGCCGCCGCGCTGGATGACCGGGTCTTCGATGATCTGCCATTTCTGGTCGCTCTCGCCCAGGGTATAGGCCTCGCGCACGATGCGCGCGTCCTCGGGATGCAGCAGCACGCGGATGCGCCGGGCAT
>JALVTT010000046.1 GCA_027024025.1 Sedimenticola sp.
CCGTCGCCTGGCCAGCCTCCTCGACCACTTCGGCGTGCCCGTGTACTGCCTGCCTGGCAATCACGACGCGCCCCAGACCATGCGCGACCACCTGCACGGCGAGTTCGTCTCCTGTCCGCAGGTGGTGGATCACAAGGGCTGGCGTCTGGTGCTGCTCAACTCGGTGGTCGAGGGCGACGTGGGCGGCCATCTGCCCGAGTCCGAGCTACGGCTCCTGGAACAGGCCATCGAAAGCAGCCGCCACCCACTGCTGGTGGCCCTGCACCACCAGCCGGTGGCGGTCGGCAGCGCCTGGATCGACGCCATGGGCCTGGATAACCCCGAGGCCCTGCGGGCGCGGATCCGCGGCAGCGCACAGGTCAAGGGGCTGCTCTGGGGCCATGTGCACCAGCAGTACGACGGCCAGCTCGACGGGGTGCGCCTAATGGGCAGTCCCTCCACCTGCATCCAGTTCGCGCCAGGCTCGGATGAATTTACGGTGGATCCGCAACAGCCCGGCTTCCGCCTCCTGGCCCTGATGCCGGACGGTCGCATCCTCAGCGAGGTGATGCGCACTCGCCAGGTTCCGCTGGGCCTGGAGGTGGCCTCCAGCGGCTACGAGTAGTCCCAGCCTGCCTTCCGGCCGGCGGAACGCCCCTGGCCGGAGCGATGATCTAGAACCCTCGGGGAGCCCTCGAAAAGTTCGCGGGATCTCCGTTGTTGCTCAGTAAACGATTTTTCCGGCCTGGCCGGCCAGCACCGGCAGGTCCGCCGGGCGCGGGAAGCCGGCCGCGACCGCGTAGCGCGCCACGCCCTGTTCGTCCATCCGCGCCTCCCGCCCCAGGCGCAGGGCGGTCACCTCGATTTCCTTGCCGTTCAGCCGTACCCGCGGCTTTTTCGCCCCGCGCAGGGCGGCCAGGGTGGCCGCGTCGACCCGGGCGCGCAGCCACAGCCGGCTGTCATCGGCCAGCACCAGCAGTCCGGGCACCCGCAGGGCGCCGGTGACCGCCTGTCCGGGCTGCGCCCGGACATCCAGCACCACCCCGTCGAAGGGTGCCCGCAGCCGCCGGTAGTCCAGCTGACGCCGCGCCTCGGCGAGTGCCGCCTGCGCCTCGGCGGAGCGGGCCTGGGCCTCGCGCAAGCCGATCTCGGCCACCTGCAGATCATGGTCGGAGAGCACGGTGCGGTCGTACAGCTCGCGCGCGCGGTCGTACTCGCGCCGGGCCTCGTCGAGCAGGTCCCTGGCATGCCGCGCCCCGGCCTGGGCCGCGTTCACGGCGGCGCGCGCCGCGCCGCTGTCCAGCTCCAGCAGCAGTTGTCCGGCCTCGACCCGCTGCCCGGGGCGCACCGCCACCCGCTTCACCACGCCTGTGGCGGGCGTGCCCAGGACCAGCCGCCGGCCCCAGTCCAGACGGGCGTCCAGGGCGCCGGCCAGGGCCGGGAGACAGGCCGCCAACAGCAAGGTCAGCAGCAGCGTTTTTGCGGAACCGTGTACGGTGTGCATCATTCATCCTCCAGCAGGGTGCCCGTCAGGGCCTTGATCCGCGCTTCGTTCATGGCCCAGTCGAACAGCAGGCGGGCGTGCTCCAGGCGCACCTGCGAGGTGCGCACCATGGCGTCGCCCAGGTCGGTCTTGACCTCCAGCTCGTACAAGGCCCGGCTGCGGTCCAGGTACAGCTCACGATAGTCCCCTTCCACCCGCACCGCCTCGAGGTCGGTGCGCAGACGCGCGCGCGTCAGCCACAGCTCCAGGGCCTGCTGGCGCAGCGTCTGGCGCGCCTCCAGCAGGTCGGCGCGCGCCTGTTCCAGGCGTGCCCGGGCGTCCGCCATCGCGGCCTGACGGCGACCGCCGCTGTACAGGGGCATCTCCAGCACCAGACCGGCGCCCAGGGGGTGGGTCGCGCCGGTATTGCGGTTGTAAACGGAGGCTTGGACCTCGGCGCTGATCACCGCCGATTCGCTGGCGCGCGCCGCCGCCAGCCGGGCGCGGGCTGCCTCCAGCGCGCCCGCCAGCCGCCGCAGACGGGGATTCTGCTGCTGCACGCGCGACCAGAAGGCCTCGAAATCGGCGACCGGAGGCGTGCCGTCCACCCGGATCTCCGGGCGTTCCAGTTCCGAGGCCAGTTCGCCGGGGCGTCCCATGGCGATCGCCAGGCGCGAGCGCGCGAGACGCTGCGCCTGGGCGCTGGCCACCTGGCGGCGGCGGGTCTTTTCGTAGTCGTTCCGGATGCGCAGCAGATCCACGTCGGACAGCTTGCCCAGGCGATTGCGGTCGCGCGCCCGGTCCAGCGAGACGAAGGCCACGGACATGGCCTCGTTATCCCGGGCAAAGCGGAGATCGGCGAGGATCACGTCGAAAAAGGCGCGCATGATGCGCAGCACCTGCTGCTGGCGCGCCTCGCGCACGCCCAGGATTCCCGCCTCGCGGCCCTTGCGCGCCGCGTCGCGCAGGGCCTCGCTGTAGCCGAAGTCGTACAGGCGCTTGCGCGCGCGCAGGCGGGCGCGTGAATCGTTGTGCTCTCGGTCGCTGGCGCGATGGGCCGGCCGGATGGCCCACAGCCGGGCGTCCAGGTTCAGTTGCAAGCCGTCCAGGGCCCGCGCCGACAGGGCCTCGCCCTCGGCCGCCTGCAGACCGGCCCGGGCGCGCACCAGGTCCGGGTCGAGATCGCGCCGCAGCGCCAGGGCCTGTTCAAGGCTGAGGGGATCCGGCAGGGCGGAAGGCGCGGCCTCTTTCGCCAGCACCGTGACGCTGGCCAGACAGGCCAGCAGGCATGCCACCAGGGTTCTCAAGGCAACTGTTTCCTCATGCGTCGCTTGTAGCGCGCGAAGGGTTCCTTGAGGTAGGCCCGCTCCACCACATAGCGCCCGAGCAGCATGAATTCCTGCTTGTCGCGGGTGGCGCCGGTGAAGCGGGCGCGGCGGATGTAGTGGCCGTCGGCATCGAAAAAGGCGAACACCGGGGTGGCGCGCACCCGGTATTCCTTGAAGGCGAAATCCTTCATGGTGACATCGCGGCCCTTGAAGTCGACCATCTCCACATCGCCCTCGATATCGACCGGCAAGATGATGAAGTGCTTGCGGAAATAGTCCTGCACCTCCGGCTGGTTGAGCACATTGCGCTTCATCCAGTGACAGAAGGGACACTCGTCCATCTCGAACATAATGAGGATGCCCTGCTTGCCCTGATCGCGGACGTTCTGCAGCTCCTCGGTCAGATCGAAGAAGGATTCATCGAAGAAATACTTCTCCGGATCGCGGGTCTGACCGGCCTGCGCCGCCGTCAACAGCAATAACAGCACCGGAAAAACCAGAAACAGTCGTCTCATGCCCCTCATCCCGTCTTATGACTCTTCTCGTATTGCTTGATGAAGCGACGGATCGCGTCCGCGGTCAGCGGCCCCACCTGACGCGCCACCACCTTGCCGTCCGGCGAGACCAGATAGGAGGTGGGCAGGCCGGTGATCCGTCCCAGACGTTGGTCGGGGCCCGGGCTCGCGCCCGCCATCAGGATGGGATAGGAGAGAAACTGCTCCTTGACAAAGGCGGCCAGGCTATCGTGATCGATGTCCTCCATGTTGACCCCCAAGACCACCGCCTTACCGTCAGACCCGCTGTGAAACAGCTCCAGCTCCGGCAGCTCGGCCCGGCACGGCGGGCACCAGGTGGCCCAGTAATTGACCAGGACCCACTTGCCACGATAATCGGACAGATGGCGCTGCACCCCGCTCAGATCCGGCAAGGAAAAATCGACCAGCGGCTCCGCCAGGACCTGCAAGGACATCAACAGCCCCACGAGGGCCAGAAGCCAAGAGGGAAATATCTTAAACATGGCGTTTTCCTGAAAATCCAGTCCGTGAGACACCCAAACGAAAAAAATATTCCCCTGCACCGGCCTGCCGAGGGGCCAGCACATCCATTATGACCGCCTGGTCTCGCCCCAGGCCATGTACTCACTACAAGTTTGTAAATACCTGGTCAAACAAGAACTTCCTAGCAAGAATGGTATAATTACCCTACACTCAAAGGTGAGAATGAGGTTGGTGGAATTCGCGAAATATCCCTCGCGCTTCCGCCACCATAAAGATAAAGGGGCCCCTCGCCGGTCCAAGGGCGCCCGGATGATAGACAGGGATTCCAGGGATGTCTTATTTCACCACCGGGCTGGCCGATGAAATGGCATTAAATGTGCCCGAACCGGCCGTTGCCCGTCATCCGGATCTGATCACCCGTCCACGCGAGCTGCGCCAATGGTTGGCGGACCTGCCCCTATTTGATCCGGAGCAACTGGTCCGCCAGCTATGTCATCAACTGTCGCTGCTGATCACCGACCCGGAACCCGACAGCCAGTATTCCAAGCTCCTGCAGGCCTACCACCCGGTGATCACCGAACTGCTACAGCAGGCCGAGCCGCTCAGGAGTTCCCCGATCGAGTCGCGGGGACACGCCCAGGCAGGGCTACTGCGCGGCCTGCCCCACCTGCTGCGGCACCTGGCGGACGGCCACGCGCGCGCGGTCTCACTATGCATGGAACGTGGCAAGCCGCCCCAGGTCAGCGATCTGTTCGAGGCCCTGCTGCTCAATCACCGGCTGCTGTACGACAGGCTGTGCGACTACCGCCCAGTACCGGAATACAGCTGGCAACAGAGCGTGCAACTGTACAACATCGCCACCCTCTACAGCCTGCAGGGCAAGACGGTGGACAGTGCGTTGCGCCAGGCACAGGATCCGAATAATGTGCACGACCTGTTTTTGCTCGATCTGACCCTGTTGCTGACCGACCCCTACCGCTTACCAATCCGCTGTATCGGACAGCTGCGCCAACGCCTGCCACTGCTGGTGTCCCATCTAGCAATCCAACCCTATGCTGCCCCCCGCGAGGCCCTGCCCCTGGACCTCAGCGGTCAGCATCTGCCGTTGCATTTCGCGCGCCGCCCCGACCCAACCCTGCCCACCCACTATCTGCCAGTGGACGCGCTGCTGCAACAACTGCAGGCCGAGGCGGGCGAAGACGACGACTGCTACATCGAATTCTGGTTGCAACACGGCCTAAGCACCCTGCAGGCCAGACAGCAGGAACGCCGGCACCCGCGCCAGCCGCGCCAGGCCAACTACTATTTCATCACCGGCCTGGCGGTAGTCCACCGGCGCCTGCGCGCCCTGCAGCCCGGACAGGAACACCTGCGCGAAGGCGATGACTGCGATCCAGCCGTGTGCGGCACCCCCTGCACCCAACTGGACATCTCCGCGTCCGGCGCCAGCTTTGCCCTGGCGCGCAACCAGCGTCTGCCCGAGCCCGGTGAATGGGCTCTGTTCGAGCTCGATGCGTCCGGCGGCCCCGGCATGGTCTCCGGCTTCGTGGGCCAGATCCGGCGCTGCCGGCGCGATGCCGACGACGATCTGCATATCGGCGTGGAACGCGCTCCGGGCGCCATCATCCCAGTGAATCTCGGCCCGCTGGACCGACCGGCCCTGCTCAACGCCGATCAGAAGCAGGGCCTGTACCGCCTGATCGCGCCGTCCGAACACTTCGAGGTCGGCCGCGAGGACAGGCTGCACGGCACCCGCAAGGACTACCGGGTGCGGCATTTGCGGCTGCTGTCCCGCGACCGGCACTGTGACCTGATCGAGATCGGGCTGCTGCCATAGACAGAGCGCCCAACATCACCGCCGGCTTTTTCCCGCCGGCCGCGGTGATACCATAGCGGTCCCGATCCACGGCACAGGGCCAGCCCATGAGCGTCAAGATCTACCACAACCCCCGCTGCAGCAAATCGCGCCAGACCCTGCAGCTGCTGCAGGAGCAGTCCATCACCCCGGAGGTGGTCGAATACCTCAAGACCCCGCCCAGCGCGAACGAACTGCGTGAAGTGCTCGACCTGCTGGGCATGAAGCCGCGTGAGCTGATGCGGCGCAAGGAAAAGGAATACAAGGCATCGGGCGCCGACGACCCCTCGCTCAGCGACGACCAGCTGATCGAACTGATGGCGCAGCATCCCAGGCTGATCGAGCGCCCCATCGTGATCGCCAACGGCAGGGCCGCCATCGGCCGTCCGCCCGAACAGGTCCTGGACATCCTGTCATGAGTTACGTCCTGGTGCTCTACTACAGCCGTTACGGAGCCACCGCCGAGATGGCCCGTCAGATCGCGCGCGGCGTGGAGGCCGGCGGCTTGGAGGCGCGCCTGCGCAGCGTGCCCCCGGTCTCGGCCACGCACGAGGCCACCGCCCCGCCGGTGCCGGACGAAGGCGCGCCCTATGCCAGCGAGGAGGATCTGGCCGGCTGCGCCGCCCTGGCCCTGGGCAGTCCGACCCGCTTCGGCAACATGGCCGCGCCGATGAAATACTTCATCGACAACAGCAGCGGGGTCTGGATGTCGGGCGCGCTGCGCGGCAAGCCGGGCGCGGTGTTCACCTCCACCGGCAGCCTGCACGGCGGCCAGGAGACCACCCTGCTGTCGATGATGCTGCCGCTGCTGCACCACGGCATGCTGATCACCGGCCTGCCCTACTCAGAACCCGACCTGATGAGCACCCGGGAAGGCGGCACCCCCTACGGTCCCTCGCACCTGGCCGGCCCGGACAGCGACCTGCCCCTGAGCGAGGCCGAACAGCGCCTGTGCCAGGCCCTGGGGCGCCGTCTGGCCGGGCTCGCCAAACGCCTGGGCGACACATGAACACCCGCTTGGCCCGCATCCTGTCCCTGGGCAGCTACCTGGGGCTGATCGCATTCGGCATGGCCTGGGCCATCCGCCTGGGCGGGCTGCCGCGCAACCAGATCTCGATCACCCTGGTGCTGATGGTCCTGCCGCTGCTGATTCCCCTGCGCGGCATACTGCACGCACGCCACAAGGCCCTGGTCTGGGGCATGCTGGTAGCCCTGCTGCCGCTGCTGCACGGCGGCGTGACCCTGTGGAGCGACCAGGGCGCCAGGGCCCTGTGGGGCGGCCTGGAGCTGCTGCTGGCGCTCGCCTACATCGTGCTCGGCAGCCTGTTCATCCGCTGGCGGGCGCGCGAAGCGCAATGAACCCGCAGCTACCGCTGCGTCTGGAACTGCCGGCCACCAGCCGCCTGGCGGACTTCATCGCCGGCCCCAACGCCCAGGTGCTCGACCTGCTGGCGCAACAGCGCGCCCGGCAGGGCGAGCGCCTGCTCTACATCAGCGGGGAATCGCAGTCGGGACGCAGCCACCTGCTGCTGGGTCAGTGCAACGCCCTGCGCGAGGCGGGTGACAACCCGCTCTATCTGCCCTGCCGCGAGATCGTGGCCCTCTCACCCGGGCTGTTCGAGGGCCTGGAACAGTATGCCCTGATCGCCTTCGACGACGTAGACTGCCTGGCCGGCCGGGACGACTGGGAACAGGCCCTGTTCCACCTGTTCAACCGCGCCGCGCCGCGCGGCACGCGCCTGCTGTTCAGCGCGGGCGCAGCCGCCACCCGGGCCGGATTCCGCCTCCCGGACCTGCGCTCGCGCCTGGCCTGGGGCATCACCTACCGGCTGCGCCCCCTGGACGACGAACAACGTCAGACCCTGCTGCGCACCCTGGCCGCGCGCCGCGGCCTGGAGATGCCGCCCGAGGTGGCCCGCTACCTGCTGGAGCGTCATTCACGCGCCATCGGCGAACTGGAACGGCTGGTGGCCCGCCTGGACCGGGCCTCGCTCAGGGCGCAGCGGCGCCTGACCATCCCCTTCGTGCGCCAGCTGCTGGACGGACTGGAGGACTGAACGCCGGTCCGGCGCTCAGTCCAGGCGCTGGTAGGCGTGGCTGGCGCGGTAGCTGGCCAGCACATGGCGCAGCAGGACCATCGCCACCGCGGCCACCGGCAGCGCCAGCAGCACGCCGAAGAAGCCGTATAGCTGACCGCCGGCCATGACCGCGAAGATCACCGCCACCGGATGCAGTCCGATGCGCTCGCCCACCAGGCGCGGGGTCAGCACCGTGCCCTCGAGCATCTGCCCGATCACAAACACCAGGACCACCCAGTGCAGCTCGCCCGGTCCCTGGAACTGCAGGATGGAGGCAATGCCGGCCACCAGAATGCCCACGATCAGGCCCAGATAGGGGACGAAGCTGACCAGGCCGGCGAACATCCCGATCAGCAGGGCGAAGTCCAGCCCCACCACCCAGAGCCCGGTGGTGTAGATCACGCCCAGGGCGAACATCACCAGCAACTGGCCACGCAGAAAGGCCCCCAGCACCTCGTCGGATTCGCTCGCCAGGCGCACCCACAGGGCCTCGGAGCGGCGTGGCAGCAGGGCCCGCACCGCGGCCACCAGATCGTCCCAGTCGCGCAGCAGATAGAAGGTGAGCACCGGGATCAGCATCAGGTTCATCAGCCAGGCCAGGAGCGCCGCGCCGGAGCTGCTGAGCGAGTGCCACAGCCCGCTGAGCAGGCCGCCGGCGCCCTGCCAGTGACGGGCCAGGGCCCGGCCCAGGGCCTGCAGACCGCTCTGCCCTTCCTCCACCGGCAGCCAGCCGGCCAGATGCGGCAGCAGATGGGCCTGCAGCCAGGCCTGGTACTGCGGCAGCCGCTGCGCCAGATGGCCGAGCTGGGCCTCCAGGCGCGGCACCAACAGCAGCAACAGGAGCAGCAGGCCGCCCAGGATCACCAGGAACACCAGGGTCACGGCCAGGGTGCGGGGGAGCCGCCAGGTCTCCAGCCGGTCCACCAGCGGGTCGCCCAGATAGGCCAGCAGGGCGGCCACGATGAACGGGGTCAGGATGGGCGAGAGCAGATACAGCAGGCCGCCGCCCAGCAGCAGCCACAGCGGCGTCCAGGACGATCTACCTTGAAGCATGGGTCCCCCCGGCCGCGGCGCGCCGGCTCCATTCGCGCACATAGCCCGCGCCGCTGAAGAACACGGTCAGCACCACCGAGCCCATCAGCCCCTGCAGTATCCAGCCGGGCACCGGCATGATGCCCAGGTGCACCACGCCCAGGGCCGCCAGCACGATCTGCAGAAAGGTGTTGAGCTTGCTCACCAGGCTGGGCTCGGGATTGAACTTTTCGATGCGCGAGTTGTAGACCAGGCCGCCGCCGATGATCAGCAGATCACGCGCCAGGATCCACAGCACCAGCCAGCCGGGAAAGACCCCCAGCCACCACAGCGCAACGAAGGTGGAGACCAGCAGAAACTTGTCGGCCAGCGCGTCCAGGATGCCGCCCACGCGGCTGCTCCAGCCGAAGCGCTTGGCCAGAAAGCCGTCCACCGCATCCGAGACCCCGGCCAGGACGAACAGCCCGATGGCCAGGGTGAAACGCTGCCCCAGCAGGGCCCACAGGATGGGGCCCACCAGAAGGATGCGCAACCCGCTGATCAGATTGGGCAGATAACGCAGCCAGCTCACGGATCACTGACCGGGCCCGGCGGGCAGCAGGGTGTAGTACAGATCGGCCTGCGGGGCGCTGTCGGGCGCCGGCTCGCCCTGCGGCCTGGAGGGCGCCGGCAGGGCGCTCAGGCCGGGCTGGTCGCGCAGGGCGGCGTCCACGGCGGCGCGTCCGCCCGGGGCCAGCAGGGCCAGGAGCAGGCCGTCGCGGCCGCTCTCGCGCAACAGCACCCCGCGCACCCCGGGCAGGGTCCGCAGCAGCCCCATCAGACGGCTGTAGCCGGTCAGGGAATCGACCCCCTCCACCCACAGGCGCACCGCGTCCCGGTCCGAGACCGCCTGCACCGCCAGACGCCGCGCCAGCAGATCCTGCGCCGCGTCGATACCGGCGGCCAGCACCTGGGCCAGGTTCTGGCCCCGGGTGTCGAAGTTCTGGTTGCCGCTGTCGCGCCACAGGGTCCAGTCCGCCGCGTATTGGCCGCCGGCCTGTTCACGCACCCGCGCGGTCAGCACCAGGTCGTGCGGATAGCGGGCCGAGGCCTTGCGGATGGCGACGTCATAATCGGCCCAGATGTCGGCCACGTTCAGGGCCGCCTGGTCCTCCAGATCCATCAGCGGAAGCTGCAGCGGCATGCCGCGCGCGCGCGCGCGTTCCAGCAGGGCCGTCTGCACCCCGGGGTTGTCGCCCGGGTTGAGCAGGCGCCGGTTGGCCCCCTGCTCCAGGGCCGCCCACAGCAGCACCCGCGGCCGGGGACCGTTCCACAGCGGCAGCCCCTCGGCGCTCATCAGGCGCCGCAGCGCGGCACCGTCGAAACGCACCTGCAGCCGCTTTTGCGGCGCGCCGTCGGCGGCGGGCGCGTTGCGGTAGCGGAACTGCTGCACCAGATCGGGGGCGTGGGCCAGCACTTTGGCCGCCGCGGGACTGGAGAGCACCTCGCGCTGGCCGCTGAGACGCACCATGACCTGGCCCAGCAGGGTCTGCAGCGCGGCATTGCGCGCCTCGGGGCTCTCGTCGGCCACCGGCGCGCTGCCGCTGAGCAGATCGGGCGCGGCCCGGGCCGCCAGCGGCAGGCACAGGAGCAGTGAGAAGATCAATCCGGTCAGTGTTTTCATGGGCGGGAATTCTACCAGCCCCCCCGGCCACGGCACAGCGGATACCCCCGGGGCTTCGATCGCGTGTAAAATCCACCAACTTCCGCAGTGACTTCCCTGGAGCGCGCCTTGAGCGACAGCAATCCCGAAAACGGTCCGGCCACCGGCCTCAGCTATGCCCAGGCCGGTGTCGACATCGATGCCGGCAACACCCTGGTCGAACGTATCAAGCCCATCGTCAAGGGCACCTTCCGCCCCGGCGTCCTGACCGGGCTGGGCGGCTTCGGCGCCCTGTTCGAGATCCCCTCCGGCTACCAGCGGCCGGTGCTGGTCTCCGGCACCGACGGGGTCGGCACCAAGCTCAAGCTCGCCATGCAGATGGGGCGCCACGACAGCATCGGCATCGACCTGGTGGCGATGTGCGTCAACGACATCGTGGTCACCGGGGCCGAGCCGCTGTTTTTCCTCGACTACTACGCCACCGGCCGCCTGGACCTGGACACCGCCACCGATGTGGTGCGCGGCATCGCGCGCGGTTGCGAGCTGGCCGGCTGCGCCCTGACCGGCGGCGAGACCGCCGAGATGCCCGGCATGTACGAGGGCGGCGACTATGACCTGGCCGGCTTCGCCGTGGGCATCGTGGAAAAGGAACGCATCCTGCAGCCCGAGTCGGTCCAGATCGGTGACGTGCTGCTGGGCCTGGCCTCCTCCGGCCCGCACTCCAACGGCTATTCCCTGATCCGCAAGGTGATCGAGGTCAGCGGCGCCGACCTGGGCGCCGATCTGGACGGCCGCCCCCTGGGCGAGGCCCTGCTGGCGCCGACCCGGATCTATGTCAAGCCGCTGCTGCGGCTGCTCGACGAGGTCGAGGTGCATGCCCTGGCGCACATCACCGGCGGCGGCCTGACCGAGAACCTGCCGCGGGTGCTGCCGCCCGGCAGCCAGGCCGTGATCGACACCTCGGCCTGGACCCTGCCGCCGGTGTTCGAGTGGCTGCAGGCCCAGGGCAATATCGCGCGCGAGGAGATGCTGCGCACCTTCAACTGCGGCATCGGCATGGTGGTGTGCCTGCCCGCCAGCGCCGCGGATGCCGCCATCGGGCTGCTGCGGGACCAGGGTGAGCAGGTGGTGCGGCTGGGCGAGATCGCGCCCTCCGAACAGGCCGCGGCGCACGTCAGCTACCGATGAGCCGCCCCGAGAAACTCCGCATCGTGGTGCTGATCTCCGGGAGTGGCAGCAACCTGCAGGCCATCATGGACGCCTGCGCCGACGGCGGTATCGACGGTGAGGTGGTGGCGGTGATCAGCAACCAGGCCGATGCCTTTGGCCTGGAGCGGGCAAGGCGCGCCGGGATCCCCGCCGAGGTGCTGGACCACCGGGCTTTCGACAGCCGCGAGGCCTTCGACCGGGCCCTGGCCGAGCGCATCGACCGCTACCGGCCGGAGCTGGTGGCCCTGGCCGGATTCATGCGCATCCTCACACCGGATTTCGTGCGCCACTATGCCGGGCGCATGCTCAACATCCACCCCTCGCTGCTGCCGCACTTCCAGGGCCTGCACACCCACCGGCGCGCCCTGGAGGCCGGGCACGCGGTGCATGGCGCCAGCATCCACTTCGTGACCGAGGAGCTGGACGGCGGACCGGTGGTGCTGCAGGCCGAGGTGCCGGTGCTGCCCGGCGACGACGAACAGACCCTGGCGGCGCGGGTACTGGAACAGGAGCACCGCATCTACCCCACCGTGATCCAGTGGTTCGCCGAGGGCCGGCTGCGCCTGGACCCGGAGCGGGGCGTGATGCTGGACCACGAGCCTCTGCCCGAGCCGGTCCGCTGGCCGGCGCGCCCGGAGACAAGCCCGAATATTTCACCCGGTCGCTGAATAAATGCCCCAACCCATTGGATTTCCTAGAAAATCCTGAAATATTAGTAAAGTGCAAGATGTCACCGGGTCTCGCTGAACGCGCCCTCGCGCCGGTCTCGTCGCCCATCCGCGGTATTTGCTCAATCATCAATAGCTTGGGCTATTGATTCAATCGCAAATCCGCACCTGAGCGTCGATCCCGGCACGATCATCGCGTTCCCGGGCGAAATTTTCGGGCTAGTCCTCGCTGATACGGCTCGCGACCGGCCCGGACTGGTCGCGGTACTTGGCGTCGCTGCGCTTGGTGTAGGGGCGCTCGGCCGGGCCGCTCATGCGCTCGAAACTCATGGCGCCGATGGACATGCCCGGCTGCAGGGCCAGGGGCAGCTTTCCGGAGTTGAAGAACTCCAGCACGATATTGCCGCTCCAGCCCGGGTCGATCCGGTGCGCGGTCACATGCACCATCAGTCCCAGGCGCGCCAGACTGGAACGCCCGTCCAGCCAGCCGACCAGATCGTCCGGCAGGGTGATGGATTCCAGCGTGATCCCCAGGGCCAGCTCGCCGGGGTGGAGCACGAAACGCTCCTCCCGCGCGATCACGATCTCGTCGCTCATCACGCGCTCCACCGCCCGGTTGACCGCCTCGCGCGAGCCGGAGAGATCGATATAGGGCGTCTGATGGGAGGAAAAGACACGAAAGCGGTCGCCCAGGCGCAGATCCACGCTCACGCCGCTGATCTTTTCCCTGTCCGGGGACGGACTGATGACGATTTTTCCCTCATCCAGGGCCTGGATGATGTCGCGGTCACACAATCTCATGGCGGGAATCACTGCTTTCGATAGGGCCTCCAGTTTACCGCCGGCGCCCACGGGCGTCATCCGCCGCGCGCCAGGCGGCGCCCTCCATCGCGTTCGGAGGGAGGTTCTCGAGGCACCGCTAAGGAAGATCTGAAAAATTCGGATCTTCCTCCGGCACAAGGATGTGCCGACAAAATCGATCGCTGTAAGCGATTGATTTTGGAGCAAGCCGCAAACCGCGTTTGCGGCGCAGCGTGCCCTGATAAAGCCAGGGATGGCTTTTATCAGGGCCTCCCTAAAGACTTCTTCCGCCCTGCCGTTAAGCATTGCATTCGTATCCCGCCCGGGTGCTGGTAGGATGCGAACCCAATTCCCCAGCGAGGAGCCACGAAATGACGAAACGGAATCTGCCAACCCTCGGAAAGACCCTGGCCGGCGGGCTGATGCTGGCCCTGATGCCGGGCCTGGCCCTGGCCTCGGGCGAAGCCCAGATGGACTTTACCGACACCTGGATGGGCTATCTGAGCGTGGCCCTGTTCGTGCTTGCCTATGCCCTGGTGATCGGCGAGGAGGCGCTGCATCTGCGCAAGTCCAAGCCGGTGATCGTGGCCGCGGGCGTCATCTGGGCCCTGGTGGCCATTGTCTATATGCAACACGGCGACACCACCACCGCCGAGGAGGCGGTGCGTCACAACATCCTGGAGTTCGGCGAGCTGTTCCTGTTCCTGCTGGCGGCGATGACCTATATCAACACGATGGAAGAGCGCGGGGTGTTCGACAGCCTGCGCATCTGGCTGGTCTCGCGCGGTTTTTCATTGCGCACCATCTACTGGCTGACCGGTCTGCTGGCCTTCTTCATCTCGCCGGTGGCCGACAACCTGACCACCGCCCTGCTGATGGCCACGGTGGCCATGGCGGTGGGCGGCGACAACCGCCGCTTCGTGGTGGTGGCCTGCATCAATATCGTGGTCGCGGCCAATGCCGGCGGGGCCTTCTCGCCCTTCGGCGACATCACCACCCTGATGGTCTGGCAAAAGGGGGTGATCGCCTTCCACGAGTTCTTCGACCTGTTCGTGCCCTCGGTGATCAACTGGCTGGTGCCGGCGGTGATCATGTCCTTCGTGGTGTCCGGCGAGAAGCCCGACCCCATCGAGGAAGGCGAGCCGCCGCTCAAGCACGGCGCCCTGGCGGTGGTCGGGCTGTTCATCCTGACCATCGTGATGGCGGTCTCGGCGCACAACTTCCTGCACATGCCGCCGGTGCTGGGCATGATGACCGGCCTGGGCCTGCTCAAGTTCTACGGCTATTACCTCAAACGGCGCGGCGGCACCATCGAGGACCGCGAGCACCTGGGCGAACAGGGCATCTCGGTGGAGGGCGAGATCGCGGCCGCGGCCCCGCACGGCGCGGGCGATGCCCATTTCAACATCTTCAAGTCCATGGAACGCGCCGAATGGGACACCCTGATGTTCTTCTACGGCATCATCCTGTGCGTGGGCGGCCTGGGCACCCTGGGCTATCTGACCCTGGTCTCCGAGCTGATGTACACCGACCTGGGCCCGACCAATGCCAACATCCTGGTCGGCGTGCTCTCGTCCATCGTGGACAACATCCCGGTGATGTTCGCGGTGCTGTCCATGTACCCGGAGATGTCGCACGGCCAGTGGATGCTGGTCACCATGACCGCGGGCGTGGGCGGCTCGCTGCTGTCCATCGGCTCGGCGGCCGGGGTGGCGGTGATGGGCCAGGCGCGCGGCGTCTATACCTTCTTCGCCCATCTGAAATGGACCTGGGCCATCGCCCTGGGCTACGCCGCCAGCATCTGGGCGCACTTCCTGATCAACGAGCCGCTGTTCCATATCGCCGCGGGCGCGGCGGGCGGGCATGGCTGACGGGTTCAGCTCGACATGTGTACCACCTGCCGGCGCGGTCCCCAGCCCCCGGGATGGGCCTCGAACACCCCGGCGATGGGATGCCCGCAGTGGGCGCAGCGGCCCCGGGCATCCAGTCGCCATTCACCCAGCTGATACCAGTCGCGTTCGATGACCCGGCCGCCGCAGCCCGGACACCAGGTGCTCTGCCCCGCCGGATCGTGGACATTGCCGGTATAGGCGTAATGCACGCCGTTGCGCAGGGCGATTTCGCGCGCCCGCGCCAGGGTCCCGGGCGGGGTGGCGGGATGGTCCAGCATCTTCCAGTCGGGATGGAAGGCGGTGAAGTGCATGGGCACGTCCGGGCCCAGGTGCTCCACCACCCAGCGGGTCATGGCGTCCAGTTCCTCCTCGCTGTCGTTCTCTCCGGGGATCAGCAGGGTGGTCAGCTCGAACCAGACATCGGTCTCGTGCCTGAGATACAGCAGGGTGTCGAGCACCGGCTGCAGATGGCCGCCGCAGATCTTGTGATAGAAGCGGTCGCTGAAGGCCTTGAGGTCCACATTGGCGGCATCCATGTGGGCGAAGAAGTGCTCGCGCGCGCCGGGCGAGATGTAGCCCGCGGTCACCGCGACGGTGCGGATGTCCCGGGCATGGCAGGCCCTGGCCACGTCCACCGCGTATTCGAGGAAGATCACCGGATCGTTGTAGGTGAAGGCCACGCTGCGGCTGCCGCTCTCCTGCGCGGCCCGGGCGATGGCCTCGGGCGAGGCCGCGTCGGCCAGGGTGTCCATCTCGCGTGACTTGCTCATGTCCCAGTTCTGGCAGAAACGGCAGGACAGGTTGCAGCCCGCGGTGCCGAAGGAAAACACCGGCGTGCCGGGCAGAAAATGGTTGAGCGGCTTCTTCTCTATGGGGTCGATGACAAAGCCGCTGGAACGCCCATAGGTGGTCAGCACCACCTTGTCGTCGAGGCGCCCGCGCACGAAGCACAGCCCGCGCTGCCCCTCGTGCAGCCGGCACGCCCGCGGGCAGACGTCGCATTGCACCCGACCGTCGTCCAGACGGTGCCAGAAGCGCGTCTCGACCACGCTGTCATCGCGCTGGATCGGGAAATCACTCATGATTGAAACCTGCCAAAAAGAACCTATGTTCCTTTTATGGATGCCATTTGGAGGATTACAAGATGGCACAGGTACAGATGCCCAATGTCGCCGGCACCTTCTATCCGGCCGATCCCGGGGCCCTGGGCGCGGAGGTGGACGGCTTTCTGGCGCAGGCCCGGCCCTATCCCGGACCGCCGCCCAAGGCCGTAATCGCGCCGCACGCCGGCTATGTCTATTCCGGGCCCGTGGCGGCCAATGCCTATGCGGCCCTGCGTGACGCGACCGACCGGATCGAGCGGGTGGTGGTGCTGGCGCCTTCGCACCGGGTCGCCTTCCGCGGCATCGCCGCCTCCAGCGCGGAACGCTTCCGCACCCCGTTGGGCGACATCCCGGTGGATACCGGCGCGGTCGAGCAGGCGACGCGCCTGCCCCAGGTCGGCTATCTGGATCAGGCCTTCCAGGGCGAGCACGCGCTGGAGGTGCAACTGCCCTTTCTGCAACGGGTACTGCCGCGCTTCCGCCTGGTGCCCTTCGTGGTCGGCGAGACCAAGCCCGGCGAGGTCGCCCAGCTGATCGACCTGCTGTGGGGCGGCGAGGAGACCCTGTTCGTGATCAGCTCGGATCTCAGCCACTATCACGACTATGCCACGGCGGTGCAGCGCGACCGCGACACCAGCCGCCACATCGAGGCCCTGGACATCCGCCTGGACCACGGCGACGCCTGCGGGCGCAATCCCATCCAGGGCCTGCTGGTGGCCGCGCGCGAACATGGCCTGCGGGCCGAGACGCGCGACCTGCGCAACTCCGGCGACACCGCCGGTCCCAAGGATCGTGTCGTGGGGTACGGGGCCTATGTCTTCCACTGAGTACGACCGCGAGGAACGGACGCTGATGCTGGATGTGGCGCGGCGCGCCATCGCTCACGGCCTGCGCCGCGGCGCGCCGCCGGCGCTGGACCCCGCTGACTATCCCGAACATCTGCGCGCACAGCGCGCCTGCTTCGTCACCCTCAACCGCGACGGGCGGCTGCGTGGCTGCATCGGCCACCTCGAGCCGGTCCAGCCGCTGATCGCCGACGTGTCCGAAAACGCCTTCGCCGCCGCCTTCCGCGATCCGCGCTTTCCGCCCCTGGGCGAGTCCGAGTCCGCCGGGCTGGAGATCCACATCTCGGTGCTGAGCGAGCCCGAGCCCCTGCCCTTCCGGGACGAACAGGACCTGCTGGCCAGGCTGCATCCCGGCGAGGACGGCCTGATCCTGCAGGGCCCCGGCGGCCGGCGCGGCACCTTCCTGCCCTCGGTCTGGGAACAGCTGCCGCAACCGCGTGAATTCCTGGCCCAGCTGCGCCTGAAGGCCGGCCTGCCCGCCGACTTTCCCCTGAGCCAGATCCGGATCTGGCGCTACACCACCGAGTCCTTTGCCGGCGATTACTGAGGCAGCAGTTCCAGAACCGCCTCCGCGGCGAGGCGGTCGCTGTCCACCGCCAGCGCCTCGTGCACCTGGCGATAGCGCGACTGTATGGCCTCCACCCGGGCGCTGTCATGGAAGAAGTCGAGCACGGCCGGGACCAGCCGCTGCGGCTTGCAGGCCCCCTGGATGAACTCCGGCGCCAGGCCCTCGCCCGCCAGCAGATTGGCCATGGCCACATGCTCCAGGCGCACCAGGCGCAGGCCGCGGGCCAGCCAGTAGGTCAGCGGGCTGAGCCGGTAGCCCACCACCATGGGACGCTTGCTGAGCAGGGCCTCCAGGGTCGCGGTGCCGGAGGCGGTCAGGACCACATCGGCCGCCGCCAGCATGCGCCGGCTCTCGCCCACCCCCTCGACGATCTCCAGCTCCGGGGCGTGACGCCGGCGCAGTTCCCCCCACAACGCCTGCTGTGCCGGGCTGGCCAGAGGGGTGAGCAGACGCAGTCCGGGGATCTCGGCGCGGCAACGCCGGGCGGTCTCCAGGAAGGGGGCGGCCAGGCGTTCCAGCTCGCTGCGGCGGCTGCCCGGCAGGAGCGCCAGCACAGGCGCCTCCGCACCGATGCCCAGGGCCTCGCGGGCCCCGGCGCGATCGGGCTCCAGCGGCATCTCCCGCGCCAGACGGTGCCCCACATAGGCCGCGTGCACGCCCCGTTGTTCCAGGAAGTCCACCTCGAAGGGAAAGATGCTGAGCAGCAGATCGGTGGATGCGCGGATCGTCCTGACCCGGCCTTCGCGCCAGGCCCAGACGGTCGGGCTGACATAGTGCGCGGTCGGCACGCCGGCGTCGCGCAGGCGGCGTTCCAGGGCGAAATTGAAGTCCGGCGCGTCCACGCCGATGAACAGGTCAGGCGGCTCGCGCAGCCAGTGGTCACGCAGGCGCCGGCGCAACCTCAGCAGGCCCGGCAGATGGCGCAGGACCTCCACCAGACCCATCACCGAAAGCGCGTCCATGGGCTCGAGCAGGCGCATGCCGACCGCCTGCATGCGCGGGCCGCCCACCCCCTCGAAGCGGATGTCCGGCCGGCGCGCCCGCAATGCCTGCATCAGGCCCGCGCCCAGCAGGTCGCCGGAGGCCTCGGCCGCGACGATGGCCACCCGCATGGCGCGGTCCCGTGTCAACGCACGAAGCTGCGCTCGCTGGCCCGCAGGAACTGGACCAGCGGCTGCAGCTCGGCGCAGTCAGCACACTCCGCCTCGATCTCGGAGATGGCGTCGCGTACCAGGAGATCCTTGCTGTACAGCTTGCGATAGGCCTTCTTGATGCGTGAGATCTGCTCGCTGCCGAACTGCCGCCGCCGCAGGCCCTCGCTGTTGATGCCGCGCGCCCGCGCCGGGTGCCCGGCGACCATGACATAGGGCGGCACGCCCTTGCTGATCACGCTGCCCATGGCCGCGAAGCTGTGCGCGCCGATACGGCAGAACTGGTGCACGATGGAAAAGCCGCCCAGAATGGCCCAGTCGTCCACCCGCACATGGCCGCCGAGCGAGGCCGCGTTGGCCATGATGACATGGCTGCCGATCTGGCAGTCATGGGCCACATGGGTGTAGGCCATGAACAGATTGTCGTCGCCGATCCGGGTCACGCCGCCATCCTGCACGGTGCCGCGATGCAGGGTCACGAACTCACGGATCTGGTTGCGGTCGCCGATCTCCAGGCGGGTGGCCTCGCCGTTGTATTTCTTGTCCTGGGGATCCTCGCCGATGGAGGCGAACTGGAAGATCCGGTTGTCGTGCCCGATGCGCGTCTCGCCGCGGATCACCACATGCGGCCCGATCTCGGTCCCCGAGGCGATCCGCACGCCCGCGCCGATGATGGAGAAGGGCCCGACCCGGACGCCCTCGTCCAGCTCCGCCGCGGGGTCGATGACGGCGCGGGCGTCGATCATCTCAGAGATCCCGCGCGGTGCACATGATCTCGGCCGAGGCGCACACCGCGCCATCCACCGTGGCCTGTCCGGAGAAGCTCCAGATACCGCGCCGCTGCTTGATCACCTCGACCTCCAGGCGCAGCTGGTCGCCCGGCACCACCGGCCGCTTGAAACGGGCCTTGTCCACGCCCACCAGGTAATAGATGGCCGCGCCCACGACCTCCTCGCTGTCCATCGCCAGCAGGCCGGTGGCCTGTGCCAGGGCCTCGATGATCAACACGCCCGGCATGACCAGCTTCTCGGGGAAATGCCCCTGGAAGAAGGGTTCGTTGCAGGTCACGTTCTTGATCGCGACCAGGCGCTTGCCTGCCTCGACCTCCAGGACCCGGTCCACCAGCAGGAACGGGTACCTGTGCGGCAGGTAGTTCTGGATTTTCTGGATATCCATGAAAGTTCTCCCAGGAAGCTTGAATGGCGTCGCTGGTATCTCCAGCGGCGTGCCTGTAATCGCAGCCCCGCCCGCGCGGACGGCGGCTGTCCGTTTTTCATGTCCGGCACCGGAATGCCGGCCGTTGTTGTTGTCAGTCCGGCTCCTTGGCGTCCGCCTCGGCCAGCGCCTTTTCCAGGGCCTTGACCCGGCGGAACAGCTCGTCGAGCTGCTTGATGCGCGCGAAATTGCGTCCCCAGACCGCGTGCGGCACGGCCGGCACGGTGCTGGTATAGACGCCGGGTTCCTTGATCGAGCGCGTGACCGCGGTCAGGCCCGAGATATGCACCCCGTCGGCCAGCTCGAGGTGGCCCGCCAGGCCCGCGGCGCCGGCCAGGGTGCAGTGCGCCCCGATGCGGGTGGAGCCCGAGACGCCCACCCCCGAGGCCATGGCGGTGTGCGCGCCCACCTCCACGTTGTGCCCGATCTGGATCTGGTTGTCGAGCTTGACCCCGTCGTGCAGCACCGTGTCCTTGAGCGCGCCCCGGTCGATGGTGGTGCAGGCCCCGACCTCCACATCGTCGCCCAGCACCACGCGCCCGAGCTGCGGGATCTTGACCCAGCGCCCCTGATCGTTGGCCAGGCCGAAGCCGTCCGCGCCCAGCACGGCCCCGGGATGGATCAGGCAGCGCCGGCCCAGGCGGGTACCGCGGCCCAGTGTAACACTGGCCACCAGGCGCGAATCCTCGCCCAGTTCGCAATCGTCCGCGATCACGCAGTTGGGGCCGATCCAGACCCCGGCCGCGATACGCACCCCGGCACCGATGGTGCAATGCGCCTCGATCCGCGCGCCGGGATCGATCTCGGCATCCGGGTCCACCACCGCGCTGGGATGCACCCCCGGGGCCGGCATGGGCTCGGGGCACAGGCGGGCGGCGATCAGGGCATAGGCCAGCGAGGGGTTGTCATGCACCAGGGCGTTGCAGGGACAGGCGTCCACGAACTGCGGCGCCAGGATCACCGCCGAGGCGCGGGTGTCGGCCAGATAGGGCCTGAATCGGCGCGAGGCCAGAAAGCTGATCTGCCCGGGCCGGGCCTCGTCCAGGGAACCCACGCCCTCGATGAGGCAATCGGGATCGCCGTGCAGCCGGGCGCCGCTGAGTTCGGCCAGTTCGGCCAGGGTCCAGGCCTTGTCGGGCATGCTCAGTTACCCTGCTCCTGCATGCCCTGCAGTCTCTGCAGCACCTTGCCGGTCAGGTCGATGCGCGGCGAGACCCACAGCACATTGCCCTGCAGCACCAGATCCAGTTTCTCGTCCTGGGCCAGCTGCTGGATCACCTCGCGGATCACGCGCGAGAACTTCTCCTCCTCCTCGCTGAACCGCAGCTGCTTGTCCTGATCCAGCTCGTCCCGCATGTGCTTGTACTTGAGCTTGCGGGCACTGATGTCGTTCTGCAGGCGGTGCTTGTCCTCGTCGCTCATCTGCGTATCGGCCGAATTCAGGCGCTCATTGAGCAGGCCGATCTGCTTCTGCATCTCGGCCAGGCGCTGGTCGCGCGCCTGGAACTCCTCGCGGATCCGCTGTTTGATCAGCTCGATCTGCGGCGCTTCCTTGAGCAGACGCGCCGAGTCCACATAGGCCACGGCCACCTCGGCCTGGACGGTGGCGGCCAGGCCCAGCAGCAGGGCCATGCCGAAAAGAATCCTGATAAAACGCATTCGCACCGCTAACGGCTCCTAGAAGGTGGTGCCAAAGGTGAACTGGAATCGCTCCGGCTCATCCTGGCTGTCTCTTTTCAAGGGCTTGGCGTAGCTCATTGATAGCGCACCAACAGGCGACAACCAGGCCACGCCCACCCCGGTGGAATAGCGGAACTCACGAGTATTCAGGCGCTTGCCATTCTGGGTATCGAACACTGAACCAGCATCGAAGAACGCCAGAAAACGCATGGTGTCAGTAAACACGGGAGATGGAAAATACAACTCGGCATTACCCGTAATCATCGTATTGCCGCCAATCGGCGCGCCTCCATTCGCTCCAGTGCCACGCGGCCCAAGTGACAGTGACTTGTAGCCGCGTACAGAGGTCGGCCCCCCCGCGAAATAGTTCTCGAACACTGGCAGCTGCGAGGTGCCGCCATAGGCCGCGCCATACGCCATATCGCCATTTAGAGAAAACACCAAATCACGGAACAATGGCCAGTATCGGCGATGCTTGTACTCGACCTTATAGTATTTTAGGTCGCTACCCGGCACAGTAACCTGGGCAGAGAGGCGCTGCAAAGAGCCCTCCTTGGGGAACAAGGCATTGTCGCGAGAATCGTGCGTCCAGCCGATGCTCAGTTCCAGATCGGTGTATTTGGATCCCTCGGCGTTCTGCCAATTGATGATCTCGTTGGGCGCCGTGCCGCCCTTCCTAAAGTTAATGAAGTGAAACTGGCCCCCAAAGGTAAAGCGATTGAACTCGCTCAGCGGAATTCCAAAATTCATGCCAATCACGCCATCATCAGTCGCATAATCTGCCGTTGACAACTGACTAAAGTCAGTAGTCCGATAACTTAGTGTGAAACCACGGCTGATGCCGTCCACCGTGTAATACGGATTGGTATAGGACAACTCATAGGCCTTGTTTGCGCTACTGGTCTTAAGTGCAAATGACACCTTCTTACCAGTCCCAAGGAAGTTCTCCTGATTGACGCTGGCATTGAATACCAAACCATCGACCTGAGAAAAGCCAATGCCAGCCAAAATTTCCCCTGAAGGCTTTTCCTCAACCTTGACATTCACATCCACCTGGTCGGTGGTGCCGGGCACCGCCGGAGTCTCCACATTCACCTTCTTGAAATAGCCGGTGCGCTGTACCCGCTCGCGCGAGAGCTTGAGCTTCTCACCGGAGAACCACGCCGCCTCCATCTGCCGAAATTCGCGGCGGATGACCTCGTCCCGGGTGCGCGAGTTGCCGCGGATATTCAGCCGCCGCACATAGACCCGCTTGCCGGGATCCACGAAATAAGTGATGGCGACGGTCTTCTTCTCGTTGTCGATCTCCGGTACCGCGTTGACGTTGGCAAAGGCGTAACCCTCGTCCGACAGCTTTGCCGAGATCCGGTCGCTGCTCTCGACTACCGCCTTGCGGTTGAAGGGCTCGCCACGGCGCAGGTGGATCAGCGGGAAATAGTCCTCCGCCTTGCCCACGTAATTTCCGGCCAGCTGTATGTCCGACAGCGTGAAGACATCGCCCTCGTGGATGTTGATCGTGATGTAGATATCCTTCTTGTCCGGGGTGATGGTCACCTGGGTGGAATCGATCTTGAAGTTCACATAGCCGTGGTCCAGGTAGAAGGAACGCAGCTTCTGCAGGTCGCCGGCCAGCTTCTGCTTGGAGTACTGGTCATTTTTGGTAAATCTGGAAAACCAGCCGCCGGCACTGAGCGAAAACTGATCCAGCAAATCACTATCACTGAAAGCTTGATTACCAACGATATTGATCTGCTTGATACGCGCGGTCTCGCCCTCGATGATGTCGATATCGATGGCCACCCGGTTACGTTCCAGGGGCGTGACCGTGGTCTTGATCTTGACCCCGTACTTGCCCTGGTTGAAGAACTGGCGCTCCAGCTCGCGCTCGATGCTGTCGAGTACCGAACGGTCGAAGGTCCGGCCCTCGGCCAGGCCGGCGTCCTTGAGGCCCTCCTTGAGCGCCTCGTCGTCGATGGACTTGTTGCCCTTGAAATTGATCTCGGCGATGGCCGGACGCTCGCTGACCACCACCACCAGCACATCGCCGTCGCGCTCCAGGCGCACGTCCTTGAAGAAACCCGTCTTGAACAGGGCCCGGATCACCTCGGCGCTCTGGCGGTCGGTCAGCACGTCGCCGGGCTTGACCGGCAGATAGTTGAACACGGTGCCCGCGGTGATCCGCTGCAGGCCCTCGACCCGGATATCCTTGACCTTGAAGCCGGCGCCCCAGGCCACCTGGGCGAGCAGAAGCAGCAGTGGAAGAACAAGCCTTGTGGGACGCCTCATCAATTCCATCCTTAAACCGCCCGGGGGCGTACTCGTTATTGCTTATGTGGCCGCATGGCCGGCCGATACAGGCCGGTCATTATACTAAGGCGGGCGACCACAAAGCCACCGGCCCGCTGTCGGGCCACGGAACCAGGCCATTCAAGCGCCCGATATGACTGCACCGGCGGGGTGGCAACCTCGGCGGCAGGGATGCCGCCGTGGAGCCGGCATGGATGCATTGACGGCGTTTTTCCGGGCAGATACCACCCCGGGCCCGGCATTCAGCCGAAATAGCGCGAGATATCGACGTAGAAGGCCAGGCCCATCAGGGCCGCCAGCAGGATGATGCCGATGCGCTGGCCCTGCTCCATCCAGCTGTCCGGCACCGGGCTGCCGCGCACCGCCTCGATCAGGAAATACACCAGATGGCCGCCATCGAGCACCGGCACCGGCAGCAGATTGAGCACCCCCAGGCTGATACTCACCACCGCCAGGAATTTGAGAAAGTACACCAGCCCGTAGCTGGCCGTGCGGCCGGCCGCGTCGGCGATCGACAGCGGCCCGCTGAGATTGTGCACCGAGGCCCGGCCGCTGAGGATGCGGCCGATGACCTTGAGGGTCAGCCAGGAATAGTCCGCCGTGCGCGTCACCGCGCTGCCCAGGGCGGCCAGCGGCCCCAGGCGGTAATCGACCCGGTAGCGGGCCGTCTCGGACTCGGGGAGCGGCCGGTTGACCGCGCCGATGCGCCCGATGGTGCGCTCGCCCAGGCGGCGCGTGGCCGGGATCAGCTCGATCTTCCGGAACGCGCCGTCACGCGCGATCAGCAGATGGATGGGCTGTCCCGGATGGGACTGCACATAGGCGACCCAGTCGCCCCAGTCGGTCATGGGCTGCCCGTCGGCGGACACGATGCGGTCGCCGGGACGCAGCCCGGCCTGGGCCGCCGGCTCGCCCGGCAGCACCTCGCCGAACACCGGCGGCACCCGGGGCCGGTTGGGCGTGATGCCGATCCGCTTGAGCACGTCGGGCTGCTCGCTCATATCGCCCAGGGCCCCCGCGGGCAGGACGTGCTCGACCGGAGCGCCGTCGGCGCCCCGTACCCTGACCCGCACCGGCCCGCCCGAGACCGAGGCCTCGGCCAGCGCCTGCATCACCATGCCCCAGATGGGCGCGGGCTCGCCGTTGACCGCCTCGATCTCCTCGCCGGGGCGGAATCCCGCCTCGGCCGCCACACTGCCCGGCGCCACCTGGCCCACCAGGGGGCGCACCCCGGTCTCGCCCAGCATGAACACCGCCCACAGCGCCAGCACGGCGAACAGCAGATTGAACAGCGGCCCGGCCACCACCACCGCCGAGCGCACCCACAGCGACTGCCGGTTGAAGGCGCGATGGGCCTCGGCCGGGTCCACCTCGCCCTCGCGCTCGTCCAGCATCTTGACGTATCCGCCCAGGGGGATGGCGGCGAGCACGTATTCCGGCTCATCGGGCGCGCGCTGGCGCCGCCACAGGGCGCGACCGAAGCCGATGGAGAAACGCAGCACCCGGATCCCGAGGCGGCGGGCCACCCAGAAGTGGCCGAACTCGTGCACGCTGACCAGGATCCCGATCGCGACCGCAAAGGCGAGCAGTTTGATGATGAAGGCTTCCATGAAAACGACTAGACCATCCCGTCGGCGATTCGTTCCGCCACCCGGCGGGCCTCGGCGTCCACCGCCATCAGCCCCTCCAGGGACGCGGCATCCCCGGGCGCGACCGCGTGCAGGGTCTGCTCGATCAGGCGCGGGATGTCGGTGAAGCGCAGCCGGTGATCCAGGAAACGCGCCACCGCCACCTCGTTGGCCGCGTTCAGCACCGCGGGCGCGGTGCCGCCGGACTCGATCGCCTCGAAGGCCAGGCGCAGACAGGGGAAGCGCCGCGGGTCCGGCGGCTCGAAATCCAGGCGCGCCACCTGGAACAGGTCCAGCGGCGCCACCCCGGAGGCGTGCCGCTCCGGCCAGGCCATGGCGTGTGCGATGGGGGTGCGCATATCGGGATTGCCCAGCTGCGCCAGCACCGAGCCGTCGGCGTATTCGACCATGGAATGGATCACGCTCTGCGGATGCACCACCACCTGGATCTGGTCCGGGCGGGCGTCGAACAGCCAGCGCGCCTCGATCAGCTCCAGGCCCTTGTTCATCATGGTGGCCGAGTCCACCGAGATCTTGCGGCCCATGTCCCAGTTGGGATGGGCGCAGGCCTCCTCCGGGGTCACCGCGTCCAGGCTGGCGGGATCGCGGGTGCGGAAGGGCCCGCCGGAGGCGGTGAGCAGGATGCGGGTCACCCCCACCCGGTCCAGGCCGCGCCGGAAATCACCCGGCATGCACTGGAAGATGGCGTTGTGCTCGCTGTCGATGGGCAGCACCTCGGCGCCGTGCCGGGCCACCTCCTGCATGAACAGGGCCCCGGCCACCACCAGGGCCTCCTTGTTGGCCAGCAGGATGCGCCGCCCGGCGCGTACCGCCGCCAGGGCCGGCACCAGCCCGGCCGCGCCCACGATGGCGGCCATCACCTGATCCGCCCCGGGGTGGGTGGCCGCGGCCACCAGCCCCTCCTCGCCGCCCAGCACCCGGATCTCCGGCGCCTGATCCGCCAGGCGGCGGGCCAGCGCCTCGGCACAGGCCGGATCGGCCATGGCCGCCAGTTCGGGACGGTGGCTGAGGCACAGCCGGGCCAGCCCCTCGACATCGGTATTGGCGGACAGCGCCACCACCCGGTAGCGCCCGGGATTGCGCGCCACCACGTCCAGGGTGCTGAGCCCGATCGAGCCGGTGGCGCCCAGGACCGAAACGCCGATCACAGCCCCTGCTCCAGCAGGTGCAGGCCCAGCACGAACACCGGCGCGGCCGCGATCAGGCTGTCGATACGGTCCAGCACCCCGCCGTGCCCGGGCAGCAGGGTGCCGCTGTCCTTGAGCCCGGCTTGGCGCTTGAGCAGGCTCTCCCAGAGATCGCCGCCGATGGAGACCCCCAGGGTCAGCACGCACAGGCCCAGCACCCCGGGCGCCGCGGCCTGACTCAGCCCCAGCCGCCACAGCGCCAGGCCCGCCAGCAGACTGCCGGCCAGGGCGCCGGCCGCGCCCTCCCAGGTCTTGCCCGGGCTGACCCGGGGCGAGAGCTTGTGTCGCCCCCAGGCCCGCCCGGCGAAATAGGCCGCGGAATCGGCCACCCAGATCAGGACCAGCAGAAACAGCACCAGCGCCGGCCCCTGGGGATGGTCGCGGTGCAGATTGATCAGCGACAGCCAGGCGATCAGCAGCTGCGCCATGCCCAGCAGCAGGATGCCGGGGCGCACGCCCTCGCGCGGCGCCAGCGGACGCCGGCGCGCCAGCAGATGGAGGGTCGCCGGGATCCAGAAGGCCGCGGCGGCCAGCTGCAGCCAGGGCTCCCAGCCCCAGGGCAGAAAGTAGTACAGCCACAGGATGGCGCCGCCCAGCAGCGCGGCGTACAGCCATTGCAGGGCCAGTGGGCGGAGCCCGCCCAGACGCGCCATCTCGCGCCCGCCCAGGAGCATGAACAGGCCGAAGGCCAGCGCCAGGGTCTCGTTGCGCGCCAGCAGCACGCCCGCCACCACCAGCGGAACCAGAACCAGGGCGGTGAGTACGCGCGCCAGCAGCATCAGCCCGCCAGATCCACCTGTTCGCTGGTGCGGCCGAAGCGGCGCTCGCGCCGGGCGTAGTCCCGCAGGGCCTCGATGAACTCGGCGCGACCGAAGTCGGGCCACAGCACGGGGGTGAAATACAGCTCGGAATAGGCGCACTGCCAGAGCAGGAAGTTGCTGATGCGCAACTCGCCCCCGGTACGGATGAACAGATCGGGGTCGGGCACCCCGGCAAAGGCCGTGGCCTCGGCGAAGCGTTCCTCGTCGATCTGCTCCGGTTGCAGACGCCCGGCGGCCACCGCCTCGGCCAGGCGGCGCGCGGCGCGCGCGATGTCCCAGCGGCCGCCGTAGTTGGCGGCGATCTGCAGCAGCAGGCCGTCATTGGAGGCGGTCAGCTGCTCGGCCTCGCGGATGCGCTGCTGGAGTTTCTCGGGGAAGGCGGTGGTCTCGCCGATCACGCGCAGGCGCACATTGTTGCGCTGCAGTTTGCGCGCCTCGCGTCCCAGGGCCATCATGAACAGCTCCATGAGCAGATTGACCTCGGTGCGGGGACGTTGCCAGTTCTCGCTGCTGAAGGCGAACAGGGTCAGGATCTCGACACCCTGCTCCCCGCAGACCTCGATCACCCGCCGGACCGATTCCACCCCGGCGCGATGCCCGGCGTGCCGGGGCTGGTTGCGTTGACGGGCCCAGCGCCCGTTGCCGTCCATGATGATGGCCACATGCCGGGGAACGCTGTCGCGCGCCTCGCCGGGCAGTCCACTTGCATCCGCTCCCGTCACGCCGGCCTCTGCTCAGACCGACATCAGGTCGGCTTCTTTCTTGGCCATCAACTCGTCGATCTCCTTGACGTGCTGGTCCGTGAGCTTCTGGATGATCTCCTGGCCGCGCCGCTCGTCGTCCTCGGAGATCAGCTTCTCCTTGACCAGCTCCTTGAGACTGCTGTTGGCGTCGCGGCGGATGTTGCGCACCGCCACCCGGGCCTGCTCCGCCTCGTGGCGCACGATGCGGGTCATGTCCTTGCGCCGCTCCTCGGTCAGTGGCGGGATGGGCAGGCGGATCATGGTCCCCGCGGTGTTGGGGGTCACACCGAGATTGGATTCCAGGATGGCCTTCTCCACGGCCGAGACCATGGACTGCTCATAGGGCTGCACGGTCAGGGTGCGGGCGTCCTCCACCCCCACGTTGGCCACCTGGCGCAGCGGGGTCTCGGCGCCGTAGTAGCTGACCGTGACATGGTCGAGCATGCTGGGATGCGCCCGCCCGGTGCGCACCTTGGCCAGGTTGTCCACCAGCGCCTCCACGCTCTTCGCCATGCGGCTCGCCGCATCCTGCTTGATGTCATCGATCATGAATCGTCTCCACTCACCAGGGTCCCCACGGGTTCGCCCTCGACCAGGCGCCGCAACGCGCCCGGTTCGTTGATGTTCATAACGCGCAACGGCATGCCGTTCTCCCTGCACAAGACAACGGCCGTGGCATCCATCACGGCCAGGCCCTCGGCCAGGACCCGATCATAACTGAGCGCGGGATAAAACTCAGCGTCCGGATCCTTCATCGGATCCGCCGAATAGACCCCGTTCACCTTGGTCGCCTTGATCATCAGGTCCGCCCCGATCTCGATGGCGCGCAGGCTGGCCGCCGAATCGGTGGTGAAATAGGGGTTGCCGGTACCGCCGGAGAGGATCACCACGCGCCCGGCCTCCAGGTGACGCACCGCCCGGTCGCGGCTGTAGTATTCGCACACCTGGTCGATACGGAAGGCCGAGAGGGTGCGCGCATCCACGCCGATGCGCCCCAGATGGTCCTGCAGCGCCAGCGAGTTCATCACCGTGGCCAGCATGCCGATGTGGTCGCCGCGCACCCGGTCGAAGCCACCGCCGGCCAGGCCCGCGCCGCGAAAGATATTGCCACCACCGATGACCACGCCCACCTGCACGCCCATGCCGGCGATCTCGGCCACATCGGCGGCCACGCGGGACAGCACATCGGGGTCGATGCCGAAGTCGCCCGCGCCCATCAGGGCCTCGCCGCTGAGTTTCAGGAGGAGGCGTCTGGGTGAGGGACTGTCGGACATGTTCGGTGGCTCCTTGACGGATGGAAAAGGGCCCGCACCAGGGTGCGGGCCCGCAGGACTCACTCGCCGCGCGCGGCCGCGGCCTGGGCCATGACCTCCTCGCGGAAGTCTTCCTTCTTCTTCTCGATGCCCTCGCCGACCTCGAAGCGGATGAAGCCCTTGACCGTGGCGCCCTTGCTGTCGAGCAGCTTGCCCACGCTGGTATCGGGATCCTTGACGAAGGGCTGACCCTTGAGGGTGATCTCGCCCAGGTATTTGCGCATGCGGCCCTCGATCATCTTCTCGATGATGTTGTCCGGCTTGCCGCTCTCACGTGCCTGGGTCTCGACGATGTCGCGCTCCTTGGCCAGCATGTCGGCCGGCACGCCGTCCTCGTCCACGCACACCGGGTTGGAGGCGGCCACGTGCATGGCGATGTCGCGGCCCAGCTCGGCGTCACCGTCGATATCGACCAGCACGCCGATACGCACGCCGTGCTGGTAGCTGGCCAGCACGCCGTCGGTGCTGATGCGCTCGAAGCGGCGCACCGTCATGTTCTCACCGATCTTGGCGACCAGCGCCTGGCGGGCCTCCTCGATGGTGGTGTCCTCGCCCTCGTGCAGCGGCAGGGCCATCAGGGCCTCCACGTCGGCCGCGTCGCTGTTGAGCACACGCTCGCCGACCGCGTCGGCGAAGGACTTGAAGTTGTCATCCTTGGCCACGAAGTCGGTCTCGCAGTTGACCTCGACGATGGCCGCGGACTTCTTGTCCGGGGTGGTCTTGATCACGATCACGCCCTCGGCGGCGGTGCGGCCCGCCTTCTTGGCGGCCTTGGCCTGGCCCGACTTGCGCATGTTCTCGATTGCGGCCTCGATGTCACCGTCGGTCTCGACGAGGGCCTTCTTGCATTCCATCATCCCCGCGCCGGTACGCTCGCGGAGTTCCTTTACCAGTGCAGCAGTGATTGCCATGGTTTCACCTCAAAAAAATTCGTTAACAGCCTGTTGAATGCGGCCCGCCCGGGCCTTGCGGCCGGCGCGGGCCGGGTCCGCGGAGGGACCGCTCAGCCTTCGGCCGCGCTCTCGGCGGTCTCCTCGGCCGCGTCCTCGCCCACCACGGCGCGCGCCGCGGCGGCGCGGCCCTCGAGCACGGCGGCGGCGGCGCCCTGTACATAGAGCTGGACGGCGCGGATCGCGTCATCGTTGCCCGGGATGATGTAGTCCACATCCTTGGGCGAGTTGTTGGTATCGACCACGGCCACCACCGGAATGCCCAGCTTGCGGGCCTCGGCCACCGCGATGTCCTCGTGACCGTTGTCGATCACGAACAGGGCGTCCGGCAGACCCTGCATGTCCTTGATGCCGCCCAGGCTGCGCTCCAGCTTTTCCTTTTCGCGGCGCAGGGTCAGCTGCTCTTTCTTGTTGAAACGCGCCTCCATGGAGCCGTCCGCCTCCATGGCCTCGAGTTCCTTGAGCCGCTTGATGGACTGCTTGATGGTCTTGAAGTTGGTCAGCATCCCGCCCAGCCAGCGATGGTTGACATAGGGCATGCCGCAACGCCTGGCCTCTTCGGCGATCGCGTTGCGCGCGGCGCGCTTGGTGCCGACGAACAGGATCTTGCCCCCGTTGGACGCCAGCTTGCCGATGAAATTCATCGCCTCGTTGAACAGCGGCAGGGTCTTTTCCAGGTTGATGATGTGGATTTTGTTGCGCTGGCCGAAGATGTACGGCGCCATCTGCGGGTTCCAGTAGCGGGTCTGGTGACCAAAGTGCACGCCAGCTTCCAACATCTGGCGCATCGTGATGTTGCTCATGTGTTTCTCCAGTTCGGGTTAAGCCTCCACGCACCCCCCTGGCCCACCCGTTTCGGGCACCCAGACCAGGCAGTTGCGGTACGTGTGTGTATTTCGCTCCGATCGAAAGTCAAGGCGGCATTGCCGCGGAGCGGCGCGTTTTATACCATGAACGGCTGATACAACTCAATCGGAACGGCCACAGCATCAGGACCACGTCATTGAACGACGCAGACGGTTGACAACGCAGGTCGACAGGGGATTCCGAAAACGTCGGCGGCAGGGATGCCGCCGTCGGGCGTACAGGGATGTATTCAAAGCGTTTTTCGGAACCCCCTGTCGGCATGCGGCGCTTCAGATGACGTCGCACTGGCCACAGCATCCAGCCCATTCCGCGATCACCACCCGGCCGAGGCCCCCATGTCAGTCACCATCAAGACCCCCGAAGAAATAGAAAAAATGCGTATCGCCGGCCGCCTCGCGGCTGATGTCCTGGACATGATCGGCCCGTATGTGAAGCCCGGGGTCACCACCGAGGAGCTGGACCGCATCTGCCACGACTACATCGTCAACGAGCAGCAGGCCATCCCCGCCCCGCTCAACTACCACGGTTTCCCCAAGTCGATCTGCACCTCGGTCAACCAGCAGGTCTGCCACGGCATCCCGGGCGACAAAAAGCTCAAGAAGGGCGACATCGTCAATATCGACATCACCGTGATCAAGGACGGCTATCACGGCGACACCAGCAAGATGTTCTTCGTCGGCGAGCCCTCGCCCTTCGCCCGCCGCCTGGTGGATGTGACCTACAAGGCCCTGTGGAAGGGCATCCGACTGGTGCGCCCCGGGACCACCCTGGGCGACATCGGACACGCCATCCAGCAGTATGTGGAGAGCGAGCATTTCAGCGTGGTACGCGAGTACTGCGGCCACGGGATCGGGCGCAAGTTCCACGAGGATCCGCAGGTCCTGCACTACGGCACCCCCGGCGCCGGCATGGCGCTGCGCGAGGGCATGACCTTCACCATCGAACCCATGGTCAACGCCGGCAAGCGCAATGTAAAGGTGCTGCCGGACGGCTGGACCGTGGTGACCAAGGACCGCAAGCTGTCCGCGCAGTGGGAGCACACCATCCTCTGCACCGCCGACGGCTACGAGGTGCTGACCCTGCGCGACGAAGAGAAATGATCGCCCCCGCCTTCGACCGCATCCTGCAACAGCTCGACGGGGCCTGCGACACCCGCCCCCCGCCGCCGGCCCCGTACCGCGCCGCGCTCAAGGCCGCCGCGGACTGCCTGGCCGAGCAGTTCCACGCCGGCACCGACGTGGTCGAGCTGGTGCATGCCCGCGCCCGCTTCGTGGACGCGATCATGGCGCGCGCCTGGGCCGCGCATCTGCCGGCCGACGCCGATGCCGCCCTGGTCGCGGTCGGCGGCTATGGCCGTGGCGAGCTGCACCCGGCCTCGGACGTGGACGTGCTGATCCTGACCGCCGAGGATCCGCAGGCCCTGGCCGCGCATCTCGAGCCGCTGGTCATGTTCCTGTGGGACATCGGCCTGGAGATCGGCCACAGCGTGCGCAGCCTGCGGCAGTGCGTGAACGAGGCGCGCGAGGATCTGACCATCGCCACCAACATCATGGAATCACGTCTGCTCGCCGGCGAAAACCGCCTGTTCGAGGAGATGCTGGCGCTGACCGGGCCCGCACACATCTGGCCCAGCGACCGCTTCTTCGAGGCCAAGCTCGAGGAGCAGGAAAAACGTCACCTCAAGGCCAATGACAGCAGCCAGGACCTGGAGCCCAACATCAAGAACAACCCCGGCGGGCTGCGCGACATCCAGATGATCGGCTGGGTGGCCAAGCGTCACTTCGGCGCCACCCGCCTGTCGCATCTCAAGACCCACGGCTTCCTCACCGAGCAGGAATACGACGCCCTCAAGGCGGGCGAGCACTTTCTGTGGGAGGTGCGCTTCGCCCTGCACCTGGTTACCGGCCGGCGCGAGGACCGCCTGCAGTTCGAGCACCAGCGCACCCTGGCCGGGTTGTTCGGCTATGGCGAGGGCAACCCCGCGGTCGAGGCCTTCATGCAGCGCTATTACCGCACCACCATCGAGCTGCAGCGCCTCAACGAGATGCTGCTGCAGCTGTTCCGCGAGGCCATCCTGCAGGGCAACCGCCTGGGCGAGCCGCGCCCGATCAACCGCCGCTTCCAGGAACGCGGCGGTTATCTGGAGGTGATCAATCCCGCGACCTTCGCGCGCTCGCCGCTGGCCCTGCTGGAGGTCTTTCTGCTGCTGCAGCAGCACCCGGAACTGAAGGGCGTGCGCGCCACCACCATCCGCGCCATCCGCGCCCACCGCCATCTGGTGGACGAACGCCTGCGCGGCGACATCCGCGCGCGCAGCCTGTTCATGGAGATCCTGCGCCAGCCTTCCGGCATCACCCACGAGCTGCGGCGCATGCACCGCTACGGCATCCTCGCCCGCTACATCCCGGCCTTCCGCAAGATCACCGGCCTGATGCAGTTCGACCTGTTCCACCTCTACACCGTGGACGAGCACATCCTCATGGTGGTGCGCAATCTGCGCCGCTTCACCCTGCCCGAACACGCGGATGAATGCCGTTTGTGCCATGAGCTGTCACAGCGCATCCCCAAGCCCGAACTGCTGTACCTGGCCGGTCTGTTCCACGACATCGCCAAGGGCCGGGGGGGCAACCATTCCGAGCTGGGCACCGTGGACGCGCGCGAATTCTGCCAGGCGCACGGGCTGTCGGAATACGACACGGCGCTGGTGGTGTGGCTGGTGGCCGAGCACCTGCTGATGTCCACCACCGCGCAGCGCAGGGACATCGACGACCCCGAGGTGATCCACGAATTCGCGCACGCGGTGGGCAGCGTCGGGCGCCTGGACTATCTCTACCTGCTCACCGTAGCGGACATGCGCGGCACCAACCCCAACATCTGGAATGCCTGGAAGGGCGCCCTGCTCGCCACCCTGTACCAGCGCACCCGGGAGTTCATCGAGCAGGGACGGCAACAGGCCCAGAACGAGGACAGCCGCATCCAGGCGGTCCAGGAGACGGCCCGCCGCACCCTGCTGGAGGAAGGCTTCGACGAGCGCGACATCCACCTGTGCTGGATGAATCTCAGCGCCGAGTATTTCCTGCAGACCCCAGCCGAGGCCATCGCCTGGCACACCCGCCTGCTGCTGCAGACCCCGGATCTCCACCAGCAGGCCCATGTGTACCTGCGCGAGGACCGCGAACGCGGCTGCACCGAGCTGTTCAGCTTCGGCCCCGACCGCGACGGCCTGTTCGCCGACACCACTGCCCTGCTCGACCAGATGCGGGTCGATATCCTGGGCGCGCGCATCGACACCACCAGCGACGAGGTCTCGATCAACAGCTATTTCATCCTCGAGGAGGACGGCAGCTCGCTGTCCCAGGAGCGCAAGCGAGAGATCGCGGCCCATGTGATGCACGGCCTGCGGGAACCGGGCGCGCGCGCCGCCGGCGGCCGCAAGATCCCGCGCCGTCTGCGCGCCTTCAGCTGCGAGACCGAGATCGAATTCATCCAGAACCAGGCCCACGGCCTGACCGAGCTGCACCTGGTGACCCAGGACAGACCCGGCCTGCTGTCGCTGATCGGCTCCGTGCTGGCCGCCCAGCGGCTGCGCCTGCACAGCGCGCGCGTGCTCACCGAGGGCGCCATCGCCCGCGACCGCTTCACCCTCACCGACCGCGAGGGACGCCCCATCCTGGAACCGGCGCGCCTGCAGGCCATCCGCGAGGCCCTCACGGAACAGCTCAGCTGCGCCGCCTGAGCCGCCGCCTCAGCGCTCGATCAGCTCGCAGGCGTTGCCGTCGGGGTCGCGGCAGAACAGGGCCCGGCGTCCGCTGCGGCTCAGGGTGTAGGGGATGTCCGCCCTTTCCAGCCGCTGGCGGTAGCGGTCCAGATCATCGACCAGAAAGGCCAGATGCCGGTCGCGCCCGCCGTGCGTGGGACGCCCGACCACCGGGTCGGGGCTGGGCAGTTCCAGAAGGTGGATCTGGCGTTCGCCGACCCGCAGCCAGGCCCCGGGAAAGCCCAGGTCCGGCCGCTGCGGGTCCGGCTCCAGGCCCAGGATGCCGCAATAGAAGGCCAGCGCGTTGTCCGTATCCCGGACCAGCAGGCTGGCATGGTGCAATTCGATCGTCATGGTTCGTGGTTCCGGAGAGTCCCCTCGGTTGCGCGACAGACCCCTCTTATGACGACGCGGCCGCGGGCTTATTCCCATGCAGGGTGGCGATGAGACCAGCGGCGATGATCAGACCGCCGCCCAGCCACTCGCGCCATTCGATGGACTCGCCGGCCAGCAGCCAGGCGCTGATCGCCCCCACCACGATCTCGAACAGCATGATGATGGATGAACGCTGCACCGGCATGCGGCTCACCGCGTACACCACCGCCAGGGTGGAGAAGAAGAATCCGAACACCCCCAGGGCCACCGCCCCCAGCCAGCCCGCGGGCGGCGCATCCGGCACGGGCGCGCCCCCGGCCAGCAGCCACAGCACCGAGACCAGAACCACGCCCATCCAGGCCCACTGGGTCTTGAGGCGGTCGTCCAGGCCCCGCAGGCGGCGGGTCATCACGTTGGTCAGGGCAAAACTGAACCCGGCGCTCAGGGCCAGGCCGTCGGAGGCGCTCAGCGGCGTGCTCAGGGCCCGGGGCTGCCACAGCATCACCACCGCCCCGGCCAGGCCCAGCAGCAGCATGGCGCCGGTGTGCCAGCCGATGGCCTCGCCCAGCAGCCAGCGTCCCAGCACGGTGGCCCACAGGGGCGAGAGATAGAACAGGATCAGCACCCGGACCACCTCGCCGTCCAGCACCGCCAGCAGAAAGGCCACATTGGTCCAGCCCGAGGCCAGCGCCAGCCAGGCCAGGTCACGCAGGCGACCGCGGATGCCGCGCAGGGGCAGGCGGCGCTGCAACAGCACCATCAGCAGCAGGGCGCTGCCATAGCTGAGCAGGGTCTGCCAGAGGCCGGCCACGCCCAGGCCCTCCAGCAGGCGCGCCGGATACCAGACAAACCCCCAGAAACTGGCCGCGTACAGCAGGGCCAGCAGCGGCCCCAGGCCCCGCAGATGGCTCTTCATATATAATGCGCGCTTTGCGCCGCTCCCCTGTAGCCGATGAACCCCGATCTGGAAAAACTTCAGCCCTATCCCTTCGAGAAGCTGCGCCGGCTGTTCGCCGGGGCGCAGCCCGTCGCGCTGCCGCATATCGCGCTCTCAATCGGTGAGCCCAAGCATGCCACACCCGGGCTGATCACCGATAGCCTGCAGCGGCACCTGGACGGGCTGAGCCGCTACCCGCTGACCCGGGGCATGCCGGAACTGCGCCAGGCCATCGCCGACTGGCTGGTGCGGCGCTTTCAGCTTGCGGAGACCGGCATCGACCCCGAGACCCAGGTGCTGCCGGTCAACGGCACCCGCGAGGCCCTGTTCGCCTTCGCCCAGGCGGTGATCGACCGGACAGGCGCGCCGCTGGTGCTCTCGCCCAACCCCTTCTATCAGATCTATGAGGGGGCCGCCCTGCTGGCCGGCGCCGAGCCACGCTTCCTGGCCTGCACGGCCGACTCGGGCTATCTGCCCGATTTCGACAGCGTCACGCCGGAGACCTGGGACCGCTGCCAGCTGCTCTATCTGTGTTCGCCGGGCAACCCGACCGGCGCCGTGATCCCGCTGCAGACCCTGCAGCAGCTGATCCGGCTCGCCGAGCGGCACGACTTCGTGATCGCCTCGGACGAGTGCTATTCGGAACTCTATTTCGACGAGGCGGCCCCGCCGGTGGGCCTGCTGCAGGCCGCCGCGGCGATGGGCAACACCGCCTACCGCCGCTGCGTGGTCTTTCACAGCCTGTCCAAGCGTTCCAACGCGCCCGGGCTGCGCTCGGGCTTCGTCGCCGGCGACGCCGCCATCCTGGCGCGCTTTCTGGCCTATCGCACCTACCACGGCTGCGCCATGCCGGTGCAGCACCAGCACGCCAGCATCGCCGCCTGGCGCGACGAGGCCCACGTACGCACCAACCGCGAGCTGTACCGGGAGAAATTCGCCGCGGTTCTGGATATCCTGCGACCGGTCATGGCGGTCGAGCGGCCCGAGGCCGGCTTCTACCTGTGGGCGCGCACCCCGGGCAGCGACGAGGCCTTCGCGCGCGAACTGTTCGAGCAACAGCACGTCACGGTGCTGCCGGGCAGCTATCTCTCGCGCGAGGTGGACGGACTCAACCCCGGCAGCGGGCATGTGCGCATGGCCCTGGTGGCCACGCCGGAGGAATGCGTCGAGGCCGCGCGGCGCATCCGCAATTTCATCGAAACCCGAGCGAATTCAGAACATACCGACGAGAGGACGACATGAGCGACATCCAGAACATCATCAACGAGGCCTTCGAGAAACGCGCCGAGATCACCCCGCGCGCCGTGGACACCCTGGTGCGCGACGCGGTCAACGAGACCATCGACCAGCTCGACCGCGGCGAGATCCGCGTGGCCGAGAAACGCGACGGCGAATGGGTGGTCAACGAATGGGTCAAGAAGGCCGTGCTGCTGTCCTTCCGCATCAACGACAACGAGTTCATCAAGGGCGGCTTCACCAACTACTATGACAAGGTGCCCTCCAAGTACGCCGACTTCAACTCGCGCGACTTCCGCGAGTCCGGCGTGCGGGTGGTGCCGCCGGCCACCGCGCGGCGCGGCTCCTACATCGCGCCGAGCACGGTACTCATGCCCTCCTACGTCAACATCGGCGCCTATGTCGATTCCGGCACCATGGTGGACACCTGGGCCACGGTGGGCTCCTGTGCCCAGATCGGCAAGAACGTGCACCTCTCGGGCGGCGTCGGCATCGGCGGCGTGCTCGAGCCCCTGCAGGCCGCGCCCACCATCATCGAGGACAACTGCTTCATCGGCGCCCGCTCCGAGATCGTGGAGGGCGTGATCGTCGAGGAAGGCTCGGTGATCTCCATGGGCGTCTACATCGGCCAGTCCACCCGCATCTACGACCGCGAGAACGACGAGATCCTCTACGGCCGCGTGCCCGCGGGCTCGGTGGTGGTCTCCGGCAACCTGCCCTCCAAGGACGGCAAGTACAGCCTCTACTGCGCCGTGATCGTCAAGCGCGTGGACGAAAAGACCCGCTCCAAGGTCGGCATCAACGAACTGCTGCGGGATATTTGAGGAAAACCACAAAGGACACGAAGAACACAAAGCTTGTCCGGGCATGGACATGTACCCGCAGGGAGTAACCCCTGTATTCTTCGTGTTCTTTGTGCTCTTCGTGGTGGCAAGACCATGATCAGACTCTATGGCATTCCCAACTGCGACACCATGAAGAAGGCCCGCGCCTGGCTGGCCGATCATGGTGTCGAATACCAGTTTCACGACTACAAGAAGGAAGGCATCGACGAGGCCACCCTGCGCGGCTGGGCCGACCAGGTCGGCTGGGAGACCCTGCTCAACCGGCGTGGCATGATGTGGCGCAGGCTGCCGCAGGAAACCCGCGACAGCATGAACGGACAAAAGGCCCTCGAGGTGATGCTGGAGACACCGAGTATCATCAAGCGCCCGGTGCTGGAGATGGGCGGAAAGATCCATGTCGGCTTCAGCCCCGAACAATACGAGGCCCTGTTCGCTCGATGACCGCGGAAGACGCCAAGAACCACCAAGGACTCTGGTGTAATGCCGTGACGTCCCAGAATCTGAATCACCGCATGAGATCGCGCCTCGATACGAAGCCCTCATCCCCTTGCGTACCTTCGCGTCCTTTGCGGTGAAAACCCGGGAGCCCAAATGTCCGAAACACTCGACCTGGCCATCGACCTGATCCGCCGCCCCTCGGTCACACCCGAGGACGCGGGCTGTCAGGCCCTGATGATGGAGCGCCTGGCGGCGCTGGGCTTCGTCAACGAGCCGCTGCGCTTCGGCGAGGTGGACAACTTCTGGTCGCGGCGGGGCACGCAGGGGCCGCTGTTCTGCTTTGCCGGTCACACCGACGTGGTCCCTACCGGCCCGCGGGAGGAATGGTCCTCCGACCCCTTCACCCCGGAGATCCGAGACGGCATGCTGTACGGGCGCGGCGCGGCGGACATGAAGGGCTCGCTGGCGGCCATGATCACCGCCACCGAGCGCTTCGTGGCGCGGCACCCCGGACACCGGGGCTCCATCGCCTTCCTCATCACCAGCGACGAGGAAGGCCCGGCGGTGAACGGCACCGTGAAAGTGGTGGAGGCCCTGGAGGCGCGCGGCGAGAAGATCGACTGGTGCCTGGTGGGCGAGCCCTCCTCCACCGAGCGCGTGGGCGACGTGGTCAAGAACGGCCGCCGCGGCTCCCTGGGCGCGCGCCTGGTGGTGCACGGCATCCAGGGACACGTGGCCTATCCGCACCTGGCGCGCAATCCGGTGCACCAAGCCCTGCCGGCGCTGGCCGAGCTGGCGGCGGTGGAATGGGACCGGGGCAACGACTTCTTCCCGCCCACCACCTTCCAGATCTCCAACATCCATGCCGGCACCGGGGCCACCAATGTCATCCCCGGCGAGCTGGAAGTGATCTTCAATCTGCGCTTCTCGACCGAGACCGACGCCGGGCGGATCCGCGAGAAGGTCGAGCGCCTGCTCGACCGGCACGGCCTGGACTGGGAGATCGAATGGACCCTCTCGGGCGAGCCCTTCCTGACCGCGGAAGGCAAGCTGGTGGAGGCGGCCCAGGCCGCGATCCGCGAGATCACGGGCCGGGAGACCGAGCTCTCGACCGCCGGGGGCACCTCGGACGGTCGCTTCATCGCCCCCACCGGGGCCCAGGTGCTCGAACTGGGGCCCGTCAACGCCACCATCCACAAGGTCGACGAGTGTGTCAGCGTGGCCGATCTGGACACGCTCTCCGCGCTCTATGAGCGCATCCTGGAGCAGCTGCTGACCTGATTCGACGCCTCCTCAGCAAGGTGCGCGGCTGAACAACCGCTCCGCATCCAGGATATCGATGTCCCGCCCCTGGACCCCGATCACCCCGTCGTGCTCCAGCTGATGCAGGACGCGCGAGAAGGTCTCGGGTGTGAGATTGAGCAGGGAGGCCGTGGTCGACTTGGTGGCGGGAAGCCGGATCCTGGACCCGCGCCCCAGGTGCTGTTGCTCCCTCACCTGCTGGGCCAGAAAGCCCACCACCCGCTCCCGCGCATTATGGATGCAGAAATTCTCCATATCGCTGATCAGGCCATGCAGGCGCCGGCTGAGATTGGCAATCATGCGATACGCCACGCGCGGGTCATGCTCGATCATATCCAGCAAGCGATCACGCGGAATCGCGAGCACATTGGATGCCTCTATGGCCTCGGCAAACACCGGGTAAGGCGCCCCCAGAAAGACCACCGCCTCACCGAAGGTGCGCCCGGGCCCGATAATCTCCAGAACCTTCTCGTGCCCCTGTTCGGAAGAGAAGAAGAGCCGTATCCGGCCAGTGGCGACACAGTACATCCAGTCCGAGGCGTCGCCCTTGGAAAACAGCCGCTCACCACGCCGCAACTCGCGCAACCGTGTCTTGCGCAGCAGGTTCTCCATGACCGCATCGCCCTGCCCCTGGAAGATCGGCAGACGCGACAAAAAGGCCAGATAAGGCTGCAAATGGGATGGCACCATCCGACTTGTTTCCGGACCAATGGAAAACTCAGTCTAGATGATAGACCGCGCACATCCAAGGCGGCATCCGGCCCGGATATGGCCGGATCGGCATGAATCTGCACAACCTGGATCAGGTTGTGCAGCCTATTTCGGCGGCGCGGGATCCGCCGCTCCGGAAGCGGCATGGGCGCGCGCCAGCATCCGCTTGCGGGCACGCACGTACTCGCCGAGCTTCTGGGCGTTGGCGAGCGAGGGATCGAGTTCCAGCGCCCGCTCGACCATGGCCTGCGCCATGCCATAGTGCTGCTTGTGCAGATAGGCGATGGCGATACCGACAAACAGTTTCGGATTCTTCGGCTCCAGCAGGATGGCCTCCTGGTAGTGCGCGATGGCATCGTCCGCACGCTGGCGGCTCAGGTAGAAGGCCGCCAGGCGCGCGTGGATGCGGGCCGAGGACGGCTCCGCGGCCAGCGCCGCCTTGAAGGCCTGCTCGGCCTGCTCGAACCGGCCCTGCTGCCAGAGCCGGCCGGCACGCGAGACCGGATCCCCGGCGTCCTTCGCGGCCAACGCCCCGGCCGCGCTCGTCAGCAGGATCAAGGACAGAATGATCAGTCTGTAAAACATGGAATCTCCCGGTCTGCCTGGCTGTTTCCGCGACACCTCAACGCCCCGCGTCGAAGACATTCTGAACCAACGGGGTCTTGTCCACCTGGGGCGCGTGACACTGGGTACAGAAATAATAGCGGGTGGACACATGCCCCAGACGCTCGCCCTTGCGGTTGACGAAATGGGTCTTGCTCACCATGGGGGCATTGATCTCCTCATGCTCCAGATCGCCGTGGCACTTCAGACACTGGTTCTTCTTGAGACTGATCCGTGTCTTGTCCACCTTGTGCGGGATCATGGGCGGGTGGGTACGGTATGACTTCTTGAACTCGCCGTTCTCCGGCAGAATCACATCCGCCCGGGCCGGACGCTTGGACCCGGCATCCAGCGGGCGGTCCCCGCGCAGTGAACGCAGGTCCACCGCGCCGGCCGAGAGGCTCCACAACAGCCCCCCGCTCAGGATGATGATGACAAGATATCTCCTGTTCATGGTCCCCCCTATGCCTTGACGACCTTGACCGCGCATTTCTTGTAATCCGTCTCCTTGGATAGCGGGTCGGTCGCGTCCAGGGTCAGCTTGTTGACGATACGACCGGCATCGAACCAGGGGATGAAGATCAGGCCCTTCGGCGGCCTGTTACGCCCCCGGGTCTCGACCCGCGCCAGGATCTCGCCGCGCCGGCTGATCACCCGCGCCAGCTTCCCGCGGCGCAGACGCCGCCTGAGCGCATCCTCGTGGTTCATGTAGATCACGGCATCCGGGAAGGCCCGGTACAACTCGGGCACCCGCCGGGTCATGGAGCCGGAATGCCAGTGCTCCAGCACCCGTCCGGTACACAGCCACAGATCGTATTCCTGGTCCGGGCTCTCGGCCGGCGGCTCATAGGGCGCGGTGATGATGTTGGCCCGGCCATCAGGCTTGCCATAGAAATAGACATCCCCCCGGGCCACCTTGTCGTTCACCCTGGTGACGAAGGGATCGAAACCCTCGCGATAACGCCACAGGGTCTCCTTGCCATCGACCACGGGCCAACGCAACCCCCGGGCCTTGTGATAGGCCTCGAAGGGCGCCTGGTCGTGCCCCTTCTTCACACCCTCGTGCTGGAAGCGGCGGTACTCCTCGAACAGCCCCTTCTGCACGTAATAACCGAAGTGCTCGCTCTCGTGGTTGCCATAATGGTTGCCACGGTCATCACTTATGTGGCCATGAAAGGGATACCTGTTGACCTGGCCGTTCTCGAACAACACCTCGTACAGCGTCTTGCCGCGATACTCGGGCGCCTTGGCCAGCAGCTCCTCGGGCCAGACCTCCTCGGTCCTGAAGCGCTTGGAGAACTCCATGATCTGCCACAGGTCGGATCTGGCCTCGCCCGGGGCCCGTTTCTGCTCGCGCCAGAACTGGGTGCGCCGCTCGGCGTTGCCGTAGGCGCCTTCCTTTTCCACCCACATGGCGGTGGGCAGGATGAGATCGGCCGCCTGTGCCGTAATGGTCGGATAGGGATCGGAGACCACGATGAAGTTGTCCGGATTGCGATAGCCCGGAAAGGTCTCCTCGTTCATGTTGGCCGCCGCCTGCATGTTGTTGTTGCACATCACCCAGTAGGCGTTGAGCTTGCCGTCCTTCAACATGCGGTTCTGCAGCACCGCGTGATAACCCACCTTGCCGGGGATGGTGCCCTCGGGCAGCTTCCAGATCTTCTCGGCGAAGTCGCGGTGCGCCTTCTTCTTGACCACATAGTCCGCCGGCAGGCGGTGGGCGAAGGTTCCGACCTCGCGCGCGGTGCCGCAGGCCGAGGGCTGGCCGGTCAGCGAGAACGGGCCATTGCCCGGCTCGGAGATCTTGCCGGTCAGCAGGTGCACGTTGTACATCAGGCCGTTCACCCACACGCCGCGGGTATGCTGGTTGAAGCCCATGGTCCAATACGACACGATCTTCTTTTTGGGATCGGCATAAAGCCTGGCCAACCGCTCCAGGCGCTCGGCCGGCACCCCCGAGAGCCGTGACACATATTCCAGGGTATAGGGCTCGACCGACTTGGCGTATTCCTCGAAGCCAATCTTGCTCAGCTTGCCCTTGGCCCGGTTCCTGGCCTTCTTCTCGCGTGGATCCCCGGGCCGCAGGCCATAGCCGATATCGGTCGGCGTCTTGGTGAAATTGACGTGCTTGTCGATGAAGTCCTGGTCGTAGGCCTTGTTCTGAATGATGTAGTTGGCGATGTAGTTGAGGATCGCCAGGTCGGTCTGCGGGGTGAACACCATGCCGTTGTCGGCCAGCTCGAAGCAGCGGTGCTCATAGGTGGACAGCACATGCACCTCGCAGCCTTCATGCGTCAGACGCCGATCGGTCAGACGCGACCACAGGATGGGGTGCATCTCGGCCATGTTGGAGCCCCACAGCACGAAGGCGTCGGCGTGCTCCAGGTCGTCATAACAACCCATGGGCTCGTCCGCGCCGAA
>JALVTT010000047.1 GCA_027024025.1 Sedimenticola sp.
GAACATCTGTTCGAGACGACGGAACTGGCTTTCCGGCACTCCGAGGCGCTCGCAGATGTGCAGCAGCACCCGCTCCTCGGCCGGATCCATGCGACCATCGGCATAGGCTGCCTGCAGCTGGATCTCGAGGAAGGCCTGCAACAGGGTGCTACGCCGGTTGAGTTCATGACGGAACTGGTCGAGCACCTCATCGAGGGGAAAATGCGCCGACTTGCCCTCGTTGAACAGGCGCTTGGCGGTTTCGCGCATTTCGCCATCGAGTCCCATCTGCCTCATCACCGATTCGGCGAGACGGATCTCGTCCCGGGTGACCTTGCCGTCGGCCTTGGCGATATGCCCCATCACCGAGAAGGTGGCAGTGAAAAAGGCCGCCTGCACCCGCTCCTGATCGCCGCGTCCGAGGCTCTCGTCGCTCAGCACCGAACCCAGACCCTTGTCGAAATTGTGCCCGAAGGCGATGCCCAGCAGCGCGCCCAGCGGCCCGCCGAGCATGAAGCCCAGCGCCCCTCCGGCCAGTTTGCCCCACCAACTCACAATCGCGTTCCTCCCGTCAGGCCGCCTCAGATACAGGCGCTCCATCATATCAGCCGAAACATCCCCCACCCGGCGCCGGTCTTGCTGGGTAAGGAATCTGCATCGCGAACGCCTCAAGAACACAAGCGGGGCGCCGCTATAGCAAGCGAGTCATCCACAAACAGCCAGGAGGCCGACCATGATCAGACACTACGATATGGCCACCGGCGAACCGCTGGAATCCACCACGGCACCGGCGGCACCGGACCCGCAGGCTTCCGCCCACCCGATTGCGGAGGCGCGCCTGATGACGGTACAGGAGGCCGCGGAACTGGAGGCCGCCGCCAGGCCCACCATGCCGCTCGACCTGCTCACCCGTGGCCTGATCCCCCGTCTGCCCGACTGAGGGCCGAGACGTCCACCCATATCCGGCCGTCCTCCAGACGCACCGGCAGCGCCTCCAGCGACTGCCGGGCACAGGGCCCGCGCAGACAGTAACCATCCCCCACCCGGAACAGGGCGCCGTGCAGGGCGCACTGGATGAAGCTGTTGTCCATGTCCAGAAAGCGGTCCGGCATCCACTCCAGCGGGGCCCCGGTATGCGGGCAGGCGTTGCGGTAGGCCGCCAGCGTGCCCGCCTTGTGCACCACGAACAGGGGCACCCCTTCTCGTCCCGGCACCCGGACGCCGCGCGCGCCGGGATCCCCCAGGCTTGCCAGTTCACCGGCCTCTATCCACTCGGCCATGCCGCCTCCCGTTCAGAATCCGCCTTCGCGCCCGCAATGCTCGCCCGCGAGCCGGACGGCCCGCGCCACCGCGGCCTCCGGCGCCTGCCCGTCCGCAAGTCCGTGCAGCAGACCGGCATTGAACACATCACCCGCGCCCAGGGTATCGACCACCCGCCCGGGGACAAAGGCGGACTGGTGCCGGACCACCCCGTCACGGTCACGCCACCAGACCCCCGCCGCGCCCCAGGTACAGGTCGCCATGCAGGCCACCGGCAGCGCCGCCAGGAAGGCCACCGGATCCTGGCCGCCGCGCGCGCGCACATAGTCGCGCGAGAACATCAGCAGGTCCGCCCGCCCGAACAGGGCCTCGATGCCCGGCCGTGGCTTCTCCACCTCCAGCGACACCGGGGTGTCGGCGCGCGCGCGCAGTGCCTCCAGCATGGCCTGCAGCTGATCCACCGCGCGGCCCTCGAAATGGACCCAGTCGAAGTCCTCCAGCGGCAGCCGGGCAAAGGCGGCGGCCGGGTACTCGGGCAGGTCGCGATAGTGGACGATGGTGCGGCTGCCGCTGTCGCGCGCCAGGGTGATGTACGAGGTGGGCAGGCGGCCGTCCGCCACAAAGTTGGCCGCGCAACGCACCCCGGCCGCCTGCAGCTCGGCCTCGACCTGGCGGCTCTCGGGCGCTCCGGTGAGCTGGCCGGCCCAGGTGACGGGATGGCCCAGGCGGGCCAGGACGCGCGCGGTGTTGGCCGCGTTGCCGCCGACCCGGCGCACCTGGGACTCGGCCCGCAGCTCGGCGTCCTCGGGCGGGTAGGATGCGACGGTATTGATGATGTCCAGCGTGGCGATGCCCACGCACAGAAGCGCGGCGGGCCGGGTCACTTCAGGAGGGAGGCGATCAGCTCACCGCGGCCGGCCATGAAGGAGAGGATCTCCAGCACCGCGAGCACACCGCCCGCGCCCAGGCCGATGGAGATCAGACGCGACAGCCAGCTGCCGTTCCAGACCGATTCGATGTCCAGGGGGCGCCGGCTGACACGCACGCGCTCGTCGCGCAGATCGGCCACCTTGACCTCCTCGGCCTCCTGCTGGAAGCGCAGGATCTCCTGCTGCAGCTGTTCGCGGGCCTTGACCGCCTCCTCGGCTCGGAAACCGGCCTCCTCGGCCTCGACCACCAGGCGGTCCATCTCGCGGCGCAGGCGCTCCAACTCCGTGTTGGTGTCCTCCAGGCTGTCCTCCAGCAGCTGACGGGTCTCCTCGGCCTCGTCCAGGCTGTTCTGGCGCTCCTCAAGTGCAACCTTGAGATCCGCCATTTCCTGACGCATCGCCTCTAACTCGGCAATGCCGACACTATCATCAGCATTGCTGTGACGCAGCAATTCAATCTCGTCGCGCGCGGCCTGCAGTTCATCCTGTAGCGCCGCCACCTCGCGCGCCGCCTGTTCGCGCAACAGTTCCATCTCGCTGCGCATGGCAGCCAGCTGCTCCTGTCCCTCTTCTTTTTCCAGCTTGATCTGATCCACGTAGGTTTCCATCACTGAACGCAGGTCGTCGACCTCGGCCTGACGTTGCGCCAGCTCTTCCTTCAGACTATCGCGCTCCCGCTCAATTACCTCCCTGGCCTCGCACAAGCGATCCAGTTCTTCGGCAAGACTATCATCCTCTCCCCGGGATTGTTCAAGGGCTTCGAACGAAGCATTGGCGGTCTCCAGCTCGCGATCCAAGGCCTCCATGCGCTGCTGCTGCTCCAGCAGCTGGTCGCGCAGATCCCGGTTCTGCTGCTCGAGATCCTCGAAAGCGGCCTGCTGTTCCGCGCCCCGCGCCAGCTGGACCTCCAGGACCTCGATCCTTTCACGCAGCTGCTGTTCGGTCTTCTCGGCCTCGACCTTCCAGGCGTCCCGGATCTGCAGCTGTTCGCGGGCCTCGGCCAGCGCCTGCTCCAGACGCTCCAGCTCGGCCTCGCCCCCGGCCAGCTGCTCCCGCAGCCGGGCCTGCGCCTCGCCGCCCTGGGCCAGTTGCTCGTTCAGACGCGCCTGTTCGGCCTCGCGCTCCTGCAGCTGTTCGCGCAAGGCGTCTCGCTCCTGTTGCGCCGCCTCCAGGGCCTGGGCGCCGAACGCGTCCTGTTCGGCCAGGGTCTTGCGCAATCCGTCCAGTTCCGCTCTCAGTGAGTCCCTTTCAGCTTCAGCAGACTGTTTTTCCCGCTCGCCAGCTTCGAGCTGCTGGCGTACCGATTTCAACTCTGCCTCACGACGCGCAACTAACTCGCTGTGGTCCAGGGCCTCCTCCTGCAGGGACTCGACCAACTGCTGCAGCCTGGCATACTCGGCGTCCCGCTCGGCCAGACGCACCTGCAGTCGCTCGTTTTCCTCGGCATGGGCCTGTTGCGCTCCGCGCAGGGCCTCGAGTTCGGCGCGTTCCTGCTCCAGATCCATCTGCAGGGCGGTGATCTGCTCCTTGAGTTCCCCCACCTCGCTGGCGTGCCGTTCACGCTCGCGCTCGCGTTCCTCCATGACCTCGTTGAGACGGCCGGCCACCTCTTCCAGGCTCTCGCTGGCCGACTCGGCACGCTCCCGCTCGCCGATCAGCTCGCGCTCGACCTTTTCCAGGCGGGCCTGCAACTTCTTGTCCAGGCCCTCGATCTCGCGCATGCGGTCGGCCAGGGCCATGCGTTCGGACTCGGCCTTCTCCAGGCTGGAGGTCAGCGCCTCCATCTCGGAATAGGCCTTCTGGCGTTCGGCCAGGGCGGCCTGCTTCTGCTGCTCACTGGCTTGAAGATTGAGGCGGGCCTTTTCCACCGCTTCCTTGACCGCCTCCAACTGCTGCTGATATTGCTTTTCGGTACCCTGCGCCGTGGCCTCGGCGGCCTTGAGGCGCTGTTCCAGCTCACGTGCCCGTTGTTCTGCCTCCTGCACGCGACGCTCAAGTTCCGTGACAGCCTTCCCCTCACCGCCCGGCTGGGCTTCCACCGGCTTGAGGGTCTGTTCGGGCTGGGTCTCGCGCAGACGCTTCAGGCCGCCTTCAAGCAGTGAAACATCGAAGCCCTGATCTGTCATCAAGAAGGCCGCCACCGCGGCCCGCCCGCCACTGTTGCTGTAGAGCACATAATGGCGGTCCGGCGCCAGACTGGATGTCTGATAACGCAGCGACTCTACCGGCAAGTTAATGCTGCCGGGGAAGTGATCTTTTTCGTAGTCCTCGGGCGAGCGCAGGTCGATCCAGACCGCGCCCTGCTCGACCCGCCGCACCGCCTCGTCGAAGTCGATGTGGCGGGTCAGCGGGGTCTGCACCAGTTCCAGAAAGTCGTTCTTTGCCAGGCGCAACAACTGCCCGTCGCTGAGCATGGTGATGGTGGAGTTGCGTGGCTTGTCCGAGAGCAGGGCCTCCTCGCCGAAGGCGTCTCCCGGGCCGAGCCGCGCCAACTCCTTGGACTGACCATCCGCCTCCTCGCGCATGACTACGGCCGAACCTTGTATAAGCATGTAATAGTAATCACCTGGATTACCCTGGCGGATCACCTGCTCGCCCTCAAATGCATCGACCTGTTCGACACTCATCATGACGCGCTGGATATTGGCCGCGGGCAGCTGCTGCAGCACCGGCGACTGCAGCAGCAGGCTCATCCAGTCACCGGCGTCAGCTTGTTCGAGATCATCAACCTTGTAAGCGACCTGATGGGTACGGGCCAACAATTCGCTAATTCGGTGGCTGTCAATAACCGCCACGCGAACTCGTTTATCGGCTCGCGCGTCGTGTTTGCGTGGCAGCACATGCCCCACGGGGAAACGGGCGCTCTCGCTGCCGGCCTCCAGGGTGTCCATGACCCGCCGACCGCTGACCAGGGAGAGATGTCCATCCAGAAGATAGTAGCTAAGATGTTCGGTATCTCCCTCGCAAAACAGCAGCGCCCCCTTGCGCAGGGTCTTGATCGTCACCCCGTCGAGCAACTCCTGAAAGGCATCCTCGGGCAGGGTATGCAGGGGCACCATGTTTTTCAGGCGTTGCAGATCCTTCTGATCGAACTCCGGCTTGATCTTTTCCGCGGTTGCCATGGCTGTTGCACTTCCTGCTCGGGTATAGGCCTGTGTCTACGGGGTATCGGCCGACAGCAGCGCCTTCTTTAGCGCCGACGTGACCGGCTCGCGTCCCAGCCACACCGACAGCAGCGCGGCGTTGAAATCGCGGCCCGGCACCGTGCCGCGCGGCTGTCCGTTGATGCTGACCCGGGTGCCGCGGCCGGGCAGATAGTCCAGCCAGACCTCGTCGCCCTCGCGCAGGGTCACGAACAGGTCCTTGAACTGCTGGATGCGCGGCGCCAGGGCCTGGTAGGCGGCATCGTCCAGGTTGTCGCGAAAGCCCTCGTCCCAGGCGTCGTCCAGCTTGGCGCGCGAGACCTCGCTGTAGACAAAGTGCATCAGCACCCGGTTCGGGGGCGGGTCGACCAGCAACGCCTCGGCGCGATGCTCGGGGCGCGGCAGATAGAGCGCGCCGACATAGATCTTGAAGAAGAACTTATAGCGGATGCCGGCGCCGTTGAGCACCAGGGGCTGTTGCAGGCCGTCCACGACCGCCTGTGGCGGCACATCGAAACCCGCCAGGCGCACGCCCGCGGCATGCGCGTCGAGCACGCCCAGCGCCAGGACCAGCAACACGCGATATAACATGATTCTCCCCCTCCAAATACCGATATTAGCCCTTTCGGTCCCGCTTTTTTGCGAACTTTTCGACAAAAAAGCCGCTGCAATCAGTTTAGCGTCAAATTTATCTGTGCTATGTTTTGATCGCTTTTCCACCAAACACCAGGAGTTAAACATGGCAGTCAAGAAAAAGGTCGCCAAGAAAAAGGTAGCGAAGAAAAAGGCAGCAGCCGCTGCCCCGGCAAAGAAGATCAAGGCCATTGGCACCAAGCAGACCAAGACCCAGATCGTTGCCAGCATCGCCGATTCCACCGGCCTGACCAAGAAGCAGGTCGCTTCCGTGTTCTCGGAACTGGGTGACCTGATCACCGCGCACATGAAGCGTCGCGGCTCCGGCGAGTTCACCATCCCCGACACCGGCGTCAAGATCCGCCGCGTGAAGAAGCCGGCGCGCAAGGCGCGCATGGGCCGCAACCCGGCCACCGGTGAGCCGATGAAGATCGCAGCCAAGCCCGCTTCCACCGTGGTGCGCGTGACCGCGCTCAAGGCCCTGAAAGACACCATCAAGGCCTGAGTCCCTCATCGCTCCGATCGCAGAAAACGCCGCCATCGCGCGGCGTTTTCTGTTTCCGGCCATGCACACGCCCACCCTGATCTACATTCACGACCCCATGTGCAGCTGGTGCTGGGGGTTCCGTCCCGCGCTGCAGGCGCTGCGCGCGCGCCTGCCCGCGGACATGGGTTTCGAACGCCTGCTCGGCGGCCTGGCGCCCGACAGCGACCAGCCCATGCCCGAGGCCATGCGCGAGCAGCTGCAGGACACCTGGCGGCGCATCCAGCAGCGCATACCCGGCACCCGCTTCAACTTCGATTTCTGGAAGCGCTGCACGCCGCGGCGCAGCACCTGGCCGGCCTGTCGCGCGGTGATCGCGGCCCGTTCCCTGGATCCCGCGTGCGAGGACACCATGATCCTCGCCATACAGGAGGCCTATTACCTGCACGCGCGCAATCCCTCGGACGAGGCGGTGCTGGTGCGGCTGGCCGAAGAGATCGGCCTGTCCCGCGAGGCCTTCGCGCAACGGCTGCGCGCCCCGGAAACCGGGCAGACACTGCAGGCGGAACGGGCCCGCGCCGAGGCGCTGGGCGTGCGCGGCTTTCCGTCGCTGGTGCTGCAGACCGGTCCCGCCGCCCGCTGGCCCATCGCGGTGGACTACACTGAGCCCCAGGCCATGCTCGAGCAGATCGCCCTGGTGCTGGACGCCGGCTGAGTCTGTGGCATGATGCAAGCGAAGCCCGAGGGAGACCGACCATGAAAAGACTGTTTTGCCTGCTGCTGCTCGGCGCCCTGCTGCCCGGCGCCGTCGCAGCCGCCGACCCCGCCCCGGCCACGCCGGCCGACAAGCCGCCCGCGCAGGCGCAACAGACCCGCCCCGCGCCGCCGCCGATGACCCCGCTGGAGCGGCTGAAGATGGGCGTGGACAGCCTGATCGCCTTCATGAGCCAGGAACCGCTGCCCGCGCCTTCGGCGATTGCGCGTTTCCTGGACGAACAGATCGCCCCCCTGTTCGACTTCGACGCCATGGCCCGCGCCGCGGCCGGGCGTTACTACTTCGGGATGGACCCGCGCCAGCGCAGCGCCATGGCCGAGGAGATCAAGCGCCTGTTCCTGACCCGCCTGACCCAGGGCCTGAGCAATTACGGCGGCCAGCGGGTGCGCTTTCTGCGCCCGCGCTTCTCGCCCGACGGACAGGAGGCCGCGGTGAGCATGCTGATCCTCCACCCCGGGCGCTACCCGGCGCGTATCGACTTCCGCCTGGCGCGCGGGCAGAACGGCTGGCGCATCATCGACCTGGCCGCCAACGGCAGCAGCGCGGTGGTCTATTACCGGCGCATGCTGGCCGGGGCCATGGCGCGCCGCAGCTACATGCCTCCGCCGCCCATGCCGGGCTACGGGATGATGCCGGGCGGATACTGAGCGCGCCTCAGCGGGTGGTGATGCGCCGGTAGATGTCCGAGACCTTGAGCGGCAGCTGGGCGATATCGTCCAGCACCACGTAGTTGGCCGCGCCGTACATGTGCGGCAGATAGTCCTGGCCCTCGCGGTCGATGGTGATGCAGAAGGCGTGCACCCCCTCGCGGCGCGCCTCGAACAGGGCCTGGCGGGTGTCCTCGATACCGTACTCGCCCCGGTATTCCAGATCGTAGTCGTCCGGCTTGCCGTCGGACAGGGTCACCAGCAGCTTGGTGCGCGCGTCCACCTCGCCCAGCTTCTTCACCAGGTGGCGGATGGGCGCCCCCATGCGCGTGTAGTCCTTGGGCTCGATATGGCACACGCGCGCGATGCTCGCCTCGTCCCAGGGGTCGCCGAAATCCTTGACCCGGTACACATCGCAGCGCTTGCGGGTCCAGCCCGAGAAGCCGTAGATCGCATAGCGGTCGCCCAGGGTCTCGAGTGACTCGGCGAGCAGGATCAGGGCCTCGCGTTCGGCCTCGTTGATCCAGCCGCGGGTGGAGCCCGACATGTCCACCATGAACATCACCGCGATATTGCGCTCCTCGCGGTGCATGCGGGTGAAGATCTGGTCGGACATCTCCAGGCCGCTGTGGATGTCGCCCCAGGCCTCGACCAGGGCGTCGATATCGATGTCCTCGCCGTCGCGCTGGCGCTTGAGCAGGCGGTCCTCGCCGCGCAGGATCTCGAAGGTGCGGCGCAGCGAGCGCACATGCCCGGCGTATTTGTCCAGGGTCGCGCGGTAGAAGCCGGTGTCGCCCGGTTCGATCTCAATCTCGCGCAGCACGCACCAGTCCTTCTTGTAGGCCTGGCGGGCACGGTCCCATTCGTTGTAGAAGAAGGCGCCCTCCTCGTGATAGGTGCCCGACCAGACATCGGCGGTGTCGCCCTCCTCCTCGCCGAACAGGGCGGGATCGTATTCGCCGTCCCCGGCCGGGGACAGGTATTCCGGCGGGATCTCGCCCAGGTCGAGCATGATGGAGGACAGGCGCTCGCGCACCTGATCCGGGACCGGGATGGGGGCGTCCTGCAGGGCGATCTCGAACGGCAGCAGATCGTCCTCGGCGGCATCCTCCCGCGGCAGCAGATCGAAGGATTCCAGGGGCTCGCGCTCGGGCGCGCCCTCGGTGATCTCGTCGGCCACCACGCGCAGCAACTGGCGCAGATGCGCCTTGTCGCGCTCGATCCGCGCCAGGCGCGCCTCCCAGGCCGCCTCCGGCCGCAGCACCCCCTGGTAGCACAGCGGCGGCGGCACCTCGCTGGCGTACAGACGCCGCATCCAGGCCAGGCTGTCCCGCACCCCGGCCCCGGCACGCTCCAGCTGGGCCTGGGCCCGGGCCCACTCGCCCTCCAGCGGCCGGGCGCCGCCCAGGGTCGCCTGCAGGCGCTGCATGGTGCGCGCCAGGCCCGGCAGTTCGCGCGCCACGAAGGCGTCCAGGCGCATCGCCTCCAGGCGATGGAACACGGCGCGCGCACGGTGCGGGTCGGCAAACGCCTCGAAGTGCCGCGCCAGCTGCAGATTGAGGGTGCCGCAGCGGGTCTGCGCCCACAGATGGGCCACGTGGGCCTTGTAGAGCTGGAAATTGTCCTCGCGGTTGTCCAGATGGGCCATGATGCCGGGCAGATACAGGATCTCGCCGTCGGTCCAGGCCTGATCGTCCGGCTCGATCTTCAGGCGCCGCCCGTCCAGCCCCTGCACGAAGTGACCGAGCACCGCGGCCGAGTCCTCGAAGCCGGCCCCGTGCGCGCGCTGATAGCCCAGCGCCAGAAAGCCCTCCAGATCACGGATCACCGACATCGCCGCGGTCAGGCCGCTGCGGTCATAGCTGTCCATGGCGTGCAGACACCAGGCGCTGATGACCTCGTGCCCGGCCTGCTCCAGATGCTCGATGGCCCGCTGCGCGAACTGGAAGGCCAGCTCGGTGTTGGTGGCCGCGGCGCGGCGCGTCCAGTCGAGGATGAAGTGCTGGGTATCGGCGTCCAGGCCGGCGATGCGCCGGGCCAGCGCCTCGGTGTGGATGAAGGTGAACTCCACCTCCAGGTCACGGTCCAGGTGCGAGAGGATGGCTTCGTAGTCGAGTCGGGGTCTTGGGGCCATGCGCGCATCTTCCCGGCTGCGGCGGCCGGGCACAACCCCGGCCCACGCACGGTAATGGTGCGTCCGTGCCGGCGCGCGGGGCAGCCGGTCACGAAATCGGTGCGATCCAGGCCCGACAACCGCGCAAAACGGCGGGCACGCTTCCTGCA
>JALVTT010000048.1 GCA_027024025.1 Sedimenticola sp.
TTATTCTCCCCTCTCCCAGAGGGAGAGGGGAGAATAATGTGTGGCGCAGGGTCGGGAAGACCTGCCAGTAGTCCCGCAGGGCATCGATGTCGCGGTTGGGGATACCACCGTTCAAGTGGGCATCGAGGTCGTGCAGGTCCTCGGGCTCGCTGGAATCGATGTAGCGCGGGATGTTGAGGTTATAGTCGTTGGCCTCGATCTCGCGCAGGGGCACGAAGCGGGCGTAGCGCGGCAGCTCCTTTTGGCTGGTGAAAACGTCCACGATCTTGTGGATGTCGCGCTCGCGCAGGCGGTTCTTGTTGCCGTCCTTCATGAAGCCTTTGCTGGCGTCGATCATGAAGATGCCGCCCCGTTCGGAATCGGCGTTCGCGGCGGCGTGTTCCTTGTCGATGACCAGGATGCAGGCGGGGATGCCGGTGCCGTAGAAGAGGTTGGCCGGCAGGCCGATGATGCCCCGGATGAAGCCGCGCCGGACCAGGTTGCGGCGGATGTTGGCCTCGGCCCCGCCGCGAAACAGCACGCCGTGGGGCAGGATGACCGCGCCCTTGCCGGTGCTCTTGAGGGACTTGAGAATGTGCAGCAGGAAGGCGTAGTCGCCGTTCTTGGCCGGCGGGATGCCGTATTCGAAGCGGCCATAGGGGTCGTGCTCGGGGTCGAGGCCGTTGCTCCAGGCCTTGTAAGAGAAGGGCGGATTGGCCACGGCATAGTCGAAGGTCTTGAGGCGGCCGTCGCCCTGATCTCTTGTGGCCTTCCAGTGGGGATTGGCCAGAGTGTTGCCCTGCCAGATCTCGGCGGTGGGGGCGTCGTGCAGGATCATGTTCATGCGCGCCAGGGCGGCGGTGGCGTTGTCCATCTCCTGGCCGAAGATCGAGAGGCCGCGCGGTGCCTCGTGGGCCACCTTGAGCAGTAGCGAACCCGAACCGCAGGTGGGGTCGTACACCGACTGGTCCTGGCGGGTATCCTTGCCGACGCCGATGACCCTGGCCAGTATCCGGGAGACCTCGGCCGGGGTGTAGAACTGCCCCTTGCTCTTGCCCGACTCGGTGGCGAAGTGGCGCATCAGGTATTCGTAGGCGTCGCCCAGCAAATCGTCGCCATCGGCGCGGTTGGCGCGCAGGTCGATGGTCTCGAAGATGGCGATCAGCTTCGAGAGCCGGTCCACCATCTCCTTGCCCTTGCCGAGCTTGTCCTCGTCGTTGAAGTCGGCGACGTCGATGACGCCCTTGAGGTCGTTCTCCTCGGCCAGGCGACCGATGATCTTGTTGATCCTGTCGCCGATCTCCTTGTCGCCCTTGAGACGCGCCATGTCGTCGAAGGAGCCGCCCTCGGGCACCACGATCAACGCCCTGGGGTCGCCGGCGTACTTGTCGGAGACATATTTGACGAACAGCAGGGTCAGCACATAGTCCTTGTACTGGGAGGCGTCCATGCCGCCGCGCAGTTCGTCACAGGACTGCCAAAGGGAGGAGTAGAGTTCGGATTTCTTCAGGGCCATGGTGATTCGATCGTTGTTATGCAGAAAAGGCCTGAGCTGCGGGGGCTTGGGCTCGTGCCCGCGAAGAAACCTAGCACGAAACTTCGCCCCGCTCACCGCCATACGACCGTCCTTGAAATCTGGCTTTCGTGGCATAGCTTAACGAAAAGTCATCGGGTCATTGCCGGCGCAAATCAATCCCCTGAGAAATTCTCGCCAACCTATTGAAATATATTACTTTTCATAGGTGAAGTCGAATCGGACAGAGGTGAAGCCCAACGCTCACCGATCAAAGTGCTGACCTCATGGATCGAGAGTCGAGCCGACTTTTGAACCTGCTTATTGATGCCGTAGTTCAAAGCCTGCCCCAAAACGAAAAAAGGCCGCATTGCTGCGGCCTTTTTGATGTTGGTAGCGGGGGCAGGATTTGAACCTACGACCTTCGGGTTATGAGCCCGACGAGCTGCCAGACTGCTCCACCCCGCATCTGGTGCGCGCACTATACACAAACCCGGCGGGGGCTGGCAAGGGGTCCGCGGGGAATATTTTCTTCGCTGATCCTGGGGGAAAATCCTTCTCAACAAGGCCGGCGCGGGGGGGCTTTTCAGCCCCCGAAGGCCGCGCGGCAGGCCTGCAGCAGGCCGGCGGGGAAGATCCCCAGCAGCAGGATGGCCACGCCGTTGACCGAGAAGGCCAGGCGGCTGTCCACCGAGGCGACGATGGGCTGGGTGTCGAAGGGCTTGTCGAAATACATCATCTTCACCGCGCGCAGGTAGTAGAAGGCGCCGATGAGGGAGAAGAACACCGCGACGGCCGCCAGCCAGACCTTGTCCACGTGGACCACGGCTTCGAGCACGAACAGCTTGGCGAAGAAACCGACGGTCGGCGGCACGCCGGCCATGGAGAACAGGATCAGCAGCATCATGGCCGCCAGCCAGGGGCTGCGCTCGTTCAGGCCCTTGAGGTCATGCAGATTCTCGGCGTCGAAGCCCTTGCGGCTGATCAGGGTGAGCAGGCCGAAGCCGCCGGCGGCGGTCAGGGCATACACCAGGGTGTAGAACAGCGCCGCGCCGTAGCCCCGGTCGTTGGCAGCGATGAAGCCGAGAAAGATGAAGCCCACATGCGAGATGGTCGAATAGGCCAGCATGCGCTTGAGGTTGTCCTGGGCGATGGCGACGACGTTGCCGATCGCCAGCGAGGCGACCGCCAGGATGGTCAGCATGTCGGACCAGTGTGCGGACAGCCCCCCTGCCCCGTCGACCAGCAGGCGGATGGCGAGCGCGAAGGCGGCGATCTTGGGCGCGCTGCCCAGGAACAGGGTCACCGCCGTCGGGGCGCCGTGGTAGACATCAGGCACCCACATATGGAAGGGCACGGCGCCGAACTTGAAGCCTACGCCGAGGACCACGAACACCAGGCCGAATACCAGCACGGTCTCATCCACATTGCCGCTGCCGATGGCGGCCGCCACCTCGGGGAAGTTGATCGCCCCGGTGGCGCCATACAGCATGGAGACGCCGTACAGCAGCATGCCCGAGGCCAGCGCCCCCAGCACGAAGTACTTCATCGCGGCCTCCGCGCCCTTGCGCGAATCGCGGTCGAAGGCCACCAGCGCGTACATGCTCAGGGCCAGCAGTTCCAGGCCCAGGTAGGCGGTCAGGAAGTTGTCGGCCGAGGCCATGACCATCATGCCCAGGCTGGAGAACAGGGTCAGGGTGTAGAACTCGCCGCGGTAGATGCCCTGCTGTTCCAGGTAGTCACGCGCATAGGCCACCACCAGCAGGTCCACACCCAGGATGGCCAGCTTGAGCAGGTCGGACAGCGGATCGCGCACATAGCTGCCGTCGAACAGCAGTTGCCGCTCCGGCCCGGCGGTCCAGACGGTCACGGCGATGGCGCCGAGCAGCGCGGCCAGGGTCAGGCCATAGCTCCAGTTGCGGGTGCGCGGGCTCAGGAACAGGTCCACCACCAGCACCAGGCAGGCGGCGCCGAGCATGAAGATTTCCGGCAGGACCGGTTGCAGGCTTGTCAGGTCGTATTGCATGTCGCTAACCGATTTTCCGATGTCAGAGCTTGCTGACGCCAATATGCTGAACAAGGTGGCCGATCGAGGCGTTCATCACATCGATCAGCGGGGCCGGCCACAGACCCAGGATCAGGACCGCGATGGCCAGCGAACCCAGCACCAGGGCCTCCCGACCGTTGATGTCCTGCAGGGCCGCGACCCCCTCGCTGCCCACCTCGCCGAACACCACCCGCTTGACCATCCACAGGGTATAGGCCGCGCCGACGATCAGGGTGGTGGCCGCGAGCACCGCGAACCAGAAGTCGGCGCGGATGGCCGCCAGGATCACCATGAACTCGCCCACGAAGCCCGAGGTGCCGGGCAGCCCGGCGTTGGCCATAGAGAAGAACACCATGAAGGCCGCGAACCAGGGCATCACGTTCACCACACCGCCGTAGTCGCTGATCTGACGGCTGTGCAGGCGGTCATACAGCACCCCCACGCACAGGAACATGGCCGCCGAGACGAAGCCGTGCGAGACCATCTGCACCATGCCGCCCTGCACGCCCAGGACCGCGCCGCCGTGCACATCGGCGCGCGCGAAGATCATGAACACGATGAAGAATCCCAGGGTCACGAAGCCCATGTGCGCGATCGAGGAATAGGCGATCAGTTTCTTCATGTCCTGCTGCACCAGGGCCACGAAGCCGATATAGACCACCGCGATCAGCGACATGGCGATGATCATCCAGTCCAGGGTGTGGCTGGCGTCCGGGGTGATGGGCAGGCTGAAGCGCAGGAAGCCGTAGCCCCCGATCTTGAGCATGATGGCGGCCAGGATCACCGAACCGCCGGTGGGCGCCTCGACGTGGGCGTCCGGCAGCCAGGTATGCACCGGCCACATCGGCACCTTGACCGCGAAGGCCAGCAGGAAGGCGATGAAGATCAGCACCTGCTCGGTCATGTTGAGCTTCAGATCGTGGAACACCAGGATCTCCATGGAGCCGGACTTGAAGTACATGTAGATCAGGGCGACCAGCATGAACACCGAGCCGAGGAAGGTGTAGAGGAAGAACTTGATGGTCGCGTACACCCGGCGCGGGCCGCCCCAGATGCCGATGATGATGAACATCGGGATCAGCATGGCCTCCCAGAACACATAGAACAGCATGGCGTCCAGGGCCGCGAACACCCCCACCATGACGCCCTCCATGATGAGGAAGGCGGCCATGTACTGCGAGGGCTTGTACTGGATGACCTCCCAGCCCGCGATGATGACCAGCACGGTGATGAAGGTGGTGAGCAGGATCAGCGGCATGGAGATGCCATCCACGCCCAGGTGATAGTGGATATTGAAGGACGGGATCCAGGGCAGGTTCTCGACGAACTGCATCTGCGCCGTGCCGCTGTCGAAGCCGGTGTACAGCGGGATGCTCAGCGCCAGGGTGAGCAGGGCGAAGCACAGCGCCATCCAGCGCGACACCCCGGGGGCGCGGTCGCCGCTAAACAGAACCAGCAGCCCGCCGATGATCGGCAGCCAGATCGTGACGCTCAGAATGGGCCAGTCAGCAGTCATTGTTCTCTTCCAACTTCGTCGTCAGCGGATCACGAACCAGCTCAGCAGCCCGAGCAGGCCGATGATGATCGCGAAGGCATAGTGATACAGATAACCGGTCTGCAGGTAGCGCATCACCGAGGCCAGCCAGCCGACCGAATGGGCCGAACCGTTGACCACGGCGCCGTCGATGATCACGCGGTCGCCCGCCTGCCACAGGACCTTGCCCAGCAGGCGCGCGCCACCGGCGAACACCCACTGGTTGAAGGCGTCGAAGCCGTATTTGCGGTCGAGAATCGCATACAGCCAGTCGAAGCGGGTCGCCAGATCGGTCGCGATGATCGGACGCCGCATGTACACATACCAGGCCACGAAGGCCCCGGCCGCGGCCAGATACAGCGGGATGCCGGTCAGGCCGTGCAGCATGAAGGTGAAGGCGTCCTCGAAATGGATCTCGCCCAGGGTGTCGTGGATCGCGGCGACCGAGATCACACCGTCGAAATAGTCGCCGAACAGCATGGGCCCAATGGCCAGATAGCCGATCACCACCGACGGGATGGCCAGCAGCATCAGCGGCACCGTCACCACCTTGGGCGACTCGCGCAGGTGCTCCCCGGCGTGCGCGTCACGCGGCCCCTCGCCGTGGAACACGATGAAATACAGGCGGAAGCTGTACAGCGCGGTCACGAACACGCCGGCCACCAGCATCCAGTGCGCATAGCCGCTGCCCGCGATCTGCGAATGGTGGACCGCCTCGATGATCGCGTCCTTGGAGAAGAAGCCGGCGAACCCGGGAAAGCCGATCAGCGCCAGGGTGCCGATCAGGAAGGTCCAGTGCGTGATGGGCATGTATTTGCGCACCCCGCCCATGTTGCGGATGTCCTGGTCGTGATGCATGCCGATGATGACCGAGCCCGCGCCCAGGAACAGCAGCGCCTTGAAGAAGGCATGGGTCATCAGATGGAACAGGCCCGCGGCATAGGCCGAGGCGCCGAGCGCCGCCACCATGTAACCGAGTTGCGACAGGGTGGAATAGGCGATCACGCGCTTGATGTCGTTCTGGATGATGCCGATCAGGCCCATGAAGAAGGCCGTGGTCGCGCCGATCACCATCACGAAGCTGAGCGCGGTCTCGGACAGCTCGTACAGCGGCGACATGCGCGCCACCATGAAGATACCGGCGGTCACCATGGTGGCGGCGTGGATCAGGGCCGAGATCGGGGTCGGGCCTTCCATGGAATCGGGCAGCCACACATGCAGGGGCACCTGGGCCGACTTGCCCATGGCGCCGATGAACAGCAGGATGCAGATCACGGTCATCAGCGACCAGGCCTGGTCACCCCACACGCTGATGGTGGTGCGCGCCAGGTCCGGGGCCCGGGCGAAGGCCTCGGCATAGTCCAGGGTGCCCATGTACATGGCCACCGCGGCGATCCCCAGCACGAAGCCGAAGTCCCCCACCCGGTTGACCAGGAAGGCCTTGAGGTTGGCGAAGATGGCCGACTCGCGCTTGAAGTAGAAACCGATCAGCAGGTAGGAGACCAGACCGACCGCCTCCCAGCCGAAGAACAGCTGCATGAAGTTGTTCGACATCACCAGCATCAGCATGGAGAAGGTGAACAGCGCGATATAGCTGAAGAAGCGCTGGTAGCCCTCCTCGTGCGCCATGTAACCGATGGTGTAGATGTGCACCATCAGCGAGACGAAGGTGACCACCGCCATCATCATCGCGGTCAGGCGGTCGATCAGGAAACCGACCTCCATGCGCAGCCCGTCCACCACCATCCAGGTATAGACCGTGTGGTTGTAGACCGGCGCCCCACCGAAGGCGTACCGATAGAAGACGTACAGCGACAGGGCGCAGGAGACGGCCACGCCCAGGATGGTGACCCAGTGCGCCCCGGCACGCCCGATCTGGTTGCGGAACAGGCCCGCGATCACCGAACCGGCGAGCGGCGCGAGTACGATGGCGAGAAGTATGTAATCCATCATCACCTACCCTTCCTAGCCCTTCAGGGCATCCAGATCGGCCACATTGATGGTGCGCCGGCTGCGGAACAGCACCACCAGAATGGCCAGGCCGATGGCGGCCTCGGCCGCCGCCACGGTCAGGATAAAGAACACGAAGATCTGCCCGGCCACATCCCCGAGGAAATGCGAAAAGGCAATGAAGTTGATATTCACCGCCAGCAGCATCAGCTCGATGCACATCAGCAGCAACAGCACGTTCTTGCGGTTGAGGAAGATGCCGGCCACGCTCACCGAGAACAGGATGGCGGCCACGATCAGATAGTCGGACAGTGCAATCATCACTCGCGCTCCTCCGCTTGCATGCGGACCACCCGCAGGCGGTCGCGGGCCTTGACCGTGACCTGACGACCGGGGTCCAGATACTTGCTGTCGGGCCGGCGGCGCAGGGTCAGGCTGATCGCCGCCACGATGCCGACCAGAAGGATCACCGCGGCGATCTCGAAGGCATACAGATGCCGGGTGAACAGGGCCAGGCCCAGCTCGGTGGTATTGCTGTAATCGGCCGGGCGGTGCGCCGGCGCCGCGTACTGGTCCAGGCCGAAGCGCGAGGGCCCCAGCACCAGGGCCAGCTCGACCATCATCACGACCGCCACCAGCAGGGCCACCGGCATATTGCGCACGAAGCCCGCGCGCAGTTCCGCCAGGTTGATATCCAGCATCATCACCACGAACAGAAACAGCACCATCACCGCGCCGACATAGACCAGCACCAGGGCGATGGCCAGAAACTCGGCCTCGGCCAGCATCCACAGGCCGGCGGCGTTGAAGAAGGCCAGCACCAGGAACAGCACCGAATGCACCGGGTTCCTGCGCGTAATGACCATCAGCGCCGCGCCGATCATCAGCGCCGCGAACAGATAGAACAGAAATTTCTCGAAACTCATCTCATTCGGCTCCTAGCGCACCGCCGCCTGCGCGGCCCGGTCGGCTGCCAGCTGTTCCTCGTACTTGTCACCGATCGCCAGCAGCTTGTCCTTGGTCATGATCTGCTCGCCCCGGTTCTCGAAGTGGTATTCATAGACCCGCGTCTCGACGATCGAATCCACCGGGCAGGACTCCTCGCAGAAGCCGCAGAAGATGCACTTGAACAGGTCGATGTCGTAGCGGGTGGTGCGGCGCGATCCATCCTCGCGCGGCTCGGCCTCGATGGTGATGGCCAGCGCCGGGCACACCGCCTCGCACAGCTTGCAGGCGATGCAGCGCTCCTCGCCGTTGGGATAGCGGCGCAGCGCGTGCAGGCCGCGGAAGCGCGGCGACACCGGGGCCTTCTCCTCGGGATATTCCAGGGTGAAGGGCCGGGTGAACATATAGCGCCCGGTCAGGCTCAGGCCCTTGAGCAGCTCGAACAGGAACAGGCTGCGGACATAACTGACGATCTTGTTCATCTCTCTGCCTCCGGCCTCAATTGAACCACCAGGGCGTGTGATAGACCTTCATCAGGCCCACCACCACGATCCAGACGATGGTGATCGGGATGAACACCTTCCAGCCCAGGCGCATGATCTGGTCGTAGCGGTAGCGCGGAAAGGTGGCGCGGAACCACAGGAAGAGGAACATGAACACCAGGGTCTTGGCCAGCAGCCACAGGATGCCCGGCACCCAGTCGAACCAGGACTCCAGCGCCGTGCCCTGGAAGGGCGACAGCCAGCCGCCGAGGAACATCAGGCTGCTCAGGGCCGAGATCAGGATCATGTTGGCGTACTCGGCGAGGAAGAACACCGCGAAGGTCATGCCCGAGTATTCGACGTGGAAGCCGGCCACGATCTCCGACTCGCCCTCGGCCACGTCGAAGGGCGCGCGGTTGGTCTCGGCCACGCCGGAGATGAAATAGATCACGAACAGCGGCAGCAGCGGCAGCCAGAACCAGTGCAGCAGACTGCCCTGCTGGGCGAGCACGATCTGGCGCAGATCCAGGCTGCCGGCGGCCACCAGCACCCCCACCAGGGCAAAGCCCATGGCGATCTCGTAGGCCACGATCTGGGCCGCCGAGCGCATGGCCCCGAGCAGCGCGTACTTGGAGTTGGACGACCAGCCGGCGATGATCACCCCGTACACGCCCAGCGAGGTCAGCGCCAGGATGTACAGCAGCCCGGCGTTGATATGGGTCAGGGCCAGTTCGGCGTCGAAGGGGAACACCGCCCAGGCCGCCAGGGCCGGGGCGATGGACAGCATGGGCGCGATCAGGAACAGCAGCTTGTTGGCGCCGCTGGGGATCACGATCTCCTTGAACATCAGCTTGACCGCGTCGGCGATCGGCTGCCCCAGGCCCAGCAGGCGGAAGCCGAAGAAGCCCACCCGGTTGGGCCCCATGCGCACCTGCATATGGCCGATGACCTTGCGCTCGGCATAGGTGTAATAGGCGACCATGATCATCAGCGGCAGCATGATCACCACGATCTTGAGCAGAATCTGCACCACCAGCGGCAGCGCGTTCCAGAGTGCAATCACAGATTCCATAACTCAGACCTTCTCCACGCCGACGGGGGCGAAGCTGCAGCCCAGCTCGATGCCCTCGGGCACCGCGGCCGGCAGCCATACGCACTGGTCGGCGACACATTCATCGATGCGCAGGGGCAGTTCCACGCGCTGCTCGCCCTGGATCAGACGCACCTGCACGTCCGCCTCCAGGCCAAGCGCCTGCGCGGTGGCGGCGTTCATGCGCAGATGGCCGTCCCAGGCGTCCGGGGTGGCCTGCAGCGGGGCCGAGCGGCGCGTCAGGGCGTCCGCCGAGTACATGGGCACCCCGCCGATACGCTCCAGCGGCGCGGACTCGAAGCACGGCGACAGCGCCTGCCCCTGACCCAGCGCATTGTCGGGACAGATGCCGTCCAGACGCCGCAGCAAGGCGTCGCGGACCTCGCTGCTGGCGGTGTAGTCGAAGCCCTCGGCATCCACCAGGTTGCCGAGCACGCGCAGCACCTTCCAGGCCGGGCGGGCCTCGCCGGGCGGGGTCACGGCGCCGGCGAAGGACTGCATATCGCCCTGC
>JALVTT010000049.1 GCA_027024025.1 Sedimenticola sp.
TTAGGTAGCAGATTGACCGTACTGACATAGTGTCCGACGGGAATCTCCTCCGAAGGGACTCGGTCCCGGATGAATTTCGCAATGCTCTTGTCCCCCAACCGCTTCACCTCCCACGGCCCCGCATCGCGGAACTCGGGAAAGCGCAATCTCGGCGTCATGGCCTTTGTTGTGGCTCTGCTCATTCCTGTTCCAGCCCGTCCGGGTTTTTGAGCGCTTTCTTCTGCTCCGAAGTCAGGCGGCGCTCCACTTTCTTCACGTCCTCCTCGGGCGGCAGGGATTCGGGACGGATGCCCCGGTTCAGCAGTGTCTGGCGCACGGCCTTGTTGTTGGTGATGTGCTCGTCGGAGATTTCCGGCTCGCTGCGCATGTTCCGCTCTCGTGCGTTGTGGATGGTGATCTCGGTGGCGAAGTCCTTGGCCTTGAGGATGATGGTGGGGGCGAAGTCGGCCAGGGGGCGGTTCGCGGGCACTTTCCAGCGCGCCTTCATCGCTTTGGTACTCTTTCCGAACAGGGCCTGATCGCCCTTGCTGCGAATGAGGGCAAAATTCCTGTTGCCGCCGGTTTGCTCGTAGATGACCTTGGAAAGCTCCTTTTCGGTGTCGGCCAGCTTGCGGCGGGCGGATACCCGCTCGGCCTCCAGCATGCGCTGCTCGATCAGCTCGGCCTTGCGGGTCTGTATGGCGAAGTAGGTCTGGGCAAAAGCGATTTGAGGCTTGGCCGGATCGCCGTTCTGGGCCACCAGATAGCAGGCATAACGGGTCAGCATGATATCCGGGATTTCGCGGCGGCTGCCGGAGCCGAGTTCGACCATTTTGGTGATATCAACAAAATGGTCTGCGACCTCATGGCCCGATAGCTCACAAGCCGTCTTGGCCTTGCCGACGATGTTCAGAAAATTGCGCCATTCGGCGTAGCCCAGCAGGTGCTGGAGGTCCCGCGCCAGCCAGTACTCTATGCCGTTGTCGGTTTGCTGAGCGTGGGCTTCGAAGGTTTCGGTCATCTGGATGATTTCATGCTGCATGGCGTTGCCTCCCTGTCATTCCTCATACACCTCCAGCCCAGAGATCTCGCGCCCCTCGGCCTTGCGGCGTAAGAGAGGAATCAGGTCTTCCATCAGCGCCAGCTCGGCGCGGGCTCGGGCCTTCCAGCCCAGCCCCTTGGGTTTGAACAGTTCAGTAAGCTCGTCGGGGTCAAAGATATAGAAATCGAGAATGCGATCGACAAAGGCCTGCAACGCTTCCACGTGCAGGTCGTGCTTTTTGGCGATGCGAGCCAACACTTCAGCCTGGCGTCTGGCCTTGAAGGCTTCGTAGCCCTTGCGGATCTCCTCCTCGCTCAGGCCTTCGCCCTCCTTGAGTGTAGCGATGTAGGCCTCCAGGTCTTCACGCTCGTCCATGAGCCGGGCACTGGAGGCGAGCAGGCCCATGAGTTGCTCGCGGGTCATCTTCTGCTTCTTGGGCGGCTGGCCGGCGAAGCGGGCGATGAGCTTCATGATGTAGTCGTAATCGATGAGCGCCGAGTCGAAGAGCACGAACTCGAAATCGAGCTGCTGTATGGGGTCGTCGGGGTCGCCTTCACGCTTTTTGCTCTCTTCCTGCAGGCGCTTGGCGGTCTCCAGATACTGGGCGGAGAAGGCGCGCAGGTCGTCGCGGGGAATCAGCGCCTCGATCTGCGCCTTCTGTTCCTCGTCGAGGTCGGTGTACTGATCGAGCTGGGTGGTGAGACGACGCACTTCCTTGAATCGCTCGATAAAGCCCGCGCGCGCTTCGTCGCCCTTTAGGTTGGCCACCTCCTCGGGGCGGGCTTCCAGGCCCTGGGCGGTCATGAAATCCTTGAGCTTTTGCGTTGCCTCTTCGAGCTTTTCGATCACCTTGGGCGCGGGGTCCACCAGCCAGATCTTCTTGGCCCGCTCGGGCGCCTCGCCGGAAAAGAGCGCGATGGCCTCGTCCACTGCCGCCTTCTGGCCCCGGAAGTCGAGGATGTTGCCGTAGGGCTTGGAGTCGTTGAGCACCCGGTTGGTGCGGGAAAAGGCCTGGATGAGTCCGTGATATTTCAGGTTCTTGTCCACATAAAGAGTATTCAGGTACTGCGAATCGAAGCCGGTGAGCAGCATGTCCACGACGATGGTGATGTCGATCTTTTTCTCATGCGGCAAATCGCTGTTGGGATATTTCTGATCCTTGATGCGTTGCTGAACATCCTGATAGTAGCTGTCAAAGTTGGCCAGGTTGTGGTTGGTGCCATAGCGGGCGTTGTAGTCGTCGATGATCTCGGCCAGCGCTGCTTTCTTTCGGTTGGGTTCGATCTTGTTGTCCTCGAGCTCCTGGGGCAGATCCTCCTGAAGCTGGGCGACATCGCGGTTGCCTTCCGCGGGCGGCGAGAAGACGCAGGCGATATTCAGCGGGATGAAATCCTCTTCCGCCTCGGCCCGCTCGGCCTGGATCTCCTGGAACAGGTGGAAGTATTCGATGGCGTCGTCGATGGAACCGGTGGCGAAGAGCGCGTTGAACTTGCGCTGGTTGGTGGCCGCATCATGCCTTTCGAGGATCGCTTCGGCCACTGCCCGCTTAGCCAGGGATTCGCCCGGCTTGATGGCTATGCCGTCCTCGGGCTTGTAGTAGTCCACATGAAAGCGCAGCACGTTGCCGTCGTCGATGGCATGGGTGATGGTGTAGGCGTGGAGCTGCTTGTCGAAGATGTCCTTGGTGGTGACCAGGCTGGCCTGCTGGCCCTCCACCCGCTGATAGCTGGCGTTCTGCTCGAAGATGGGCGTGCCGGTGAAACCGAAGAGCTGGGCATTGTGGAAGAACTCGCGGATGGCCTTATGATTCTCGCCGAACTGCGAACGGTGGCATTCGTCGAAAATGAACACGATACGCTTGTCGCGCAGCGGCGCGAGGCGCTGGCGATACTGCTTGCGGTGATCGGCATCCAGCGCCAGGCCCAGCTTCTGGATGGTGGTGACGATGACCTTGTCCTTGTAGTCGTCCGAGAGCAAGCGTTGCACGAGGGTCTCGGTGTTGGTGTTCTCTTCCACGCATTTGGGCTGGAAGCGGTTGAACTCCTCACGGGTCTGTTTATCGAGATCCTTGCGATCGACGACGAACAGGCATTTCTCGATGTCGGGGTTGTCCTTGAGCAACGTGGAGGCCTTGAAGGAGGTGAGCGTCTTGCCCGAGCCGGTGGTGTGCCAGATATAGCCATTGCCCCGGTTCTCGTGGATGCAGTCGACGATGGCCTTGACCGCATAGATCTGGTAAGGGCGCATCATGAGGATCTTGCGCTCGGTTTGGATGAGCACCATGTAGCGACTGAGCATTTCGGCCAGGGTGCACTTGGCGAGGAAGGCTTCGGCGAAGGCATCGAGGTGGGTGATCTTCTTGTTGTCCGGCGCCGCCCAGCGGTAGATGGGCAGAAAGCGCTCCTCGACATCGAAGGCAAAGTGTTCGTTATTGTTGTTGGAGAAATACCAGGTTTGGCTGCGGTTGCTGACAATGAACAACTGCATGAAACAGAGCAGGCTGTTGGTGTAGCCGTTGCCCGGATCGTTGCGGTAGTCGATGATCTGTTTCATCGCCCGGCGGGGTGAAACCTGGAGCGATTTCAGCTCGATCTGCACCAGGGGCAAGCCATTGATCAACAGGATGACATCGTAGCGGTGATGGCTGCTTTTGGTGTTGATCCGCAGTTGATTAACGACCTCGAAGGTGTTTTTACACCAGTCTTTCAGATTGACGAGCTGGTAATAGAGCGGCGTGCCATCTTCGCGCTCGAACTTTTCTCTTCGGCGCAGTCTCTCCGAGTTATCAAATACATCAGGAGTTATGATCTCATCCAGCAGACGCGCGAATTCGCTGTCGGTGAGCCTCACCCGATTGAGCGATTCGAATTTCTCCCGGAAATTTTGTTCCAGGGCTTCGCGGTCGTGGATATCGGGGCGGTAGGTGTATTTAAGCCCTTCAAGCTTTTCAATCAGTCCCTGTTCGATGTCGAGTTCTTTTGCCATTCTTCAGCCCTGACTCCAGTCAATTCTGTCGCAGTCATACGCCCCATTCGGGCAACGCAACCAGCCACCTTGGAAACCACAGCTTAATATTGACGCGACAAAGAACTGCGATTAGTGCTGCAGGATCTGGCTCAGGAACAGCTGGGTGCGTTCGTGCTGCGGGTTGTCGAAGAACTCGTGCGGATCGTTGGTCTCGATGATCTCGCCGCCGTCCATGAACACCACGCGGTTGGCCACGGTCTTGGCAAAGCCCATCTCGTGGGTCACGCAGAGCATGGTCATGCCGGTCTCGGCCAGCTCGATCATGGTGTCGAGCACCTCCTTGATCATTTCCGGGTCGAGCGCCGAGGTCGGCTCGTCGAACAGCATGATGGCGGGATTCATGCACAGGCTGCGCGCGATCGCCACGCGCTGCTGCTGGCCGCCCGAGAGCTGGCCGGGGTACTTGTTGGCCTGTTCGGGGATGCGCACCTTCTCCAGATAGTGCATGGCGATCTCCTCGGCCTCGGCCCTGGGCATCTTACGCACCCAGATCGGGGCCAGGGTACAGTTTTCCAGCACCGTGAGATGGGGGAACAGATTGAAGTGCTGGAACACCATGCCCACCTCGCGGCGGATCTGCTCGATGTTCTTCACGTCCGAGGTCAGTTCGGTGCCATCGACGATGATATGGCCCTTCTGATGCTCTTCCAGACGGTTGATGCAGCGGATCATGGTGGACTTGCCCGAGCCCGAGGGCCCGCAGATGACGATGCGCTCGCCGCGCGCCACGTCCATGTTGATGTTCTTGAGCACATGAAACTCGCCGTACCATTTGTGCACGCCCTGCAGTTGCACGGCGGGCATGTCCTCGGGTACGGGATGCGTCTTCTTGTCAGTCATATTGTCAGCCTCAACGCTTGTGTCCGGTATGCAGCTTGCGCTCCAGCGCCTGCGAGTAGCGCGACATGCCGAAACAGAATATCCAGAAGACCGCGCCGGCGAAGACATAGCCTTCGATGGAGTACCCCAGCCAGTTGGGGTCTTCCAGGGCGGCCTTGATGATGGCCAGCAGGTCCAGCAGGCCGATGATCAGCACCAGGGTGGTGTCCTTGAACAGTTCGTTGAAGGTGTTCACGATGCCGGGGATGACCAGTTTCAGCGCCTGCGGCAGGATGATCAGGATCATCTTCTTGCCATAGTTCAGGCCCAGCGCGTCGGCCGCCTCGTACTGTCCCTTGGGGATGGCCTGCAGGCCGCCGCGCACCACCTCGGCGATGTAGGAAGCCTGGAACAGGATGATCCCGATCAGGGCCCGCAGCAGTTTGTCGAAGTTCACCCCCTCGGGCAGGAACAGCGGCAGCATCACCGAGGACATGAACAGCACCGTGATCAGGGGCACGCCGCGCCACAGCTCGATATAGGCCACGCTCAGGGCGCGCACGATGGGCATCTCGGAGCGCCGTCCCAGGGCCAGCAGGATGCCCAGCGGGAAGGCCGCGACGATGCCCACCACCGCCAGCACCAGGGTCAGGGTCAGGCCGCCCCACTTGGTGGTCTCGACCTCGGACAGGCCGAAGGACCCGCCATGCAGCAGGAAATACGCCACCACCGGAAACACCACCAGGCCGAGCACCCCCGCGACGCGCTTGTACGGGATGCGCGGCAGGGTCAGCCAGAGGATCAGCAGGGCGAACAGCGCGCCGGTGAGGTTCACCCGCCAGACCTGGTCGGCGGGATAGAAGCCATACAGGAACTGCCCCAGGCGCACCTTGACGAACACCCAGCAGGCGCCGCCCGATGTACAGGCGTCACGGGTGTCGCCGGACCAGTCGGCATGCACGACGGCCCAGTCGATCAGGGGCACGAAGATCAGATAGGCCAGGTAGATCCCGAGCAGGGTCAGCAGCGAGTTCCACCAGTTGGAAAAGAGGTTCTCGCGCAGCCAGCCGATCACGCCCACCTCGGTGACCGGCGGATCCCAGTCGGGATGGGTGCCGGGTGCGTATTCCTGTTGAACCGATGATTCGCTCATACGCGCCTCCTTATCGCTCGACCAGCGCCATGCGCTTGTTGTACCAGTTCATGAAGGCCGAGATACTCAGGCTCAGGCTCAAGTACACGCCCATGGTGATGGCGATGATCTCGACCGCCTGCCCGGTCTGGTTGAGGGTGGTGCCGGCGAACACCGCCACCAGGTCGGGATAGCCAATGGCCGGCGCCAGCGAGGAGTTCTTGGTCAGGTTCAGATACTGCGAGGTCAGCTGCGGGATGATCACGCGCATGGCCTGGGGGATGATGACCAGGCGCAGGGTCGCGGTGCGTTTCAGCCCCAGCGCGTAGGCCGCCTCGGTCTGGCCGTGGCTGACCGACTGGATGCCGGAGCGCACGATCTCGGCGATATAGGCCGCGGTATAGATCGCCAGGGCGATGGCCAGCGCCACCAGCTCGGGGATCACGGTCATGCCGCCGCGGAAGTTGAAGCCATGAAACTTTGGTATATCCCAGTCCAGCGGCGCGCCCGCCAGGCCATAGGCCAGCAGCGGCAGGCCGATGAGCATGGCCAGCGAGGTCCAGAACACCGGAAAGATCTGCCCGGTGGCCTCCTGACGGCGCCGCGCCCAGCGGCTCAGCAGCACGATGCCGACGATCGCCAGTCCCAGGGCCGCCAGCACCCAGCCAAAACCGGGTTCAGTGATCGGCTTAGGCAGGTACAGGCCGCGCCGGTTGAGGAAGATCGATCCGTCGAACACCAGGCTCTGGCGCGGATGCGGCAGCAGCGGCAGCATGGCGAAATACCAGAACAGGATCTGCAACAGCAGCGGGATGTTGCGGAAGATCTCGATGTACAGATTGGCCAGGCGGCTGATGATCCAGTTGTGCGACAGGCGCGCCACGCCAACGATGAATCCGATGATGGTGGCCAGCACGATACCGATGGCCGACACCAGCAGGGTATTGAGCAGGCCGACCAGGAAGGTCCGGCCATAGGTGTAGGTCTCGTCGTAAGGGATCAGGCTGAACAGGATGTTGAAGCCCGCCTCGTTGTGAAGGAAGGCAAAGCCCGTGCTGATGCCCCGCTTCTCGAGATTGTGCAGGGTGTTGTGGAAGATATAGGCGCCCAGCGCCAGCACCAGGCCGAGCACGATCACCTGAAAGACGATGGCCCGCTTGCGCGGGTCACGCCAGAAGCTCGCGGCCGCTGGCGCCTGTTGGTCCGATTGTTCGGTCATGATTCAGTACTGGAAAGCAGTTCACCGCAAAGGACGCAAAGGTCCGCAAAACGCCTGGATGCGACGACGGTCGTCATGAAAACCCTTGCGTCCTTTGCGGTTCGTTGTCGGGATGACAGGCAAACACGGCGCCCGAAGGCGCCGTGCTCTGTCCTCAGCGGATCGGCGGTGCGTACTGAATACCGCCCTTGCTCCACAGGGCGTTCAGGCCACGCGCGATCTTCAGCGGCGAGCCCATGCCCACATTGCGCTCGAAGGCCTCGCCGTAGTTGCCGACCTGCTTGATGATGTTGTAGGACCAGTCGTCGCTCAGCTTGAGACCCTGGCCCTTGATGCCGGACAGGCCCAGCAGACGCTGCTTGCCCGGATCCTTGGTGGTCTTGCGGACCTGATCGACGTTCTTGGAGGTGACACCCATCTCCTCGGCGTTGATCATGGCGAACAGCGACCAGCGCACGACCTTCAGCCAGTCCTCGTCGCCGTTGCGCACGACCGGGCCCAGCGGCTCCTTGGAGATGACCTCGGGCAGCACCATGGCGCTGTTCGGATCCTTCAGCTTGATGCGCAGGGCGTACAGCTGGGACTGGTCGGAGGTCAGCACGTCGCAGCGGCCGGCCTCGAAGCCCTTCACCGACTCGTCGGACGTATCGTAGGTGATGGCCTGGTACTTCATGCCGTTGGAGCGGAAGTAGTCGGCCAGGTTCAGCTCGGTGGTGGTGCCGGCCCGGATGCAGATGGCCGCGCCGTCCAGCTCCTTGGCGCTCTTCACGCCCAGGCTCTTGTGCACCATGAAGCCCTGGCCGTCGTAGTAGTTGACCCCGGCGAAGTTCAGACCCAGGTTGGTGTCACGGGTCAGGGTCCAGGTGGTGTTGCGCGAGAGCATGTCGATCTCGCCCGACTGCAGCGCGGTGAAGCGCTCCTTGGCGGTCAGCGGGGTGAACTTGACCTTGGAGGCATCGCCGAACACGGCCGCCGCCACGGCGCGGCAGACATCCACGTCCAGACCGGTCCACTGCCCCTTGTCATTGGCCGCGGAAAAGCCCGGCAGGCCGGTGCTCACACCGCACTGCACAAAGCCTTTGGCCTTGACTGCGTCCAGGGTGGCGCCGGCGTGGGCCACCGGCAGGGTGCTGGCCGCCAGCAGGGCGCTGGCTGCCATGAGGTGTTTCATCTTCATCGATATCCTCCGTCCTTGCCAGGGCAAGGTAATTGGTATTCTTGAGGTTGACACCGGCTGCTGCCGGATTGCCCGAGTGTCGCGCCTGATTCTGTGGACGTCAACCACTTCACCCGCCCCAGCGGCAAATGCCCCAAAAGGACGCGCAAAGTGGCGGGCGACGACCTCCCGTTCGTCCGCGAATCGGCGGAATCCCGCCTATTCGAGGCGTTCCAGCAGACCCTGTTCATCGATGACCGTCACCCCCAGTTCACGGGCCTTGCTCAGCTTGGAACCGGCCGCCTCGCCCGCGACCAGAAAATCGGTCTTTTTCGACACGCTGCCGGCCACCCTGGCCCCGCGCGCCTGCAGCAGCGCCTTGTAGTGGTCGCGCGGCTGACTGAGCTTGCCGGTCAGGACGAAGGTCAGGCCCGCCAGAGGCTGGGCCTGGTCCGCCGCCGGGCGCGGATCCGGCCAGCGCACCCCGGCGGAGAGCAACTTGTCGATCACCTCGCGGTTGTGCGGCTGACGGAAGAAGGTGACGATCTTCTCCGCCAGAACCTCTCCCACCCCCTCAATCCGCAGGCGCGGGGTGTTGGCCAGATCCTCCGGCCGCGCGGCCTGCAGATCGCCCAGGGTCGGGAAGCGCTCCTCCAGCATCAGCATGTGGACCTGGTGACACCACTTGAGCGCGTCCGGCGGCGGCACCTGGCCGGTCGGGCGCTCGGGCGGCGCGGCCCCGGCCAGGGCCGCGTGCAGGGACTTCGCCTGGCTGGCGCGGATCTCGATCAGATCCTGCAGCCGCAGGGCCTCGATGGCCTCCAGCGAACCCAGCTCACGCGCCAGGGTGTTGGCCATGGTCTCGCCGATGCCCAGGATGCCCAGGGCGAACAGAAAGCGCCCCAGGGTGGTCTCCTTGGAACGCTCCAGGGCCGCCACCAGATTGGCCGCGGATTTCTCGCCCATGCGCTCCAGGCCGGCCAGTTGCGCGGCCTCCAGGGCATACAGATCGGCCGGGTCGGAGACCAGGCCCTGGTCCACCAGCTGCTCCACCAGCTTGTCGCCCAGGCCCTCGATGTCCATGGCCTTGCGCGAGGCAAAGTGCTTGATCGCCTCCTTGCGCTGGGCGGAGCAGAACAGGCCGCCGCTGCAGCGCGCCACCGCCTCGCCTTCGGGGCGGATCACCGCCGAGCCGCACACCGGGCAGTGCGCCGGCAGCTCCACGCGCCGGGCGTCCGGCGGGCGCCGGTCCGGCAGACTGCGCACCACCTCGGGGATCACGTCACCGGCGCGCCGCACCACCACGGTGTCACCGATGCGGATGTCCTTGCGCTCGACCTCGTCCATATTGTGCAGGGTGGCGTTGCTGACCGTGACCCCGCCGACGAACACCGGGCGCAGGCGCGCCACCGGCGTCAGGGCGCCGGTGCGGCCGACCTGGAATTCCACCGCCTCGACCACGGTCAGTTCCTCCTGGGCGGGAAACTTGCGCGCGATGGCCCAGCGCGGCGCGCGCGCCACGAAGCCCAGCCGGGCCTGTTGCGCCAGACTGTCGACCTTGAACACCACACCGTCGATGTCGTAATCCAGACGGTCGCGGCGCGCCGCGACCGTCTGGATTACGA
>JALVTT010000050.1 GCA_027024025.1 Sedimenticola sp.
TACTTGTACTCTTGGCATCGGCGCACCTGTGGGGTGAGGGTTTCGTCACCCGGCATTTTGCCGCAATCCCCACAGTGTGCGCCTTTTTTGTCATCTTGGGCCGGAAGTTATCCGGGAACCAAGGGAATTACAAAATTCGACTGACCGGTTCTAGTATCCTGTCTATAATCGGATATCCGTTAACCGTTCACTTAGTTAGGTCTGCTGGCTCCAGAAAATGGATAGACAAATGACAGGGTATGCGCTTGAGACAGGGGTGATTCGCGCCATGGTGCTGGCGGTTATGATTCTCATGGGCGGCTGCGCCACCACAGACCCGGATTTTGCCGACCCCAGAGATCCCTTGGAAGGATTTAATCGGGCTATGTTTAGCCTAAACGACACTTTGGATCGGGCGCTTTTCAAGCCCTTGGCTGAGGGCTATAACCTTATCGTTCCTGCTCCGGTGAACAAGGGGATAACCAATTTCTTCAATAACCTGGGTGACGTCACCTCGGCCATCAACAATCTGCTGCAGTTCAAGATCGGGCGCGCCTTCAGCGACTTGGGCCGGGTGGCGATCAACACCACCATCGGCATCGGCGGCCTGTTCGACGTGGCCAGCAATATGAACCTGCCGCGCTACGGCGAGGACTTCGGCCAGACCCTCGGGGCCTGGGGCGTGGCCTCCGGGCCCTATCTGGTGCTGCCGGTCATCGGTCCGTCCTCGGCGCGTGATTCCGTGGGCGTGGTGGCGGACTGGTTCACCGATCCGGTGACCTATGTCCAGGACGACACCCTGCGCTGGAGCCTGCGCGGCCTGGATCTGGTCGATACCCGCGCCGACCTGCTCAATGCCAGCCGGGTGCTGGACCAGGCGGCCCTGGACCCGTATTCCTTCGTGCGTGATGCCTATCTGCAACGGCGCCGGAACGAGGTGTACGACGGCAATCCGCCGGAGGAGGAGAACGACGCGGATTTCTGAAGTTCCCGCATACGAAAAAAGCCCCGGACCGCGCCGGGGCTTTTTTGTGACCGGCCATCGGGAATCGCCGGTGCCGAGTTGGTCGGAGTGAGAGGATTCGAACCTCCGACCCCTGCCTCCCGAAGACAGTGCTCTACCAGGCTGAGCTACACTCCGTCGTCGAAATCAGAAGCTGCGGTCGACCGAGAAATCGGCCAGCGCGGCCAGCGCGCTGCGGAAGGCGCTGGGCGGCAGAACCTCCAGCGACTGCTTTGCAAGTTCCGCTTCCTCTTTCGCGAGGCGCGCAGTGTACGCGATCGCGTCAGTGGATTCAATCGCCTTGCGCACCTCATCCACCCGCTCGGCGCCGCCCTGTTCGATCACCTCGCGCAGCATGTCGCGCGTGTCGCCGGTGGTGACTTCCAGGGCGCGGATCAGGGGCAGGGTGGGCTTGCCCTCGGCCAGATCGTCGCCGATGTTCTTGCCGATGTCCTGGTCCGAGGCGCCGTAGTCCAGGACGTCGTCGGTCATCTGGAAAGCCATGCCCAGGTGACGGCCGTAGTCGGCCAGGGCCTGGCTCTGGGGCTCGGGAGCGTCGCTGATCACGCCGCCCAGGCGGGCGCCGGCCTCGAACAGGGTGGCGGTCTTGCGCAGGATCACCTCGCGGTAGCGCGTCTCGTCGGTGTCCGGATCGTTGCAGTTGAGCAGTTGCAGGACCTCGCCTTCGGCGATGCGGTTGGTGGCCGTGGCCAGGATGCGCATCACCGCCATGCGGTCCACCGCCACCATCATCTCGAAGGCCCGCGAGTAGAGGAAATCGCCCACCAGCACGCTGGCGGCGTTGCCCCAGACCGCGTTGGCGGTATCGCGGCTGCGGCGCTGTTCCGAGCCGTCCACCACATCGTCGTGCAGCAGGGTGGCGGTGTGGATGAATTCGACGATGGCCGCCAGGTCGATATGGAAGCCGCCCGAATAGCCCAGTGCGCGGGCGGCCAGCAGCACGATCATGGGGCGCAGGCGTTTGCCGCCGCTGCCGATGATGTAGTGGCCGATCTGGTTGATCAGCACGACATCGGAGGCCAGGCGGTCCAGGATCAGCTGGTCGGTGGCCTTGAGGTCGTCGGAGATCAGTTCGCGGATACTGTCGAGATCCATAGGGCTCGCTTGTGCAGTGAAAGCGCCAGGCATCCTAGAGGGGCCGGCTTTCCGCTGTCAAGGCGGGCGGGGATTTTTTGTTAGCAACAAATAGAACTGTCCGGTTTTGTAGCACATAAACTGTCCGCTTTGGGTTGAGTGGATCAGGCCTGGCAGCGGACGTTGTCCAAGTCCTGATCAAGGGGTTCGAAGGGCAGTCCCTCCG
>JALVTT010000051.1 GCA_027024025.1 Sedimenticola sp.
GGATCGACCCTGGACCGATTTCCGCGGCGAAAAGCACGACAAGATGATCGGGCGTCCGGTGTCCTTCCATTCCATGCGCGGGATTTCGGCGCATTCCAACGGCTTCCAGACCGCACGGGCGCTGCACATCCTGCAGATCCTGCTTGGCTCGGTCGAGGTTCCGGGGGGCTTCCGGTTCAAGCCACCCTACCCCAAGCCGGTCTCGGCCCATCCCAAGCCGCATTTCGGCGTGACCCCGGGCAAGCCGCTTAACGGCCCGCATCTGGGCTATCCCCAGGGCCCCGAGGATCTGGGGCTGGACGAAAACGGCAAGGCCATCCGTATCGACAAGGCCTTTACCTGGGAAAATCCCCTGTCGGCCCACGGGCTGATGCATATGGTGATTTCCAACGCCCATGCGGGGGATCCCTATAAAATCGACACCCTGTTCATGTTCATGGCGAATATGAGCTGGAACTCCTCCATGAATACTTCGGATGTGATGGACATGCTGAAGGACAAGGATGAAAACGGGGAATATGTGATCCCGCATATCATCTATTCCGACAGCTATTCCTCGGAAATGGTGGCGTTTTCCGATCTGGTGCTGCCCGATACGACCTATCTGGAGCGCTATGACTGTATTTCCATGCTGGACCGCCCGATCTGCGAGGCCGACGCCATGGCCGACAGCATCCGCTGGCCGGTGGTGGAGCCGGACCGCGATGTGCGCGGCTTCCAGTCGGTGCTGATCGAGCTTGGCGTGCGCCTTGGCCTGCCCGGCATGGTCAATGAAGACGGCTCGGCCAAGTATAAGGATTATGCCGATTACATGGTCAATCACGAGCGCCGCCCCGGCGTTGGCCCCTTGGCGGGCTGGCGTGGGAAAGACGGCGAGGGCAAGGGGCGCGGCGAACCGAACCCCGAGCAGCTTGAGCGCTATATCGAAAACGGCGGCTTCTGGATTGATCATATCGAGCCGGAGAACGCGTTCTACAAGCCGTGGAACAAGGGCTACCAAGAGTGGGCCGTGGAGCGGGGGATTTTTGACAAGGAGTCGCCCTACGTCTTCACAGTCTATCAGGAAATCCTGCAAAAGTTCCGCCTCGCGGCTGAAGGCCATGGCGACATCCAGCCGCCCGATCACCTGCGCGAACAGGTGAAAATGGCGATGGACCCGCTGCCGAGCTGGTATGAACCCTTCGAGCAAACCATGGTGGACCAGCAGGAATTCCCCATCCACGCGCTCACCCAGCGCCCGATGGCGATGTATCACTCCTGGGGCACGCAAAATGCGTGGCTGCGCCAGATTCATGGCCGCAACCCGCTTTATGTCTCCGGTGAAATCTGGGCCGAACACGGCTTCAAGGATGGTGACTGGGCCGAAGTGACCTCGCATAACGGTTCCATCACCGTGCCGGTGGTGAAAATGGACGGGCTGAACGGCAAAACCGTCTGGACATGGAACGCCATTGGCAAGAGGAAGGGTGCCTGGGCCTTGCAGAATGACGCGCCGGAAACCAAACAGGGCTTCCTGCTCAATCACCTGATCCACGAGTTGCTGCCGCCCAAAGAGGACGGCCAGCGCTGGAGCAATTCCGACCCCGTCACCGGTCAGGCGGCATGGTTTGACCTGCGGGTGAAGATCCGGCGGGTGGATGCCCCGGCGGATCTGCAAACAAAGCCGGATTTCGCCCCGCAGGGCTCGCCGGTGGGCCAGGGGCCAAAAGATTTAGCTTTCGGGGAGGCGTGGAAATGACCCAGCTACCAACATCCACCGGGAAAAAGCTCGGCCTGGTTATCGACCTGGATACCTGCGTGGGCTGCCATGCCTGCGAAATTTCCTGCAAGGGCTGGAATACCGTTGAATACGGCGCGCCGCTCTCGGACATGGACGCTTACGGGGGCGACCCTTCGGGCACCTTCCTCAACCGCGTGCACACGTTTGAGGCCAAACAGGAGGGCTGCCCCTCGCAAACGGTGCATTTCCCCAAGTCGTGCCTGCATTGCGAAGATGCCCCCTGCGTGCCGGTCTGCCCCACGGGGGCCAGCTACAAGCGCGAGGAAGACGGGATTGTGCTGGTGAACGAAGACAAGTGCATGGGCTGCGGCCTCTGTGCCTGGGCCTGCCCATATGGCGCGCGCGAGCTGGACCAGATGGCGGGCATTATGAAGAAATGCACGCTCTGCGTGGATCGGATCTATAACGAAAACCTCCCCGAGGAAGACCGGATTCCATCCTGCGTGCGCACCTGCCCCGCCGGCGCGCGGCACTTCGGAGATTTCGCGGACCCCGAGTCCAACGTCTCCAAGCTC
>JALVTT010000052.1 GCA_027024025.1 Sedimenticola sp.
GCGGCCTCGACCACCACGCGGTTCTGTACCGCCGCGGGCAGCACGGATTCGCGATAGGCGGCGTCCTGGGCGTCGAACACATTGGTCGAGGGCATGGACACCACGCGCACCTGCTTGTCGCTGGCCTCGGCCGCGGCCAGGGCCAGCTCGACCTCGGAACCGGTGGCGATCACGATGCAGTCCGGGGTGCCCTCGCAGTCCTTCAGGATGTAGCCGCCGCGCGCGATATTGGCGATCTGCTCGCCGCTGCGCTCGACGAAGGGCAGGCCCTGACGCGAGAACACCAGACAGGTCGGACCGTCGGTCTTTTCGATGGCGGCGCGCCAGGCCACCGCGGTCTCGACCGTGTCACAGGGACGCCACACATCCATGCGCGGGATCATGCGCAGGGTCGGGATCTGCTCGACCGGCTGGTGGGTGGGGCCGTCCTCGCCCAGGCCGATGGAGTCGTGGGTGAACACGAAGATGGACTGGACCTTCATCAGCGCCGCCATGCGGATGGCATTGCGCTCGTATTCCGAGAACATCAGGAAGGTGGCGCCGAAGGGGATGAAGCCGCCATGCAGCGCTATGCCGTTCATGATCGCGCCCATGCCGAACTCGCGCACGCCGTAGTTGACGTAGTTGGCGTGCGGATTGTCGGCGCGCATGGGCCGGTAGCCCGACCACTCGGTCAGGTTGGAGCAGCCCAGGTCGGCGGAACCGCCGAACAGCTCCGGCAGGGCCGCCGCGTAGGCCTCGATGGAGGCCAGGGAGGCCTGGCGGGTGGCCTTCTTCTCTTTCTTCTCGTTGCACTCGGCGACGAAGGCGTCGGCCTTGCTGTTCCAGTCCGCCGGCAGCTCGCCCGCCATGCGGCGCTTGAACTCGGCGGCCAGCTCGGGATAGGCGGCCTCGTAGGCGGCGAAGCGCTCGTTCCAGTCCGACTCGGCGGCCGCGCCCCTGGACTTGGCGTCCCAGGCGTCATAGATCTCCTGCGGCACCTCGAAGGGACCGTACTTCCAGCCCAGGGCCTCCTTGGTCAGGGCGATCTCGTCCTCGCCCAGCGGGGCGCCGTGACAGGCGTGCGAACCGGCCTTGTTCGGCGAACCGAAGCCGATGGTGGTCTTGCAGCAGATCATGGAGGGCTTGTCGGTGACCGACTTGGCCTCCTCGATGGCCTTGTTGATGGCCTCCGGATCGTGGCCGTCGACATCCGCCACCACGTGCCAGCCATAGGCCTCGAAGCGTTTCGGGGTGTCGTCCGCGAACCAGCCCTCGACCTCGCCGTCGATGGAGATCCCGTTGTCGTCCCAGAAGGCGATCAGCTTGCCCAGCCCCAGGGTGCCGGCCAGGGAGCAGGCCTCGTGCGAGATGCCTTCCATCAGGCAGCCGTCGCCGAGGAACACATAGGTGTGGTGATCGACGATGGTGTGGCCGTCGCGGTTGAACTCGGCCGCCAGGGCGCGCTCGGCGATGGCCATGCCCACGCCGTTGGTGATGCCCTGTCCCAGCGGGCCGGTGGTGGTCTCCACGCCCGGCGCATAGCCGTACTCGGGGTGACCCGGGGTCTTGGAGTGCAGCTGACGGAAGTTCTTCAGGTCATCGATGCTCAGATCGTAACCGGTCAGGTGCAGCAGGGAATAGATGAGCATGGAGCCATGCCCGTTGGAAAGGATGAAGCGGTCCCGGTCGGCCCACTGGGGATTGCCGGGATTGTGCTTCATGTGGTCGTTCCACAGCACTTCGGCGATATCGGCCATGCCCATGGGGGCACCCGGGTGACCGGAATTGGCTTTCTGAACGGCATCCATACTCAACGCGCGAATGGCATTGGCAAGCTCTCTGCGTGAGGACATGGGTCTCTCCTGTCAAAGACGAAAAAAATCGTGCCCCCGCCGAACACGGTCCGCCGGGGATTGGAAATCTACTTGTCACCCGGGCGAGGCCGGCGGCGGGGCCGGCGCGCACCTGGACCCAGGGGGCCCGGCAGGTAAAAAAGGTTGCATATTCTCACCCAGGAATCTTGGAAGGGGCAAGGGTGGATTCACGGAATATTCCAATACACCCATAAGGATGGACCTGACGCGACACAAACCCCTGCCACAAGCGACTGTTATCGCTTGGCTTTCCGGGATTTACGACAATATCTATTCATCCTTCCACTTGATTGAGCAGCCCATGCTGGGGATCTGCTCCTCGGGGCCCCGCCCCGTCTCGGCCACCTGCTTCATCGCCTCGAACAGATCGCGCCGCACATCCGGCGGCGCGGCCTCCTTGCGGCTGGCGTCCAGGCGCCCCCGGTAATGCCAGT
>JALVTT010000053.1 GCA_027024025.1 Sedimenticola sp.
CCTTCGAACCCCTTGATCAGGACTTGGACAACGTCCGCTGCCAGGCCTGATCCACTCAACCCAAAGCGGACAGTTTATGTGCTACAAAACCGGACAGTTCTATTTGTTGCTAACACAGCCTTCGCGCAGCCGCCACCCCGGCCAGTATGGGAAGACGGACCTCCGGCCGGCCGGCTCTGCTAAACTGCGCGCCCCGATCATCCATGCCGTAGCGTCCTATGAACACCCGACTGGTCCTCGCCTCCACCTCGCCCTTCCGCCAGGCCCTGCTGGCGCGCCTGGGCCTGCCCTTCGACACCGCCTCGCCCGACGCCGACGAGACCGCCCGCCCCGGCGAGGCGCCCGAGGATCTGGTGCGCCGCCTGGCCGCGCTCAAGGCCCGCGCGGTGCGGAAGCTGTATCCGGACGCCCTGATCATCGGCTCCGACCAGGTCGCCTGCATCGACGGCGAGATCCTGGGTAAGCCCGGCAACCGCGACAACGCCATCCGCCAACTGCAGCGGGCCTCCGGACGCGCGGTGCGCTTCCACACCGGACTGTGCCTGCTCGACAGCCGCAGCGGGCGCGAGCAGCTCGTGTGCGAGCCCTTCACCGTGCACTTCCGCGAGCTGGACCGGGAACGAATCGTCCGTTACGTGGACAAAGAAGAACCCTTCGGCTGCGCCGGCAGCTTCAAGTCCGAGGGACTGGGCATCGCCCTGTTCCGGCGCCTGGAGGGTGACGATCCCAACGCCCTGATCGGCCTGCCGCTGATCCGGCTGGTCGAGATGCTCGAAAACGAGGGAGTGATGCTGCCATGAAGGCATTGATCGACGGTCTGCTGCTGCCCTTCCAAGGGCTGCGCCTGGTGTTCAGCCCCGGGTACCGGCGCTATGTGATGGTGCCGCTGCTGCTCAATATCCTGATCTTCGGCCTGCTGGCCTGGCTGGGCGGGCTGTATTTCGACGACTTCATGGGCCACCACCTGCCGGAGGACGGCTGGCTGTCCTGGCTGCGGCCGCTGCTGTGGGTGGTGTTCGCGCTGGCCTATGCCATGATCATGTTCTACGGCTTCACCGTGCTCGCCAACCTGATCGCCTCGCCCTTCAACGGGGTGCTGGCCGCGCGCATCGAGGCCGCGCTCACCGGGCAGCGCCCGCAGGGGGCCGAGGGCTCGCTGATGGCCAGCATCTGGCCCGCGGTGCGCGCGGAGCTGGGCAAGATGTTCTACATGGCCTCGCGCATGATCCCGCTGCTGATCCTGCTCCTGGTCTCGGCCCTGGTGCCGGGCCTGAACCTGCTGGCCACCGCGCTGTGGCTGCTGGCCGGGTTCTGGTTCCTGGCCGTCGAATACGGCGACTACCCCATGGCCAACCATGATCTGCCGCCCCGCGCCCAGCGCGAACTGCTCAAGCGCCGCCGGCTCAAGAGCCTGGCCTTCGGCGCCGGGGTGAGCGGCATGATGCTGGTGTTGGGCTTCGTGGCCATGCCCGCGGCAGTGGCGGGCGCCACCCTGTACTGGGTGCGTGATCTCAAGCCGCTGCGGAACTGAGCCGGGAGCACGTCATCGGTTGACAGCGCAGATCGACATGGGGCGCCGAAAACGTCGGCGGCAGGGATGCATTCAAAGCGGTTTTCGGAGCCCCTTGTCGGCCTGAAGACCGAGCCCTCAGCCGCGCAGAAAGCGCGCGATCCGCTCCAGGCCCTGCTCGATGCGCTCGATCCCGGTGGTGTAGGCAAAGCGCACATGCGCCTCGGCCCCGCGCTCGCCGAAGTCAATCCCCGGGGTGATCGCCACCGCCTCCCGGTCCAGCAGGTCCCGGGCGAAGGCCTCGCCGTCGCCCCGCCCCAGCCCGGCGATGCCGGCGTACAGATAGAAGGCCCCCTCGGGCGCGCGCGCCGGCAGCCCGAAACCCAGCGCGCGCAGGCCCTCGAACAGCCGGTCCCGGCGCTTGCGAAAGACCTCGCGGCGCTGTTCCAGCTCGTCCAGCACCCCGGGTTGGAAGGCCGCCAGCGCGGCATGCTGGGCCACGGTGGGCGGCGCCAGGAACAGATTCTGCGCCAGCCGCTCGATGGGCTCGACGAAGGACTCGGGCACCACCGCCCAGCCCACCCGGTAGCCGGTCATGCCGAAGAACTTGGAGAAGCTGTTGATCACGAACAGGCCCTCGCCACCGGCCGCCAGGGCCGTCCAGGGCCGGCCGCCGTACTGCAGGCCCTGGTAGATCTCGTCCACGATCAGAAAACGCCCGCGCGCGGCATGATGC
>JALVTT010000054.1 GCA_027024025.1 Sedimenticola sp.
GGCCTGGACCTTGTGCCGGCGGAGTCTCTGGTTGGGGGATCTCTCCCTCCGCCGCTTGCGGGGGAAGGGCGGGGAGGGGGCGTTCAGCGGATCTCCTCGATGGAAAACTGCTTGTCCATGATCCGCGGGGCGATCAGGGCATAGCCCTGCTGTTGCCAGTATCCCAGCTCGGTGATGGCCGAGGGGATGACCTTGATGAAGTCCTGAAAGTCCTGCACCCGGTAGCCGAAGTCGTGCGCCGCCAGGTTGCATACCCGGAAATCCACGCCCAGCTGGGCGTAGTAGCGCATGCGGTCCACCGCGTCCTTGTATTTTTCGTAGTTTTTGGTGGCCACGGTGACCAGCTCGGTGCCGTGCAGCACCACCACGATGTGCATGAACTCCGGCGCCATGTCGTAGGGCGATTCGGTCAGCGGGTTCATGTAGGAGCGGATCCAGTACAGGGCGCTGTTGATCTTGCGCGGGTCGTCGAAGTAGAAGTCGAACACCACCTTGGGGTCTTCATACGGGGTGTGGACCAGGGCGCCCGCCGCCTGAGACGGCACTGACGGCAGGACAGGCAGCAGGGTCATGAACAGAATGGACAGGGTCTTGCGCATGCGGGTTCCGGAATGCTGAAGCGGTAAACCAAGCATAGGCCCTGAGGCCATGAAGTCACCCCGGAATCCGTCGGGTGGGCCCGGGACGCACCGGCAGGCGGCGCTGTGGCAGAATCATTGACAGATCCGGCATGAACGTCAGAATTGGCGGAATAAGCCGCTGATTATGTCGTCTATCGCAGGAGTAGCGAACCCCATCCGGAGCCCGGACCCGTGAAAGACAAGTCCACCGACCCCAGCAGCCAGCAGTTGATCGACAGCTTTCCCGATCCCTTTGTGATCATCGACGCCGACTACACCATCGTCACGGCCAACCAGGCCTATGCGCGGCATTATGGCGTGGACGTGGCGGATCTGCGCGGCCGGCACTGCCACAAGGTCTCGCACAAGCTGGACTCGCCCTGCAGCCGCCACGGCGAACACTGCCCGCTGGAAGAACTCTTCCGCACCCGCGAGGCGGCCCAGGTGATCCATGTGCACAGCGGCCCGGACGGCCAGGAGGAGCGGGTCCAGATCGTCGCCACGCCGCTGCTCGACGAGCGGGGCGAGGTGGCCTTCATGGGCGAGAGCATCATCCCCCTGCGCGCCCTCAGCACGGATGATTTCCGGGTCGGCCAGTCCGAGTGCATGCAGCTGATGATCAAGCAACTGCTGCGCGTGGCCCCGACCCGCACCACGCTGCTGCTGGTCGGCGAGAGCGGCACCGGCAAGGAACACCTGGCGCGCTATGTGCACCAGCACTCCAAGCGGGCCGAGCGGCCCTTCGTGGTGTTCGACTGCGCCCTGGAGGGGCGGGGCGGAGACATCGACCGGCGCCTGTTCGGCGCGGTGGCCTCGGAGGCGCATGCCGCGGAGGAGGGGCTGTTTCAGCAGGCCGAGGGCGGCACCCTGTTCATCGACGAGATCTGCGAGCTGCCTTCGGACTCCCAGCTGCGCCTGCTGCGGGTGCTGGAGAGCGGCGAGATCCAGCCGCTGGGCGCGGTGGGCTATCAGCTGGTGGATGTGCGTGTGATCGTCGCCACCCACCACGACCTGCAGAAGGCGGTGGCCGAGGGCCGGCTGCTCAAGTCGCTGTACTACCGGCTGTCGGCCTTTCCCGTGAAGCTGCCGCGACTGCGCGACCGGCGCCAGGACATCCCCGACCTGGCGGCCCATTTCATGGCCCAGTACCAGCCCGATCCCGCCTTGCGCGAACTCTCGCCCAAGGTGCTGGAGGTGCTGATGACCCACGACTACCCGGGCAATGTGCGCGAGCTGCGCAACCTGATCGAGCGGGCCGTGATCTACGCCGCCGACGAGCCGCTGCGTCCCGAGCATCTGGTGTTCGACGATCAGCTGGTGGCGCTGGACGCCGACGCGCCCGAGGCGCTGCCGGTGGACGAATCGACCCGCCGCCTGGTGGCGCGGCGCGGCGGCGGCCCCGGGGACATCGAGATCCTGCAGGTGCTCAAGGCCTGCGGCGGTCACCGGGGCGAGGCCGCGCGCCGCCTGGGGATCAGCGAGCGGACCCTGTACCGGCATCTGAAACGCCTGCGTGGCGGTTGAGAGGGGGCTGGCTGTGTTCGTTCTGGTGCGGTTCCTGCGTCACCGCACCCTACCAGGGCATTCTCCCTCCCCCGCCTGCGGGGGAGGGCTGGGGAGGGG
>JALVTT010000055.1 GCA_027024025.1 Sedimenticola sp.
CTCCGGGGTCGCGATGCACTGGTCGATGCCGTCTGGCACCCCGTCACGGTCGTTGTCCAGTGGACAGCCGCTGCGGTCCACGCGCGCCCCGGCGGGGGTGTCCGGACACAGATCGGCCGGCGCGGGCACGCCGTCGGCATCGTCCGCGGCGGGCGCGGCGGCCCTTGCGGGAGGATCTGACGGCGGGGCGGTGGCCGCCTTGCCGGTGGCGGCGGGCGGGTGCACCCGGTAATCGATCTCGAAGGTCAGGTTGTTGACCCCCTCGGCGTAGAAGCTGACCGCGTGCGGTCGCCGTGTCCAGGTGCCGTCGCGGTTGCAGCGGTAGCGAGTCAGCTCGATATTGTCCGGCACGATCCAGGTGAAGGTGTAGCGGTCGAAATCCCCGGGCGCGTACCAGTAGCCGAAGCGGCCGTCGGCGTCGCGCCGCCCGTCCCAGCTCTTGAAATGCCACACGCCCTGGGCATCGCGGTGCAGCGACTGCCCGTCGAAGCGCCCGGGGTAGATCAGGCTGAAGCCACCGGCGTCGAAGCTCAGGATGTTGCCGGCCTCGCCGCTGTCGTCCCATTCGTAATGCGCCGGGCTGATGTGCAGCAGATCCTCGGGCTGCACCGATTTGGGCAGGTGGAAGCGGTGGCTGCTGCTGTCCGAATGCACCGCCCGCTCCAGCAGGTAGTGGCGCCCGTCCGGCCGCAGGAAGAAGATGGTCTCGCTGCTGACCTCGGCCAGGGCCGGGCCGCTCGCGAGCAGGCATAGCAGGAGGAGGCGGCCTCGCATCGGCGTCCGGCTCAGCCGCGCAGCAGGTGCCAGGCCAGCGTGCCCCAGCCGAGCAGGAAGGAGAGCCCGCCGAAAGGCGTGACCAGGCCCAGCCAGGGGGCGTCGATGCCGGCCATGATGTAGAGGCTACCGGAGAACAGCAGGATGCCGGTGGCGAAGGCCCAGCCGGCCATGCTCAGGCGGCGGTGCGGCCGCTGGCCGGCCAGGATGCCGACCGCGATCAGGGCCAGCGAGTGCAGGGCCTGGTAATGGACTCCGGTCTGGAAGGCCTGCAACAGCCCGGGGCTGATGATGTCGCGCAGGGCGTGCGCCGCAAAGGCGCCGAACAGGACGCTGAAAAAACCGCCCACGGCCCCAAGGACCAGGAACAGGCGGCTGTTGTCTTGCAGGATGAGCGGTGTGGACATGCCTCTATCTTACTGGTTCGCCAGGGCCTCGGCGACGATTTCGCGGACCTCGGGGTCCGGATCCTGGCGCAGTGCGTCCAGCCAGTCGCGGACCCGGGGGTCCGGGCTCAGGCCCAGATAATAGGCCGCGTCGGCGCGCACCGGGGCGTCGCCGGAATCCAGCAGGGCGCGCAGCGGCTCGAGCGCCGGCTCCAGCGCCGCCGGATCGTCGGCCAGTTCCTCGAGCAGGGCGCCGATGCCGATGCGCACCCCCATGGGGGTCTCGAGATCGCCGATCATCTCCACCGCCAGCCGCAGCAGGTGGGGATCGCGGCGGGCCAGTCGTACCGCCTCGTCCAGGCGCTGGGTGTCGATCAGCTCGGCCAGGTAGTCGCGCAGCCCCTGGTCGCTGCCCGCGCGCGTCACCCACTGGCGCAGCTCGGCCGGAGTGTAACTGCCCTGCAGGGTGAAGGGGCCGATGCGTATCCAGGGCACCGAGCGCACCCCGTGCCGCTGCGCGCGTTCGGGGCGTTCCACGATATTGGTCACGTCCAGGCGGCCGATGGCGCCCTGTTTGACCAGCTCGCTCAGGGCGGCCAGCACGGCCGGGCAATGGGCGCATCCGGTGGCGATGAAGAGGGTGACGTCCGGGCTGTTGCTTGGCTGATTCATGGCGACAATGATAATGATTCGCGTTGGCTGGGGTGTCTTCGGGTCAAAGGGCTTTCAAATCAATGACATGATCGGCCGTATTAGCAAATGAAATAAGGCTGATTTATGCCATCTGCGGGTAAAACTGTTTGGCGTTTTATTCGCCCCCTCCTTATGTTTACACACCCCATGCCCCGGCGGGCCTTTTTGCAATGTGTATCTTGCAGATTCGTCCAGGTGCGGGCCGCTCCAGAGCGGGACGCGTCGCCGATTTTGGGGCCAGGATTTGAGTCCCTGCCGCGAGGGAGGGACTCGAACAACCCACACACTGCAGTGTAAACCTCAGGAGAAACTTTCGATGCCTACATTCGTACGTACCGACAAGTGCGATGGCTGTAAAGGCCAAGACAAAACCGCGTGCATGTACATCTGCCCGCACGACTTGATGAAGCTGGACATGGACGGTTCTCTGACCGGCCACGCCATGAAGTCGTTCAACCAGGAGCCGGATCAGTGCTGGGAGTGCTACTCCTGCGTCAAGATCTGCCCGCAGAACGCCATCGAGGCCCGTCCCTACGCGGACATCGTGCCGCTGGGCGCATCCGTGCAGCCGCTGCGTGGTACCGACTCCATCATGTGGACCATCAAGTTCCGCAACGGCACCATGAAGCGCTTCAAGTTCCCGATCCGCACCACCCCGGAAGGCTCCATCGATCCCTACGGTGGCAAGCCGGCAGCCGACCTGGCCAAGATCGCCGAGCCTGGCTTCTTCAACCACAACGAGCAGAACGGCTACCGCGCTGGCGACCCCAGCGAGCTGATCCGCAAGTAATCGGCATCAATTCAACGTATCAGAGGTAAAAGAAATGGCAGAATTCGGAAATCCCGACGTCATTGAAGAAGCGGTAGACATCCTCATCATCGGCGGTGGTATGGCTGCCTGTGGTGCCGCTTACGAGCTGGGTCCGTGGCTGGAAGCCGCCAAGGCCCAGGGTCATGACCTGAAAGTCAAGCTGGTCGACAAGGCCGCCATGGACCGTTCCGGCGCCGTGGCCCAGGGCCTGTCCGCCATCAACACCTACATCGGTCCCGAGCAGGATCCGGCCGACTACGCCCGCATGGTCTCCAACGACCTGATGGGCATCACCCGCGACGACCTGGCCTACGACCTGGGCCGTCACGTGGACGAGTCCGTGCACCTGTTCGAGGAGTGGGGCCTGCCGATCTGGAAGACCGACGAGAACGGCGAGCGTCACGACGGCTCCAAGGGCCTGACCCCGCTGAAGGACGGCGGCAAGCCGGTCCGCTCTGGTAAGTGGCAGATCATGATCAACGGCGAATCCTACAAGTGGATCGTGGCCGAGGCCGCCAAGAAGGCCCTGGGCACCGACCGCATCCAGGAGCGCGTGTTCATCGTCAAGCTGGTCAACGACAAGAACGACAAGAACCGCATCGCCGGTGCTGTCGGCTTCTCCGTCCGCGAGCACAAGCTGTACGTCTACAAGGCCAAGGCCATCCTGCTGGTTGCCGGCGGCTGCGTGAACATCTTCCGTCCGCGCTCCGTGGGTGAAGGTCAGGGCCGTGCCTGGTACCCGGTGTGGAACGCCGGTTCCACCTACGCCATGGCCGCCGAGGCCGGCGCCGAGCTGACCATGATGGAAAACCGCTTCGTGCCGACCCGCTTCAAGGACGGTTACGGTCCTGTGGGCGCCTGGTTCCTGCTGTTCAAATCCAAGGCCACCAACGCCCTGGGCGAGGCCTACATGGTCAAGAACAAGGACATGCTGGACGACTACCCGCCCTACGGCCAGGCTGCCGTGCCGGCTTCCTGCCTGCGTAACCACCTGATGCTGAAGGAAATGAAGGACGGTCTGGGTCCGATCTGGATGGACACCGTGACCGCCCTGGCCAACCTGCGCGAGACCCTGTCTCCGCGCGAGGTGAAGCACCTGGAGGCAGAGGCCTGGGAAGACTTCCTCGACATGTGTATCGGCCAGTGCGGCATCTGGGCCGGTGAGAACATCGAGCCGGAGAAGAAGAACTCCGAGCTGATGCCCACCGAACCCTATCTGCTGGGCTCGCACTCCGGCTGCTGCGGCATCTGGACCTCCGGTCCGGAAGATGTCGGTGCGCCGACCGACGAGGCCATGGACGGTGTGCCCGAGCACCTGCCCAGGGGCTGGCACTGGGGCTATCGCGGCATGACCACCGTCAAGGGCCTGTTCACCGGTGGTGACGGCGTGGGCGCATCCGGCCACAAGTTCTCCTCCGGCTCGCACGCCGAGGGTCGTATCGCCGCCAAGTCCATGGTGAAGTACTGCATCGACAATGCGGACCTGACTCCGGAGCTGGACACCGACGTGGACACCCTCATCGAGGAGATCTATCGTCCGGTGCGCAACTTCCTGGAGCACAAGGACTACACCACCGCCATCGATGTCAACCCGAACTACATCACTCCGCGCATGCTGCAGTTCCGTCTGCAGAAGATCATGGACGAGTATGTAGCCGGTGTTGCCACCTACTACACCACCAACGAGCACATGCTGGCCCTGGCCGAGCAGAAGCTCGAGATGCTGAAGGAAGACGCACTCAAGATGCGTGCGAAAGACCTTCACGAGCTGCTGCGTGCGTGGGAGAACTACCACCGCATCCTGACTGCGGAAGCTCACATGAAACACATCCAGTTCCGTGAAGAATCCCGTTACCCGGGCTTCTACTACCGCATGGACAAGAACTTCGTGGACGAAGAAAACTGGAAGTGCTTCGTGAACTCCATCTACGACAAGGAGACCAAGACCTGGACCTGCTTCAAGCGTGCCCACGTCGATCTGGTCGACAAGTCCAAGCTGTTCAAGTAATTGACGGCTGAGGACCTCAGGGCCGGCTGATTCCCCGGAATCGAAGGCCCAGCAACTCCGGGCGCCCCAGGCGCCCGGAGTTTTTTGTCTGGGGGCTGCGCACAGATCGGCGCAAAACCCTATAATCCGCGGCCTGTATAGTGTCCGCATCCGTGCCAAGCTTTCCTGTCCGGCACGCCAGTTTTCGAGAGGTAAGGTCGATGAGTGATGAAAAATTCGATATCCCGGAGGAGCTGAGCAGCGCGACCCTGCCGACCCTGCTCACGGCCGAGAGCAAGATCCGTTTTCGCTGCCACAAGGGCATCAGCTGCTTCAACGAGTGCTGCCGGCATGCCGACATCACCCTCGCGCCTTACGATGTGCTGCGCCTGCAGCGCCGCCTCGGCATGTCGTCCGAGGAATTCCTGAAGAAACACACCGTGCCCTTCCAGCTGGAGCGCGACGGGGTGCCGGGGATCAAACTGCGCACCGACGAGGACGGCGCCTGCCTGTTCCTCGACGGCGACAAGGGCTGCGGGGTCTACGAGGACCGTCCCACGGTCTGCCGTTACTACCCGGTGGGCCTGCTGTCGATGCGCGAGAAGGGCGCCTCCAAGGCCGAGCAGAAATACTCCCTGGTGGTCGAGGAACACTGCAAGGGCCACGACGAGGACCGGGAGCTGACGGTGGCCGAGTACCGCGAGGAGCAGGGCGTCGAGGATTACGACGAGATGAACCGCGAGTGGTACGAGCTGATCCTCAAGAAACGCTCCGGCGGCCCGGGCGTGGGCCGGCCCAATGAGATGAGCCTGCAGCTGTTCTTCATGGCCTCGTTCAACTTCGACATGTTCCGCAAGTTCGTCCTCAGCGACAACTTCAAGCGCACCTACGACCTGCCCCAGCAGACTTATGACGAGCTGGAGCAGAACGAGGAGGCCCTGATCAAGTTCGGCTACCGCCTGATGCGTCAGGTCCTGTTCGGCGAGATGACCATCCCCGAGCAGAAGGATGCCTGGGACCGCCGGGTCAAGGAACGCAAGGCGATCTGGGAGGCCCGTACCCGGGCCGAGATCGAGGCGCGCAACGCCAAGGCCGAGCAGGCCATGCGCGAGGAGACCCTGGGCGAGGATGCCTGCGACACCGGCAGTTGCGGCGACCGCGACTGAGCGGCTGCGGCACTTTCTCAGTCCATGACAGGGGCGGCATCGCGGATGCCGCCTTTTTTCATGGTCGAAGCATTTCTATTGTCCCAGCCGCTATTGCATTTGGCTCGGTCCTTCCTGGGCCGTCAAGTTTGGTGGCGCGTTCTTCATAACCAGCGCAGCGCTGTGTAAAGGTGATGTGATGGCATCGCTTATAGGTAAGTACGGTCGCATCGGTCTCGAGAATATGGGCAAAGATGGTTGTTTGGCAATCTGTGGAGATCTGATATGGTCGGCTTTGGGCCGGTTGTTGTTCCGTGGATTCTGGTGGTGCGTGGCATGTCGCGGGATCATCTGGCTCAGAGGGTCCTTGTGGCTCCTGTGGGTGGTGAGGCGGGAGGCATCAGGGCCTCCCAACGACAGGAGCCCATGCCATGGAACACCTCTATCTCGCCCTGATCCTGCTCGCCATCCTCGCCTTCGCCGCGCTGTCCCGCCGTCTGGAGTCCTCTCTGCTCACCATGCCGATGCTGTTCACCGCCTTCGGCTGGTTGATCGGCCAGGGCGGCGCGGACCTGGTGCCGATGGCGTCGGAGCGCGCCATCGTGCACGGTATCGCCGAGTTCACCCTGATTCTCGTCCTGTTCTCGGACGCCTCGCGCATCGACCTAGGGGCGTTGAAGCAGGGCGCGGGCATCCCGGCGCGCATGCTGCTGATCGGCATGCCGCTGACCATTCTCTTCGGCACCCTGGTGGCGCACTGGGTTTCGCTTGAGCAGTCCTGGGCGCTGGCGCTGCTGGTGGCGGCCATTCTCACCCCCACCGACGCCGCGCTGGGGCAGGCGGTGGTCTCCAGCCCTAGCGTGCCGCTGCGGCTGCGTCAGGGGGTGAACGTGGAGAGCGGGCTGAACGACGGCATGGCCCTGCCGGTGGTGATGATCGCCGCGCTGGCGGCCTCGGGCGGCGTGTCCCATGGCGGCGGTGAGGCGCCGGACAGCCTGATCCGCTTCGCCGCGCTGCAGGTGCTGCTGGGGCCGCTGGCGGGTATCGTCATCGCCTGGCTCGCCGCGCGCCTGCTGGATTTCGCCATCGACCGCAAACTGGCGACCCTGAGCTATCAGGGCATCTATTTCCTTGCCACCGCCCTGCTGTGCTACCTCGGCGCGGAGCTGATCGGCGGCAACGGCTTCATCGCCGCCTTCGTCGGCGGGCTGACCTTCGGCAACAGCCTGCGCTGTTCCTGCGACTTCATCGGCGAGTTCATGGAGAGCGAGGGCCAGTTGCTGACCCTGCTCACCTTCCTGATCTTCGGCGCGGTGCTGGCACCGCAGGGGCTGGCGCACGCGACCTGGAAGACGGTGCTGCTGTCGCTGGCCTTTCTCACCGTGGTGCGCATCCTGCCGGTGTGGCTGTCGCTCACGGGCACCGATCTGCGGCCCTGGGAGAAATTTTTTCTCGGCTGGTCGGGCCCGCGCGGGCTGGCATCGATCTTGTTCGCCCTGCTGATCGTGGAGGGCTACAACGTCCCCGGCGCTGACGAGGTGCTGGCCTGCGTGGTGCTCACGGTGCTGCTCAGCATCTTCCTGCACGGCGTGACGGCCCAGCCGCTGGCCGCGAGCTTTGCCCGCGGGGACGGCGACTGACACAGGCGAACAGCCACCAGACAAAAACATAAGGAGGAGAAGCGCGTGAGCGACGAACAACTCGACTGGATCTGCGTGGGCAAGACCAGCGACCTGCCCGAGGGCCGGGTGAAGACGGTCACCGCCCGCACCACCACCATCTGCCTCTCCCACTTCGACGGCCAGTGGGCGGCCATGGACAACCACTGCCCCCACCAGGGCGGCCCGCTGGGCGAGGGCACCATCGAGCGCGGCAAGGGCGGCGAGTGCTGGATCCGCTGCCCCTGGCACGGCTGGGACTTCGACCCGCTCACCGGGCGTCCGCCGGGTGGCCACGAGGACAGCGGCCAGAAGCTGTATCCGGTGGAGATCCGCGGTGACGAGATCTACATCGGCCTGAAACCCGAAAAACCCCACCAGCGCACCGTCACCGACGTCATGGCCGAGACCCTGGTCAACTGGGGCGTGAAGCGGGTGTTCGGCATGGTGGGTCACTCCAACCTGGGCCTGGCCGACGCCCTGCGCCGGCGCGAGGCCGCCGGCCAGCTCAGCTACATCGGCATCCGCCACGAGGGCGCGGCCGCCTTCGCCGCCTCCGCCTACGGCAAGCTCACCGGCCGGCCAGCCGCCTGCCTCACCATCGCCGGCCCCGGCGCCACCAACCTGATGACCGGCCTGTGGGACGCCAAGGTGGACCGCGCCCCGGTGCTGGCGCTGACCGGCCAGGTGCAGACTCAGGTGTTCGGCCCCGGCGCCTTCCAGGATATCGATCTCTCCGCCGCCTTCGAGGCGGTGGCGCGCTTCTCCCAGCCGGTGCTGGATTCCTCGCGCCATGCCGAGCTGATGTCCCTGGCCTGCAAGACCGCCATCGTCGAGCGCGACGTGGCGCATTTGATCTTCCCCGACGATGTGCAGACCCGCCCCAGCGACGCCCCGGCCGCCGGGCCCGACGGTCGCCTCGGCCACGACAGCGTGCTGCCCGCGCAAGAGGACATCGACCGCGCGGTGGCGATGATCAATGAAGCCCGCCGCCCCATCATCGTGCTGGGCCACGGTGGCGCCGCCGCGCGCGAGGCGGTGATTGATCTTGCCGAGACACTGGGCGCGCCGGTGCTGACCACCTTCAAGGGCAAGGGCCTGATCCCCGACACCCATCCCAACGCCGCAGGCGTCTTGGGCCGCTCCGGCACGCCGATTGCGAGCTGGTTCATGAACGAGACCGACCTGATCCTGACGCTCGGCTCCTCCTTCTCCAACCACACCGGCATCACCCCGGCCAAGCCCATCATCCAGGTGGACTTCGAGCGCATGCAGCTGGGCAAGTTCCACCCCGTCACCCTGCCCATCTGGGGCGAGATCGGCGCCTTCTGCGATGCCATCGCACCCCGCGTGCAGCGCCACCCCGAGGCCGCCGACCAGCTCAGCGAGCTGGCCGAACGCTGGCGCATGTGGCGCGACGAGAAGGCCCGCCGCCTGAACGAGAAGGGCAAGGGGGTCCACTCCGCCGCCGTGTTCGCCGCGCTCACCGCCACCTGCCCGCCGGACGCCCTGATCGCGGTGGACGTGGGCAACAACACCTACTCCTTCGGCCGCTACTTCGAGACCTGTGGCCAGCGGGTGCTGATGTCCGGCTACCTCGGCTCCATCGGCTTCTCCTTCCCCGCCGCCATGGGCGCCTGGGCCGCCACCCAGGACTTCGACGAATACCGCGGCCGCAAGGTGATCTCCGTCTCCGGCGACGGCGGCTTCGGCCAGTACCCCATGGATTTCACCACTGCGGTCAAGTACGGCATGGACATCACCCATGTGCTGCTCAACAACTCGGAACTCGGCAAGATCTCCAAGGAACAGCGCGCCGGCGAATGGCCGGTCTGGGAGACCGACCTGCACAATCCGTCGTTTGCCGCCTACGCCGAACTGTGCGGCGGCAAGGGCATCCGGGTCACCGACGCCGCCGAGCTGGAAGACGCCCTGCGCCAGGCCATCGCCCACGAAGGTCCGGCGCTCGTGGAGATCATCACCGACGCCGAACTGGTGTGAGCGTGAGCTAGACCAGAATGAGCCATGAAACTATCGAAATCCAGGGTAGCATCGAGGTGGTCTACGCCATCTGCATTGCAGTGAAGTAATGGGTTCCGATCAAGACAAAGCCATGCCAACCTGCTGGATCATCGCCGGACCCAATGGCGCCGGCAAAACCACCTTTGCGCTGGAGTATCTTCCTCGGG